>CAYJNJ010000016.1:0-51683 GCA_964371595.1 uncultured Bacteroidales bacterium | reverse complement strand
GCATAAAACTCAACATAATCGGTGCCGTTGATGGGTAGAAAATCAGTGCTCATAGCTTCAATAACTGTTAAATTGTTAAACTGTTAAATTGTTCCAGGGTTCCAGGGTTCCAGCGCTCCAAAGTTCCAGGGTTCAACATCAAAACCTCAAAACCTCAAAACCTCAAAACCTTTTCACTCGACCCAGCTCTTATAGTACTCCCTATCCTCAATCCCCAGGGCCTGTTTCGTGATCTTCAGCGGGCGGAAAGTATCGACCATTACCGCCAGTTCATGGGTTTCTTTCTGGCCGAGGCTTTTTTCCACCGTTCCGGGATGCGGGCCGTGCGGGATGCCAATCGGGTGCAGTGTGATCTGTCCCCGCTCGACATGCTTACGACTCATGAATTCACCATCAACATAATACAGCACCTCATCGGAATCGACATTGCTGTGGTTATAAGGCACGGGAATGGACAACGGGTGGTAATCGTACATCCTGGGAACGAAAGCGCAGGTCACGAAATTGTTGGCTTCAAAGGTCTGGTGGATTGGCGGCGGCTGATGGATCCTGCCGGTCAGCGGCTCAAAATCATGGATTGATAAAGCATACGGGAAATGATACCCGTCCCAGCCAATGACGTCAAATGGATGAGAGGCATAATGATACGGATAGAGCATGTCCTGCTTTTTGACAAGCACCGTAAAATCACCCTTTTCATCATGAGTCTCCAGATCCTGCGGCTTGCGGATATCACGCTCATAATAAGGTGCATGCTCCAACAGCTGGCCGAAACGGCTAACATATCTTTTCGGAAAACGATAAGGGCTGAAGGATTCAACGATAAAAAGGCGGTTGTTCTTCGTCTTGAATTCAAGCTGGTAAATGATACCCCGCGGAATGATCAGGTGATCGCCATAACCGAATGGGAGATTGCCATACATGGTTTTCAGCACCCCTTCCCCTTCATGCACAAAGATCATTTCGTGGCCGTCGGAGTTCTTGAAGAAGAAGGAATTGTCGATTGTCGATTGTCGATTGTCGATTGTCGATGTTGACTGACGACTGATGATTGAAGACTGAAGACTTCCCCAGGCTGTCGGCGCGGCGAGGATCACATAGCAATCATTATTCACAAGCACGGGAACCCGGCTGCTAAGATAATCCTCTGCCGGTTTCACTTTAAATCCCTGGAAGCTGCGGTGTTGCATATTTTTATCTATGGCAATCTCCGGTGCGATATTTACCGGTTCATCAATTTGTTTTACCAGCGTTGGCGGATAGCAATGATAGACCAGGGAATATTCTGCCGAAAAGCCTTCGGTGGAAACGAGCTGCTCTGAATAAAGGTTTCCATCAGGTTTCCGGAACTGGATATGTCGTTTCAGTGGGATCTGCCCCAGCTTATGATAATGCGGCATGGCTTGTTATTTAGAATGGTTTTAAAGATAGAGCAAAAGTAAAGAAAAACTGTTAAATTGCTAAATTGTTAAATTGTTAATGATGAAGATAGTGCAAGTTGGCGTGCGAATTCTTCGCGTGCCTGGCTTGCGGCGGCTGGCGCACGAATTTTCCGCTTGCTGAATGGCCGGTCCGAAGGGTAAATCCGTCGGTTCTGGAATCTCCTTCCTCCGTTTGGGGGAAGGCCGGGATAGGGGCCGTTGCTCCTACGGGTAAATCTGTCGGTTTCTGAGGCTAATATGCATGTGAATTTATGTGGACTTAATCAATCAGTGAAAACCACTAATTTTTTTCTCTAATGGTTTTCCACTACTCTTTTTATTTTCCCCCGCCTTATACTTGCTACGTTAATAATTTGCTTATTAATGAAAGCATTGATTTGTAAGTTCAAATCAATCACCATCCAAACTTATTCTTTCCAAAGTAATTCTTCAAAATATCTGATATTTTGTGAGTTGAAACCAAATTTATTTATTAACTAAAAACAAAAAAAACATGAGAAAAATTCTTATTTTTACAGTGCTGGCGCTTCTTTCCATGGTCGGATCGAAGGTGCTAATTCTCCCTACCTATCAGACACCGTAATGAAAAATGCGATATTGAAGGAAAATGTCCTGCCAAATGCTATGATAAGGGATGTGTTAACTGCCAATCCTCAATCTGCAAAATCGTTTGATATCCTTGAAGCTGTTGAAGACCGGATGGAACCTATGCCTGATTACATGATGGCTGAAATAATCCAGGGTCAGGAACAACTCGGGGCGATGGAGATGCTGGAATCGAATATCAGTTACTGGAAACAATATCGTGCAAGAGCGATCAGACAATTAGTAAGGGAATATCTTACCGATTCCACGATTACCAACCGGAATGACAGCCTGATACAGTTATTTGAAAATGAAACTGACCTGGAATCAAAATATCGACTTGCATTCACCTATTGGGAAACTCATCAGGAAGAACAAGCTATAGGAGCATTGAATGGTATTCCAACAGCTTTTAATCTATCATCAATAGAGGTGGAAGCACATGAGGCTTATAATGACTTCTTTGGCATTCTTCAAGTAATGAGCGACAGCAGTTTACATGCAAGTCAGCTTGATTCTAGCACAGTCCAGCAATTGATCACCATGATGGATAATAATCTGCCCGGTGTAAGCGCTTATGCCAGAGGATTGCTAGTAAAAGGCAGGCATATTGATTTTATTGAAACTGTTTCGTTTCCAACAGAAGTTAAATCATATCCTTCGTATAATAAGGATTCTGAGAATACAAAATTTTCTGAAAATGAACTACTTCATTTATTCCCAAATCCTGCCGGAGATTATGTAGTGGCCTATTTCAATACAATCGAACTTGGCAATAAAGGAAGTATTATGATCAGTGATCTCCAGGGTAGAAATCTTGACCAATTATTCTTGAAATCGGAGCAAAACCAGCAGGTGATCGACCTATCCTCTTATCCCAATGGGATCTATTTGATCAACTTATTCGTAAATGATAAATTGATTGCAACAGAAAAGCTGTGTAAAGGCTTTAAATAATTTGTTTATTATTAGGAATAGCTGAGGAAGAAATCCTCAGCTATTCCTTTATGTATTATCTAGACTTAACACTTTATTAATGAAAACTGACAGACAACTAATTAGATTCACATTTATCTTTATATTATTGGCTTGTTCTATTTGCAGCTTTTCACAAATCTGGCCTCATGTATATGGCGATAACTTGCGAGCATATGGTAAAGACATTATAGAAAGTTATGACAAAGGATACAATATTTGTGGAAGCATTTTGAAAGACGCAAGCCATTTTAAATTTGGTTGGTTGATTAAAACCGATATCAATGGCAATGAAATATGGAATAAAAAATTTGGCAATTGGAATGTCGAAAATTCATTTTATGACTTTGATAAAACCACTGATAATGGCTTCATTATAAGTGGCTCAACAGCACAATATGATATTGAAATTGACCCCTTGTTTGTAAAAGTTAATCAGTGTGGAGAAATTGAATGGTGTAAGATCTTCTTAAGCCAAGGATTCAACACCGCCACTGGAATTATAAGTTTACCAAATGGTGAATTCCTGGGAATGCTTAAGTACTATGGTGGAGATTATTCTCAAGTACGAATAAGCCTGGTGAAAATGGACACCGACGGGAATCCGATTTGGATTAAACATATTGCACAAAAGGATTCTGCTGTAGTTAATGAAGAGGGATATTATTTATATTTAACGCCAGACAGCAATTATCTAATCGCAGGCAGTTGTTTTAGCCCTTCTCTGCGGCCTTATATTATTAAAACCGATGTTGAAGGAGAAGAAATGTGGAATATCAAATGGCCAGTTGGTAGTCTAGGTGATGCTTATCGAACTGTTTTTCAGGATAATGGCGCAATTTATTCCGCCTCTAATCTTCAATTTTCTGGAAATCCAAATATTCCCCATCTTCTTAAATTTTCAAATAACGGCGACGTCATTACTCAACTTCCTTTATTAGGTGATACAATTGTCGGTGGCGGTTCGGATGCATTATTTTTGGATCAGGACAATAATATATATACAGGAATAACATGGACCGATGATCCGTATTTGTACACCGGGTTTAGTGACATAATAAAAACAGATACCAATGGGAATTTAATAATTCAAAGAAGATTGGTTGATTACTTGCGCTCCCCAAGTGTGATAATAGAATCATTTGATAATAAGATTTTAACACAAGGTACTTATTATTTAGATGGCAACTGGGACATCTACCTATGGAAAATGAACACTGACCTGGAAGATGATACTCTTTATACACAACCATTTACCTATGACAGTTTGTGCCCATATGAAATTCAATCGGATACGGTGGAATTGGATTGCGGTTTGTTTGTCAATATCAATGAAATCCCAACCAAAGAAGAATATGAATCCACAATAAAAATTTCTCCTAATCCGGCAAGGGATTGGATTGTTCTTACCTTTCCCGATATTAGCCTGCAAAAAGAAACCGATATCATCATTTATAATATTTTCGGCCAGGAAGTTATGAAAAGCAGTGTTGTACCGCGGGACCGGACGGTATTTTTGAATATATCAACTCTATCTTCTGGTATTTACCTTGCAACTTGCAGGGATACAAAGAATAGGACTATTAAAGGTAAGTTTGTGGTGGAGAGATAAAATTACGAAATACTGTGCTAAATTATCGACTGTCCAGGTATATAGTCGGACTTAGAATTTCTGCCATTTAAAACAAGAGAGTTGTGTTCTGACTCTGGGTGAAGACCATCTAAAACCGGAAAATCAATTTCCTTTTTTGATGAGCAAATATGAGAGTAAATTTTTCGTGTGCCTCGTAACCCAGTTTGTGCGCGTTGGTTCGCATTCAGACTTGTAACTCCGACGGGTAAATCCGTCGGTTCCTGGGGATTTTTGATCGAAATCCTAACCGGCCAGTGGAACAAAAGCCACAAGCTATAAGCCACAAGCCGCAAGCTAAAAGAAACTTTCTTGAGGCTTGAAGCTTGAGGCATGAGGCAATTAATTCATTGATCGAAATCCTAACCGGCCAGTTGAACCTTCAATTATTCCAGGTTCCAAAGTTCCAAGGTTCCAAAGTTCCAAAGTTCCAAATTCCAAATTCCAGGTTCCGGTCGCGGCTGGCGCGCGTATTTTTTTCATCCGTATAATATTTGCGTTTCTGCCTCAGGAACCGACGGATTTACCCGTCGGACTGCGGACATTGAATGAACCGACGGATTTACCCGTCGAAGCAGCCAGTCTGTAAGCGGAAAATTCGCGCGCCAACTTTAATTTGGAATTTGGTCCGCCAGCTGGCGGATGGAATTTGGAATTAGGGCAGCCAGCCTGCACGCGAAGAATTCGCGCGCCAACTTATAACATTGGAACACTGGAACTTTGGAACACTGGAACACGAAACCCGGAACCCGCAACCTGGAACCTGGAATATGGAATTAGGAACTTCTACTCGATCCCTGAGAAGTGCTTCATGAACTGCACCCTTTCGTAGGCGGCGGGGTTGTTGACTTCCCGGTTACTTAATCTGCCGATGAAATCTTTTGTGGAAGCAAACCCATGTTTGTCCATCCATTCTTCCATCTGGCCTGTCATGATCCCGATCTGTTCAAAGCCTTTCTGGTACAGGACACTGGCTATCTGCACGGCTTTGGCGCCTGCCAGCAATTGCTTTATTGCTGCTTCGCCGTCGTGGATACCGGTTGAAGCAGCTATATCACACTGAACTTTGTCTGATAAAAGGGCCACCCAGCGCAAGATCAACGCGTTCTCTCCCGGTGTACTGTAAACATTGCCGTTCGTGATCTCAAACGTATCGATATCGATATCGGGCGCATAATAACGGTTGAACAACACCAGTCCTTTGATGCCTGTCCAGGATAATTGCAGCACCATATTGGAAAGGCCTGAGAAATAGTAACTGATCTTGGCAGAAACGGGGATCTTCACCTGTTTCATCACCGACTGCAGGATCTCAAAATAGACCTGCTCCTGCTGGTCGGCCTTGCGGCGGGGATCGGAAGGCAGGATGAAGATATTCAGTTCGATAGCATCGGCGCCGGCTTCCTGTATATTTTTGGCAAATGTGACCCATTCTGCGGCTGAAACGCAATTGATGCTCGCGATGACCGGAATATTGACCGAGCGTTTCGCATCACGGATCAGGTTAAGATAGCGTTCAAGATCCTGTTCCCTGGTATAATGGTTGATATAATCCAGCGCTTCCGGATAAGAATAATTATCCGCGTTTTGATTGAATGTCTTGTTTACTACTGCCTGGATCTGCTCTTCGAATAAAGATTTCAGGACCACGGCGCCGGCCCCGTTCTTTTCAATCTTATGAATATTTTCAAGGGTATTGGTTAAACCGGAACTGCCGGCTATGATGGGATTACGGAGTGCAAGCCCCATGTAAGATGTCGATAGATCTGCCATGATATTAGATTTAAAGCAAATTTAACTATTTCTAATATCAGGCAAGAAAAATATAGCTTTAACCGATATTTAATTTTCTGAACGTTTCCGGGTCTTCCAGGAGGTTGATCGCCTTGCGGAACTCATCGTCTATGCCTGACATTACCTCATAGAATGCGCTGATATCCCAGAGGGTTCTTGCTATCAAAGCTTTAAGCTGGATCTTGATCAGGATCTCGGAAGCTTCCCAGCCTTTTTCATCAAATTTGACGCCTTCTTTGTCAGCAAGCGCTTTGAACTGGCCGATTAAATCCTCATCAACAATAAAATCTTTACTAAATGTTTCCAGGTTTGGATATTTCTCAAACAATTCACCCCGGTGATTATCGACAAACTGCAGGGAGAATGAATTTACCACGCCTTTTCTGCGTAATTCAACATAATAATCGGAAAACATGGTTGAATCCCATGGGATAAACACATCGGGCATAATGCCGCCACCTCCGTAAACTACACGGCCTTTGGGCGTCTCGTATTTTAGGGAATCAGGGAACTGGATACTGTCGGCAGCCACAAATTCGCCATGTTCAAACCTTTTACTGAATTCCTCGTAATAATCCTCCGTTCCGTTATCGTAAGGCCGCTGGATGCACCTGCCGGTCGGGGTATAATACCGGGCGGTAGTCAGCCTGATAACAGATCCGTCTGGAAGATTGAAAGGCCTCTGCACCAATCCTTTGCCAAACGACCTGCGCCCTATCACCACTCCCCTGTCCCAGTCCTGGACAGCCCCTGCAACGATCTCACTGGCGGAGGCTGAGGCTTCATCGATGATGACGACAAGCTGGCCATTCTCAAAGCTCCCGGTCGGTGTTGAATAAAAATCCTGCTTGGGGCTGTGCAAGCCTTCTGTATAAACGATCAGCTTGCCTGTCGGTAAAAATTCATCCGAAAGTTCAATAGCTGTATTGAGGTAGCCTCCGGAATTTCCCCTGAGATCGAGGATCAGCTTGCTCATCCCCTTTTCTTTCAAAATACCTACTGCTTCAGTAAATTCTTCTACGGAAGTCTTGGAGAACCTGTTCAGGCGTATATACCCGATCCCTGGAGCGGCCAGGAAAGTGGCATCAATTGAATTCAGGGGGATTTTATCCCTGACAATCGTGTAATCAAGCAATTCTTTCTTCCCGTTGCGGTGGATAGCTACTTTCACGGAAGTGCCTTTTTTCCCCCTAAGGCGTTCCATTACCCATTCATTGTCAATATCTTCGCCTGTAGCACCCTCGTCATTGATTTTAACAATCTTATCCCCCGCCAGGATTCCCAGCTTATCCGAAGGACCGCCCGGGACGGGTGAAATAACCATAATGGTATCCTGGTAGATCTGGAAGGTAACGCCTATGCCTTCGAAGCTGCCTTCGAGCGGCTCATTCGCTTTCTGCACTTCATCCTTTGAAAGGTAGGCTGAATGTGGGTCCAGGTCCCGCAAAGATTTCTCAATGGCCCCTGAAACCACTTCCTCCATATCCACGCTATCGACATAGGCAAGGTCAATGATCTGCATTGCGGTGATCATTTTCTGGATTTCTTCTTTATCGCCGATATTCTGGGCCTGGGTATCATTTCCCCAGATTAAGAGGAGGGCGATAATAATTGAAGTTGGGATGAATGACAGTAGCTTCATTGCTAAATTGTTAAATTGTTAATTGCTAAACTGTTAAATTGTTAAATTGCTAAACTGTTAAATTGTTAATCTTTAATAGTTTAGTAGTTCTTTGCAAGCCGTATAGATTTTATCTGCATTGGGAAGGATGGCTTTTTCAAGGATCCTGTTAAAGCCAACCGGGGTGAATGTTGATCCCACCCTTTTCACCGGTGCATCAAGAAATTCAAAGGCTTCCTCAGTGATCATAGCTGCAATTTCCGCGCCAAAGCCGGCAAAAACTTTATCTTCATGCACAACCAGCGCACGATTGGTTTTCTTTACCGAATTAAGGATAGATTCCTTATCGAGTGGAATGAGCGACCGTATATCGATAACCTCGACCTGGCTGCCCGTTTCGGTGAAAATCTTTTCGGCAGCCTGTAACGACATGTGGGTGGTGTTTCCGTAAGTAATTATACTGAGATCGGTTCCTGTACGGCGGGTCCTGGCTTTTCCGAACGGCACTTCAAATCCTTCCGGGATAAAGGTTTCCGCCAGCGGATCGTTGTAAAGTGCCTTGGGTTCCATGAACATATTCGGGCCTTTAGACCGCAGGCAGGTACGCAATAATCCGGCTGCATCATCGGCAAAGGAAGGATAAACGATCCTTATGCCGGGGAAAGTAGATAATGCCCCCTCAATGCTCTGGGAATGGTACAGGCCGCCGCCGATAAAGCCACCGGACGCAAGCCTGATGGTGACATTGGATGCAAACTGCCCGTTAGATCTCCAGAAATCATGGGTCATTTCGACAAATTGCTCCATAGCCGGCCAGAAATAATCGGCAAATTCCGCCCCTTCTATAACGATCCTGACTTTATCGCTGAAACGGCTCATCCCGTTTGCTGTACCCACAATATAATCTTCCGCAATCGGTGCGTTAAAAACCCGGTCAATGCCGAATTCCTGCTGCATGCCTTTAGTCACGTTAAAAATACCGCCTTTTTCCTTATTCGCCAGGTCCTGTCCCCAGATGAAGGTATCCGGGTTATGCCTGAATTCTTCTTTCAGGGTTTCGTTAAGTGCCTGGATAAGCTTTTTAGCAGGGCCAGTCTGGTTATGGGTCCCGTCAGGGTATTTAACCGGTACGTAAGGTTCAGGAAGTACATGGTCGAAAATTGATGCGGGATCGGGATCAGGCATCATGATCACTTTTTTATGTGCTGCCGAAATCTCCTTTTTTGCATCGGCATCCAGCTGGTCTAATTCCGATTCGGAGAAGATTTCGGAAAACAGCAGTCTTTTCCTGAATTTCAGCAGGGGATCCTGTCCTCTTGCTTCAGAGATCTCATCGTCATCGCGGTACAGCTCATGCCTGTCGGAGTTCGAATGGGAGTGCATCCTGACACAGTGTGCATGGACTATGACAGGCTGGCCCTTTTCACGGACATGGCGCCTGGCCATGCTCATGGCATTCAGGCTGCTGAAAACATCAAGCCCGTTACAGTATATGATCCTCAGGTTTTTAAACCCTTCAAAATTAGTAGCGGCATAATAATTCGCAGTCTGGTCTTCTTTGGGGACGGAGATGCCGTAACCATTATCCTGGAAAACGAAAATAACCGGGAGCTGCTCATTGCTGGCCCCATTGATCGCTTCGTAGACATAGCCTTCTGAAGTTGAGGATTCACCCTGGGAACTGATGGCCACTCCCCCTGTTTTGTAATATTTTATCGCCCTTGCCACACCGACTGCATGCAAGGTATGATTACCGGTGGCAGATGAAACATTGTGGATATTCCATTCCGGTTTGGCAAAATGGTTCGACATATGCCTGCCGCCGCTTGCAATATCATCTTTTTTGGAAAGACCGTTCAGGATGATCTCTTCAGTAGTAAGGCCTGCAGAAATAGCGGTCAGCATATCCCTGTAATAAGGGAAAAGATGGTCGGTTTTGCGGTCGAATATCTGGCCGATTGCGAGTTGTATCCCGTCATGCCCGGCATATGGGGCATGGTACGACCAGCCAAGGGCCTGTCTGAGGTAATTGGGCGCCTTATCATCAAGCTGGCGGCCCAGTGTCATTAAATAGTAATACTTCCCAAGAGTTTCTTTATCAACGCTTTTAATGGTAAAAACCTTGTCTCCTTTACTAATCCTGAGTCTCTTATTCTGATACATACTAACTTTCTAAATTACAATAATATAACAAACCTGTTCAGGGAATTGTTTGGCAAAATTATACATTAATTGAACATTATTTATAAATAATCTAAATATGCAGGTCGCCTGTCAGGGAATATAAACATCCGGACGCCTGTCGCCAAATACATGGTTGATAGGATTTATCATCTTATTTGCAGACAGTTGCGTATCAATTTCTGTTGTGATAATTTCTGTTTTATCGACTGATGCCATGTTAATTATCTTCCCTGAAGGATCGGTAAATAAAGAGCTCCCATTAAAGGTAATTCCACGTTCAGTCCCTATCCTGTTAGCTGTGGCCACATAGATCCTGTTCATAAGTGAAATTCCCGGCAGGCAGCGTTGGGCATTTTCTGTCAGAAGATTAGATGGATGGCAGACCAGGTCGGCACCCTTTTGGGCCATGATGCGCCAGGGTTCCGGGAAAAGATAGTCGAAACAGATCATGATCCCGATTTTGAATCCACCCAGGTCAAAAACCGGGAGACCGGCATTTCCTTTTTGAAAGAGGTCTTTTTCGTTCATAAACAGGTGGAGTTTCCGGTAAATGCCGATAACGCCCTCCTGGCCAACGAGAACAGCGGAATTAAAAAGATTTTCGTTCAATCTTTCATTGATCCCGGAAACAATAAAGCATTGATTCCTCCTGGCAGATTCCACTAAAAAATCCTGGAAAATCCCACCTTGTCCGATAGTTTCGGAATTTTGCCAGGCCTGTTCGAAGCCAGTAAAATTATAGCCTGAATTCGCAAGTTCGGGCAATACCACGAGGTTGCAATCGTGGATAGAATCCAATAGAGGACCCAGGCGCTTAATATTTTCTTCCGGTCCGGCAAGTTCGGGCTGGAACTGGACTACAGCGATATTTGCCTTCATAGGCCTTATTTTCTGATTACTTCAAACTCTCCATTACCCATTATCCTGATAATGGTCGATGGTTTTGTCCGGATAATATTCTGACGGTGATAATCAACGACATGGTCAACCCCACTGATTATTTCTTCAGAAATTTTACTAAAACTGATTGGGGCTGGTTCCCCGGAACGATTTGCTGAAGTAGATACGACAGGATTTCCGAAAAGTGAGATCATACTCCTGCAGAATTCGTCTTTCACAACCCGGATTGCCAGGGTACCATCTTCAGCAATCACATTGGCTGCAACATTCATAGCCTGCGGGTAAATAATGGTCAGTGGTTCATCATACCTTTCGATGAGGTCATAAGCCACGGGAGGGACTTTTTTAACAAAGCGGACCAGCTTATCCGGATGGTCGAGCAATACGATCATGCTCTTGCTCTCAATACGCTTTTTCAGCTTATAGATCCTGTCGACCGATTTGGACAATGTCGCATCACAACCGATCCCCCAGATGGTATCGGTAGGATAAAGAATTACTTTACCTTTCCTGAGATACTCAACTGTAATTCTGACTTCTTCTTCCATCCGATTTAGCGGCGGGTATTGGGATTATAGCCTTTTTTTTTCGCCATGTCTTCAAGCCGTTTCTGAAAACCCGAGACTTTAACAGGCTTTAGCTTATTCTCCTGGATCTTTTTATGAAGCTTATCTTCATCGACAAACCAGCGGAAAATATACATCTGCACGAAAGTGATGATGTTGACGAGAAAGTAATAATAGCTCAGTCCGGAGGAATAGTTGTTAAAAATGCCAAGGAACATGATTGGCATGATGTACATCATGGTTTTCATGCCGGGAAGCTGCTGGCTGCTTGATCCCATCATCTGGTTATTAAGGTAGGTGTAAATGATGGTTGAAATGGTCATCAGCAGGGTGAAAAGACTGACATGGTCCCCATAGAACGGGATAGTGAATGGCAGGTTCCAGATCGAATCATAGGAAGACAGGTCATTTGCCCACAGAAATGCCTCCTGGCGAAGCTCAATTGATGCCGGGAAAAACCGGAACATTGCGATCAGGATCGGCATTTGCAAAAGCACGGGAATACATCCTGACATAGGATTAACACCGGCCTTTTTATACATTGCCATGACTGCCTGCTGCTTTTTCATAGCATCTTCCTTCTTCGGGAATTTCGCGCCAATCTCATCTACTTCAGGCTTAAGGAGTCTCATTTTTGCAGAGGAGAGATAGGTTTTGTAAGCTACCGGGAAGAGCACGGTTTTCAGCAGGATCGTGAGGACCAGGATGACGATACCGTAGTTCCAGCCGAAACTTCCAAGGAAATTGAACACTGGAAGAACTGCATAGCGGTTTATCCACTGCATCAGGAAGAAGCTCCATCCGAGCGGGATCTGCCGTTCAAGGTCAAGTTTATATTTTCTGAGGATATTGTATTTGTTAGGGCCGAAATACATCGACATCCCAATGGTTTCTTCCTGGTTACCGGCAAACGGTACACCAACTTTGTAATATACAGACCGGAGGTATCTGTCGCTGGGGTGGTTCTCAACCGTAGCAACCCGCATGATGGGATCAACGAAATATGCATCGGCAACCAGGGTTGAGGAGAAAAACTGTTCTTTAAAAGAAACCCATTTGATCTGGTCACGAAGTGATTCTTCGTCATCTTTGGTTTCCGAGAGGTATTCTACCTTATCCTCATTCAATTTATAGTAGATCGTGGAACCATTAAACTGGTCGACATGTTTTTCCTGTTTCAGCAGGTCTGTGCTCCATTCAAAATCAACATATCCCCTGGCGGCATCAACTGTTTTCTGGAGATTATTAAAATTGACATCGAAACCCAGCATATAATTGTCCCCCTTCATAGTGAACAGGTACTCAATATACTGGTCCTTATTTATTACGGTATCCGATGATGTGTAGAGGCGAAGTGCAAAGCGGGCTTCCTGTTCACCTGTGACACTTAGTGTATTGTTGGCATCCCCGGATCCGTCAAGCCAAACGGGCTTGAAATAAAAATCGTTCGTATTGATGGTTCGGTTAAGGGCGAAGAATGAAAGGCCGAACTTGTTCGTGTCGCTGTCGACAAGTATAAGTGGCAACCCGTCCCAGGTTTTGTAATTCTTCAATTCAACGAAAACGATCTTACCGCCCAGGGATGAAAGGCCAACCTTCATCAGGTCATTTTCAAGGTAGTAGGTTTCTTTTTCGCCTTCGGCGGAAACGGCAAAAGCCCCGAACTGCTCCCTGAGTTGCTGGATGCTTTGATCTTCATCGCTCAGCTGGACGCCTGCAAGGGGCTCCTGTGTCTCTGTCGCAATGTTCGCCGGCGCTTGCTGTTCCCTGGCAATCATTGCAAGAGAGTCCCTCTGCCGGTTCATAGCCATGACGGAATCCTGTTTCCTCTTTTGCTCCGCCAGCTCTTCCTGGGATGGTGCTGTCAGAAAATAATATCCGATCAGGATTGCAAAAATGAGAACAAATCCTATGATCGTATTTTTGGCATTACTCATAAAATATTCTAAATTATATCTCTAAAATCAGTGGCAAAGATAAGGTAAATGAAAGATTGAGGATGATAAAAATACTAGCGGTGAATGGCAAGTTGCTTATGATGTTTATAAACTATGGTAGCGCCGATAAAACCAACAAACAAAGGGTGAGGACTGTCGACTGTACTTCTGTATTCAGGATGGAACTGAACGCCGATGAACCAGGGATGATCCTTGATTTCCATGATTTCAACCAGGTTCCGTTCAGTATTCATCCCGGCAGCAATCATCCCGGCATTCGTAAATTCATCAAGGTAAAGGTTGTTGAATTCGAAACGGTGCCTGTGGCGCTCGTTGATTTCTTTCTCAGGGTATATCGAGCTGACTTTGGTCCCTTCGAGAATATTGCAGAGGTAAACTCCCAGTCGCATAGTTCCACCCTTTTCGCTGATCGATTTCTGCTCTTCCATCATATCGATCACCGGGTAAGGCGTATCCGGCTCCATTTCTGTTGAATGGGCGCCATTATGGCCCAGCACATTGCGGGCAAACTCGATGACCGCGCATTGCATTCCAAGACAAATGCCGAAGAAAGGAATATTATTCTCCCTTGCATACCGGATAGCTTCTATCTTTCCTTCAATGCCCCTGTTTCCGAATCCCGGCGCAACGATTACCCCGTCAAAACCGCGCAGTTTCTCCGCTGCATTCTCAACCGTAATATTTTCAGATTGTATGGTCTGGACATGTACTTTGCACTGGTTCATCGCCCCGGCGTGGATAATTGCTTCCTGGATTGATTTGTAAGCATCTTTTAATTCAACGTATTTGCCTACAAGACAAATTCTTACTTCTTCAACAGGGTTTTTCAGCCTGTAAATAAACTCTTCCCACTTAGCCAGATCAGCCTGGCGGTCGGAGGAAAGACCGAGCTTGCGCAAAACTTCGACATCCAGCTTTTCTTCCCGCATCAGCAGCGGGACTTCATAAATTGTTTTAGCATCAATGGATTCGATGACGGAAGTTGGCTCCACATTACAGAAAAGGGCAATTTTATTGCGGATGTTCTGGTTCAGGTGCTTTTCTGTCCGGCAAACAATAATATCGGGTTGTACCCCTGATTCAAGTAAGGTTTTCACCGAATGCTGGGTAGGCTTGGTCTTGAGTTCACCGGCAGCGGCAAGATACGGCACAAGGGTAAGATGGATAACAAGACAATGCTGTCCGCCCAGTTCCCATTTTAACTGTCTTACCGCTTCAATGTAGGGCAGCGACTCAATGTCACCGACAGTCCCGCCAATTTCCGTGATTACAAAGTCGTAACCGAATTTATTCCCGAGTATCTGTATATTTCTCTTGATTTCATCAGTGATATGCGGGATGACCTGTACGGTTTCTCCGAGGTAGTCTCCCCTTCTCTCCTTTTCAATGACGGTTTTATAGATCCTGCCGGTAGTGACGTTATTGGCCTGGGAGGTCGGAACATTGAGGAATCTTTCATAGTGACCAAGGTCGAGGTCGGTTTCGGCTCCGTCGTTAGTGACATAACACTCACCGTGTTCATAAGGGTTCAATGTTCCCGGGTCGACATTGATATAAGGATCGAGTTTCTGGATGGTCACTGCAAAACCCCGTGCCTGCAGCAATTTTGCAAGTGAGGCCGAAATGATCCCTTTACCCAGAGAGGAAGAGACCCCACCGGTAACAAAGATGTATCTAGTATTTGACATGGTCAGGTTTTGTCGGAATTTTCATCTTAATAATAAGTTTCCCATTGCACGCCGGCTATATGCTTAGCCAGTCTTAATGCCTGGATTGTATAGCCGAATTCGTTATCATACCACACATAAAGTATGATTGATTTTCCATCGGCGGAAACCAATGTTGCCGGGGCATCAAAAATACCGGCGCAACTGTCGCCGATAAAATCAGTCGAGACAGCCTCGGTGGAGGCTGAGAACCTGATCTGTTCCACCAGCCTTCCCTTCAGGGCGGCGTCCCTGAGTATCTCGATCACTTCCTCAGCCGTTGTCGGTTTCGAAACGGTTAATGAAATAATGGCCAGGGATACATTTGGGATCGGGACCCTGACGGCGTTTGCAGTAAGCTTTCCTTTTAACGAGGGGATGGCTTTAGCAGCGGCTGAAGCAGCCCCGGTGGAGGTTAGCACCATATTCATCGGCGCCGACCGGCCCCTCCGGGGTTTTTTATGATAATTATCCGTCAGGTTCTGGTCGTTGGTATAAGCATGAATGGTTTCAATATGCCCTTTTTCGATCCCCAGTTTATTTTCGATAGTGTATAATACCGGAACAATGGCATTGGTTGTGCAGGAGGCTGCTGAATAAACGGTTTCAGTGTTATAGTCAACACTCCCGTCATCATGGTTAACACCAAAAACTATATTCGGAACGTCGCCTTTGGCTGGGGCCGTAAGCATAACTTTCTTCACGCCTTTGGCTTTCAGGTGGCGGGCCAGGTCTTCTCTTTTGGTCCAGACACCGGTGCTGTCGATCAGGAGGGCATCGTGGATACCTTCGGCTTCATAATCAAGGTCCTCCGGGTTGGTTGCCGAGAGCATTTTCACCTTGTGGCCATTGATCATGATAGTTTTGTTTTCGGTATCTTCTATGGCAACGCCACGGAAAGGGCCGTGAATGGAGTCGTTACGGAACAGCGAAGCACGTTTTGTAATTTCTTCGGGAGAATTTCCCCTGGTAACGATGGCCTTTACATTCAACTGGGTCCCGTTGCCCTGGATAATAAGTTCCCGGGCCACAAGGCGTCCGATTCGTCCAAAACCATAGACGATCACGTCAACAGGCTTTTCGTACCCGATTTTTTTTCCGACCAGGTTTTTCAGCTTATCCTGGAGGAAAGCCTTAACATCACTGTAGTTACCCTTTTCATCTGACCATTCTTCGTTTAATTTTCCGATATCGATCCTTGCCGGCGGCAGGTCCATTTGCAGCAATTCCCTTGCAATCATTACGGAATCCTGGATCTTTAATGCTTTACCGATGACTGACAAGGAGTGTGAATGTTTTTTCAGGATAACGCTTGACGACCGGTCGATAAGCTGGCTCCGGAAGATGATCAGTTCAATGGATTTATCATAATATAATTGCCCGACGAGGTTTACAAATTCGAACCCCGATTTTTCATCGGTTATCCAATTTTCGAGTGAACTGTCATATTCACCAAAATGTGAGCTACTTATCAATCCGCTTGATCCAGCCATAGCGATAATGTTTAGGGTTAATAACTAAGTCAAGATTTTCATGCAATAATACAAAAATAAAAAAACAAAAGACCACAGTTCGTAAATGAACTGTGGTCCTGTTAATAAACAGATTTCAATGAATTATTCTCCCAGGTAGGCTTTGAGAAGCTTGCTCCTGGAAGTGTGCTTCAGTCGCCTGATAGCTTTTTCTTTAATCTGGCGGACCCTTTCACGGGTGAGGTTGAATTTGGCCCCGATTTCATCCAGGGTCAGTCCATGGTTCATCCCGATGCCGTAATAAAGGTTGATAACATCCCTTTCCTTTTCTGTGAGAGTTGAAAGTGAACGTTGAATTTCCTTATTGAGCGATTCGCGCATGAGGTTCGTATCCGTGCGGGGAGTGTCATCAGAGACAAATACATCAAGGAATTTTGTGTCTTCATCCTCTGCAATCGGCGCATCCATAGACACGTAGCGGGTGGTGATCCGTAAAGCCTTATCGAGCTTATGCTCAGGAATGTCAAGCTTCTGGGCGATTTCTTCGACAGATGGCGGACGTTCAAATTCCTGCTCCAGGCGGGAAGTGGCCTTTTTGATCTTATTCAGCGAACCCACCTGGTTGAGAGGCAACCTGACCAGACGCGACTGTTCGGCAAGTGCCTGCAGGATTGACTGACGGATCCACCAGACAGCATAGGAAATAAATTTGAAACCACGGGTCTCGTCGAAGCGTTGCGCTGCTTTGATCAAACCGAGGTTTCCCTCGTTGATCAGATCAGGCAGGCTGAGACCCTGGTTTTGATATTGCTTTGCAACCGATACCACAAACCTGAGATTGGCCTTGACCAGCTTTTCCAGTGCTTTATCATCCCCCGACTTTATCCTCCTGGCCAGTTCAACCTCTTCTTCCGCGGTGATAAGCTCTTCCCTCCCGATATCCTGCAGGTATTTATCCAGTGACGCGGTTTCGCGGTTAGTTATCGATTTAGAAATCTTTAATTGTCTCATTGTAATATATGGTAGATCAAATTTTACTCAAAACTTAAATATACGGAATATATCCCCTTTAGTCAAGTAAAACGCGCAAAGATACTAAATGTTTTGCTTTATTTAGACTTTTTTTAAATAGCTATAGGATAAACCCGTAGTTCATGCGCATCCCATTTGGGTATACACCTTCAATTCTGATGACGCCACTTCTTACATTTTGAAGTGCATAATCGATATCCTGGCGGGAGGCAATATTAACGCCATTGATTTTCAAGATGATAAATCCCTTCTGCACCCCGCCTTTTTTCAGCATACCTTCCTGTAATTCAACAACTTTCAGGCCGCTGGAAAGTTTCAGGTTGCTTTTATCTTCGGCCGGCACCTCTTCAAGGGTTGCACCGAGGTCAGACATAAAGAAATCATCTCCTTTCTTCTCAACCTTCGTACTTCCTGCCTGGTTCCTCAACTCCACATCAAAGTTCTTCTCCCCGCCGTCGCGATGAATGATCACCCGGACCAAATCGCCGGGGTTATGCTGGCCTATGACTTCAAGCAGTTCAGCGTTGGTCCTGACCTGGTGGTCATCCACTGAAACGATGACATCACCTTCACGCATCCCTGCCGCGTTTGCACCGCCGGTTTCTGAGACCGACTCAATGAACACGCCATTGGCAACGTCCAGCTCTTTTTCTTTTACCAGCTTAGAATCGACTTCACGGATGGTCACGCCAAGGTAAGCCCGTTGCACCTGGCCGAAATTCAGCAGGTCGTCGACGACTTTCTTCACGATATTGACCGGGATTGCAAAGGAATAACCTGCATAGGATCCAGTATTGCTGGCAATGGCTGCATTGACCCCGATCAGTTCGCCGTTCATATTCACCAGGGCACCGCCACTGTTTCCCATATTCACGGCAGCATCGGTCTGGATAAAGGATTCAATGGCGCCAGGTGTGCCCAGGATATTAATATTCCTGGCTTTTGCACTCACAATTCCGGCTGTTACCGTAGAAGTCAGGTTAAACGGATTCCCGACGGCAAGCACCCACTCCCCTATCCTGACACCGTCAGAATTACCGAAAGCAATAAACGGCGTGTTATCAGATTCGATTTTAAGCAAAGCAAGGTCAGTAGTCGGGTCCGTCCCAACGATCACCGCCTCAAACTCCCTGTGGTCGTTCAGTGTAACATTAATATTTCCGGCACCTTCAACCACGTGGTTATTGGTGACGATATAACCGTCGTTTGTAATAACTACCCCGGAACCAAAACCCGTATATGTGTTATTGCCATGGTAAGGGTTACCGAATAAATCCAGGAATGGTGCAAAAAACTCATCATATCCCCCGGTCCTGCCGGTAAATTCAGATTTGATATGGACTACGCCGTGAACAGTCTTTTCAGCTGCCGTAGTAAAATCAGGCCCAACAAAAGGGGCTACAGGGAGATAACCGGCTGAGATGATTTCAGCTTGTTGTGATCCGGTTAATGAAGTACCTGTTCCCACCACTTCGTTCTTATCAAAAAAAATGCTTTTCACGCCCCAGATGATCACTACAGATAAGGCAACGATCGCTAAAACTTGAATTATTCTTTTCATAGTTAAATCAACAATTAAATTCGCTTTATGTTCTACACGTCTAAATTCAAAAACGGCTTATATTGTTCAAATAGTGTGCCTTTATGCTGTTAAATTATGTTAAAAGAAAGAATTGGCCGAAAGGAAAAAGGTATATTTTTTCTTTACTTTTGAAATCTTTAAAAACCGTTTTCTGAGTTGAAACTGCATTTTTATAAATATCATGGTACCGGGAATGATTTTATCCTGGTTGACAACCGGGAAGGAATTTTCAATCCGGACAGTAATAAAATAGCCTTCCTGTGCAACCGCCGTTTTGGGATTGGCGCCGACGGTTTGATCCTTCTTGAAAATAAGGCCGGGTATGATTTCATGATGAGGTACTATAATGCAGATGGCAATGAAAGCAGCATGTGCGGGAATGGCGGACGGTGCATCACAGCTTTTGCTGACTTTTTGTCACTTCCCGGCGATCATTACCGTTTTTGCGCTATTGACGGGGATCACAGCGGTATAATCCTCGAAAAAAAGGAAGGCACCCATCTTATTAAACTTAAAATGAGCGATGTGCTTTCAGTTAATAAATGGGGTAAGGATGACGTACTGGATACAGGTTCGCCACACCTGGTCAAGTTCGTTGATGACCCCGATTCGATTGATGTTGTGAATGAAGGCAGGACACTGAGGTATCATCAGGATTTTAAAGCTGATGGCATTAATGTCAATTTTGTAAAAACTGATGGTGAAAAACTCTTTGTCAGGACTTACGAGCGTGGTGTGGAAGATGAAACCTTGTCATGTGGCACTGGTGTAACCGCAAGTGCACTTGCATTTGCATTAAAGAATGACCTGCCCGAAGGACCAGTCAATGTGAAGACCCGCGGAGGATCACTAAAAGTCCATTTTAGCAGGTCAGGGGAAGGTTTTACCGACATCTGGCTCGAAGGGCCGGCAGTCAGAGTATTTGAGGGCAATATTGAAATTTAAGTCTTTAATTTTTCGGCAGGGACAATTGATTATTTACAGCAGCATATGAATGGCACAAAAGTAAAGATACGGGCACTTGAGCCTGAAGATGTGGATGTTTTATACAGATGGGAGAATGATCACAGGATCTGGCACCTTTCCAACACCATTACGCCTTTATCCCGCTTTACACTGGAGCAATATGTCCTGAACGCCGGCCAGGATCTTTATGCTACAAGGCAAATGCGGCTGATGATCGATCTTGTCAAGGCTGAAAATGGCGTAACGACTATCGGCTCTATCGATCTTTTCGAATTTGAGCCGGCCCATCGCCGTGCCGGCGTCGGCATCCTTGTCCACGAAGAATTCCGTGGGAAAGGCTATGCTTCGGAGGCCCTTGCCCTGCTCATAAATTACGCATTTGAAACACTGCATATGCACCAGCTTTTCTGCAATATATCCTCCGATAACCTTGAAAGTATCCGGCTTTTCGAAAGTAAAGGGTTTATATATATTGGTACGAGGAAAGAATGGAACCTGGTCAGGAACCAGTGGCAGGATGAGAGCATGTTCCAGCTCATCAATCAAACTGCAAACGCATAGATCTATGGCGATCCAATCAGCAACCCTGTCAAAAAAGCCTAAAAAGAAGCGGTTCCACAGGATCATTATCATATCGCTCGGCCTGGCTATCATCATTGCATTGATCGTCGCATTCAACCTTTTCCGGAATATCCTTAAGCCAAATACCAGGACGCCCGGCGGCGAAGCAGTTTCGATTTATATTCCCACGGGAGCCGGCTTCAACGAGGTGAAGAACATACTTTACGGCCAGGGCCTGATTATGAACCAAAAGACATTTGAATGGATGGCGGCCCGGAAAAACTATCCCGGCCTTGTAAAACCCGGCCACTACAAGGTTAAAAACCACATGAACAACAATGACCTGGTCAATATGCTCCGCTCAGGCGCCCAGACCCCGGTTAACGTGATTTTCAACAACATCCGGAAGATCAATGAACTTGCCGGTAAAGTTTCGAAGCAGCTTGAGCCCGATTCAATATCTTTTGTCAGGTGCTGGAATGACAGGGAATTCCTGAAATCACTGAATACAACACCGGAAAAGCTGATCATGATCTTCATTCCTAATACTTACGAGTTCTGGTGGACCACAGATCCCTATGAATTCACCAGGCGGATGTACAAGGAATACCTGGCATTCTGGAATGATAGCAGGAAGAAAAAGGCAGATGCCATAAGTCTAAGCATTCCGGAAGTCATCATCCTGGCTTCCGTTGTGGAAAAGGAAACAACAATAAACGACGAAAAACCCTCAATAGCCGGAGTTTACATGAACAGGCTTCGAAAGGGCTGGCCCTTGCAGGCCGATCCTACTGTGGTTTATGCGGTGGGGGATTTTGAGATGAAGCGTGTCCTTACGGTTCATACCCAATTCCCTTCGCCTTACAATACCTATCTTAATAAAGGTTTGCCGCCAGGACCGATTTGCATGCCTTCCATTGCCTCCATTGATGCCGTTCTCGATTACAGAAAACACGACTACATGTTTTTCTGTGCAAAAGCCGATATGTCGGGATATTGCGCATTCTCAAGGACACTGGCCGAACACAACCGTTACGCAAAGGCATACCAGCAGGCGCTGAACAGCCGGAACATCAGATGAAAATGGAAATTAGAAAGTGGAAAATTGGAGGGACTCTTTTATTCACCTCATTTTTACTCTTATCAGTATTTAAAGTAACCATTGCCCAGAATGCACCGGTTTATGAACAAGCAGATTCAACAATTCATCAGCCGGATTACAAAGCCAGGTTAACGGCTGTATCGGTCACCGCCAGTGCATTATATGTGGGAACTATGACCGGTTTGTATTATGTATGGTATGCCGATTATCCCAAATCGGAGTTTCATTTCTTCAATGATAACGGGCAATGGCTATCCATGGATAAGGTCGGGCATACCGTAGCCTCATACTGGATCGGGCGGATTGGGTACGAAAGCCTTCGATGGAGCGGTGTGCAGAGAAAAAAAGCCATCTGGTACGGCGGAACCTGGGGACTTGCTTACCTCACTTCCGTTGAAATATTTGACGGATTTTCGGAGGAATGGGGTGCCTCTGTAGGTGATCTTGCTGCCAACACATTGGGAACCACTATTTTCATTGGCCAGCAACTTATCTTCGATGATCAGCCTTTCACTTTTAAATTCTCATTCCATCCTACTGAATATGCTGATTACAGACCCGACCTTCTTGGTGAGAGTTTCATCCAGCAGATGCTGAAGGATTATAACGGGCAAACATACTGGCTTTCAGGAAACATAGCTTCTTTTCTCCCTGAATCATCCAGGTTCCCGGAATGGCTGGATGTGTCGTTCGGATACAGCGGGGAAGGTATGCTCGGCGCTGAATCGAATCCGCCTGAATATAACGGGGAGCCACTGCCCTATTACGAAAGATATTCACAGTACATTTTATCGCTCGATATCGATCTGACAAAAATCAAAACAAGAAATGAAACCGTGAGGCTACTGTTAAATATGATCGGGTATGTGAAAGTCCCCTTTCCTGCCGTTGAATTCAACAGGATAGACAAGGTGAAATGGCACTGGATTTACTATTAATGTTGAATGTTGTCCGCCAGCTGGCGGATGAATGTTGAATTAGAGTTATGAGTTTTTAGTTTTTAGTTTTTAGTTTTTAATGAAAAGTATAATTTGGGATTTTAACGGGACTTTGCTCAATGATATGCAGGTTTGTATTGACTGTATGAACAGTATGCTTAAAGACAGGCAATTACCGCAATTGGATTTGCATCATTACCGCGAGATCTTCACTTTTCCCGTCAGGGATTATTATCTGAAATTAGGTTTTGATTTTGATAAGGAACCTTTTGAAATCCCTGCCCATCAATTCATTGATCTTTATCGCGAAAATCTTCATCGCGCACCTTTACATGACGAAGTACAGGAAATGCTTCTTTTTTTTAAAGAAAGAAATGTCAGGCAGGTAATACTTTCGGCTATGGAGCAGGAATTCCTGGAAGAAACGCTGGCTTCGAAAGGTATTCTTGGTTATTTTGATAAAGTTTGCGGGATTACCAACCACCTCGGTGAAGGCAAACTTGAGATGGCAAAGGAGTTATTGGCCGAAATGGGAGGAACCCGTGAAGATATCAGGCTGATTGGAGATACCATCCATGATTATGAAGTGGCAAAAGGTTCGGGCATCGAATGTATCCTGGTTGCAAACGGTCACCAGTCTTTTAGCAGGCTTAAAGGGCTTGATTGCCGTGTACTTGAGGAAATGAAAGAGCTGGCATCAGTATTCGCCTGAAAAAAAATAAAGGTTTAAGTTATTCTTTATTTTCCTGGAAAAATTCCTGAGAAATAAGTCTGCCATCACTGTATTCTTCCTTCTTTTCCATCGCACCGGTATCATCAAGAAAAACCCAGCTCCCATGCTTTTCATTATTTACATAAGTGCCTGATACCTCAACATTTCCATTCAGATGATAAATAAAATACTGGCCTTCCAGCTTATCATTGATATAAGCGGTTTTCATTTTCATCTTGCCGTCGGTGAAATATTGAATCCATGGCCCTTCCCTGATATCGTTCCTGTAAATAATCTCCTCCGCTACCTTTCCCTCAGGATAGTATGTCTTCCATACCCCATCTTTTAGGGTATTCAGGTAATGCTCTTCCGAAGATAGTGTCCCATCTTCCGAATTATAATAAAGCCAGGTGCTGTCCTTTTTCTGGTTGATATATTTCCCAGTTGCCATCAGGCGACCGTTCGGATGATAGTTTTTTGCATAGGCAAGGGCTCCGCTGTCAAGATAATTTAACGTCGCTTTGATTTTTCCGCTGGGATAATAATAGGTGAAACTGCCCATTGGCTTGCCATTGCTATAATTCCCGGCATATTTCAGTTCGCCCGTCTCATCATAGACCTTCCACAGTCCCTGCTTCCTCCCCTGTTCATCGGTTTTATTTACTGTGTTAACATTGAACTCCTGGGCAAATCCGGGAATCAGGAAAAACAACAACAATCCAGTTATAAGCGAGCGTTTCATCTATCCAACAATTGGTTATTTTTGTCAGGAAAACGTAAAATTATCTATTTTTCTTTAAAGCCGGGATTAAGTTGAATTATTCGTCGAAATTATTAGAGAATGCCGTAAATGAACTGGCGAGATTGCCCGGGATAGGCAGAAAAACAGCTTTGAGGCTGGCACTGCACCTTATCCGGCAGGACATTCAATTGGTTGAATCGTTCAGCCATGCTATCACGACAATGCGGACCGGGATCAAAAGATGTGCAAAATGCCATAATATTTCGGACAACGACATCTGCGACATTTGCTCCAATCCGAAGAGGGACCAGTCGTTGGTTTGCGTGGTCCAGGACATCCGTGACGTTATGGCAATCGAGAATACCGGGCAATACAGCGGGCTGTACCATGTCCTTGGCGGGATCATCTCACCAATCGACGGGATCGGTCCGGACGACCTTACTATAGGGTCGCTCATCTCGAAGGCTGAAGAGGGAATAATTAAAGAGGTGATCCTTGCCCTGCCAACAACCATCGAAGGGGATACTACGAATTTTTATCTTTCTAAAAGGCTCTCCGGGCATCCGGTTATTTTATCAACCATTGCCCGTGGTATTGCCATCGGGGATGATATAGAGTATACGGATGAGATCACCCTGGGAAGGTCTATCGTGAACAGGATCCCTTTCCAGGTTAAAAGCTGAGCGCTATTTCAAAGACAGATGGTGCTCCTGTCCGAATAAATCGAGCTGGTTGGCGGTGACATGCAGTCCTTCCGGGATTTCCTTCGAATAATAAGACAAAAAAGGCCTGATCATCTTTTTTATCAGCTTGGTGCGGGTGGTACGCCTGGCTTTGCAGTAATTATCAAGCGATTGCTGCTGGTTTTTCGTAAGCTTGAGGCTTACTTCACGGTACCTGACTTTTTTCCGCTTCTTTTTCCTTGTTTTAACTTCCGCCATAGGATATGATGTTTTCAGAAGTCTAAAGTAGGACATAATAAAGATTTCAAATCTTATCCCGGCAGGAATTTATTAACAGGACCATTGTGAAATCTCACGAATGATCCGGGAAGCAAATTCATCGGCTAATTGGGGTGAAGGAGCTTCGGCATAAATCCTCATGATGGGTTCGGTATTTGACAGGCGCAAATGGACCCATCCCTGTTCAAAATCTATTTTCAGGCCATCGGATTCATTGATAGGAAAGCCACGGAAGGTTTTCTTTATTTTATCAAACATCTCTGCAGTATCAGCATCAGCCTTAAGTACAGCCTTATTCTTGGATATGAAATATTCAGGATACTGCTTACGAAGCATCGAACAGGATTTCTTTGAAAGGGCAAGGTGGGAAAGGAAAAGCGCAATGCCAACCAGGGCGTCACGTCCATAATGTAATTCCGGATAAATAACGCCACCGTTTCCTTCTCCGCCAATCACGGCATGCTGGCGTTTCATCATTTCCACCACATTTACTTCACCGACGGCTGAGGCAAAATACTTTCCGCCATATTTTTCAGTAACATCTTTCAGCGCCCTGGTTGAAGAGAGGTTGGAAACCGTATTTCCGGGAGTATGTGCAAGGATGTAGTCGGCGACGGCAACCAGCGTGTATTCTTCTCCAAAGAAACTACCATCTTCCATAATAATTGCCAGCCTGTCAACATCAGGGTCAACGACGAAGCCGACATCTGCATTCATTTCTTTCACCAGGGTGCAGATATCTCCAAGGTGCTCCGGCAACGGTTCCGGATTATGGGTAAAAAGTCCGTCAGGCTTGTCATTCAGCGGAAATATCACTTCAACGCCCAAAGCTTTGAGCAAAGCTGGCAAGGCAATGCCGCCGACGGAATTGACAGCATCGAATGCGACTTTGAATTTTGCCTCCCGGATTGCGTCAACCTTCACCATCGAAAGCCCGATGATCTTATTTATATGTTTCTCCAGCCAGCTATGGTCGAATGAGTACTTACCGACATGAAGGTAATCCGCATATTCAAATACACCTGCATCGGCAATATCGAGTATTTTACTGCCATCGGCCGACGAAAGGAATTCGCCACGGGCATTAAGGAGCTTCAGTGCATTCCACTGGGCCGGGTTATGGCTTGCCGTGAGAATGATCCCGCCATCGGCACCCATCCCGGTCACCGCCATTTCCACTGTCGGCGTAGTAGCCATGCCCAGGTCGGTGACATCGGCATTGCAGCTCATCAGCGTGCTGCAAACCATAGCGGAGACCATCTGTCCCGATACCCTGGCATCCCTGCCAACCACAATGTGCAAATGATCTTTTCCCGAACTCATCTTAATAAATGAAGCATAAGCTGAAGTAAACCGGACAATTTCTGCAGGTGTCAGCCCATCACCAATTATGCCCCTGATGCCGGAAATAGATTTGATTAACGTCATGTTCAATTTTTTTGTAAAAATAAGTAAACCTTGATCTATGACATCATTCCCGTGTGTTTAATTAGGGCACGCGCTAATGAATCAGGCAGGGGCTTATCTTTTTTCGTAATTTTGCAGCGGAAAAAGTATAACTCCAACCATGGAGCCATCATTTGAACATAACGAAACCGAGATCAGGGCGCTGGTAGACCGCTTTGAAGAGATGCTGAAATCAAACGGCAGCTATTTCTTCGATGTTGAGGATTTTGAGGATATCATCGATTATTACCTTGACAATCAAAATGTCACCAAATCAAAAAAAGCCATCGAAATGGCTGAGGCCCAGCATCCCGGCGCTACGGTCATTCTCATCAAAAAAGCAAGGTTCTACCTTCTGTCCAACAAACCTAACAAAGCTTTATCCCTTCTCGATGAAATGGAAAAGATTGATCCTACCAACGGGGATGTTTACCTGCTGAAAGGATCCATTTACAGCAAGCTGAAAAAATATGATGAAGCCATCCGGGAATATAACCAGGCTATTCTCTTTGCCAATGATATTGAGGAGGTTTACACCAATATTGCGTATGAGTATGAAAATGCGGGAGATTATGCCCGGGCGATAGAATATCTCGTTAAGATCCTCGAGATAAACCCCGAAAATGAGTCCGCAATTTTCGAGCTCTCCTTTTGCCACGAAATCCTTAATGATATTGAGAAAACGGTCGATTATTTCACTGTTTTCCTTGATAAACATCCTTATAACAAAGTAGCCTGGTTTAATCTCGGGATTGCATACAATAACCTGGAATTATTTGAGAAAGCCATTGAGTCTTATGAATTTGCCATAGCCATCGATGAGACATTCGCTTCAGCATATTTCAACCTGGGAAATGCCTACGCCAATTTAGGGGAGTACCGCCTTTCCATTAAAAATTACAAAGAAACCCTGAATTACGAAGAACCGCAGGCAATCACGCATTATTATATAGGGGAGTGTTTCGAGAAAATGAACCGGTTCAGGGATGCCATCGATCACTATAACAAAGCCATAGAAATTGATCCGGAATTAGCTGATGCCTGGATGGGACTGGGTGTTTGCTCGGATGAGATGGGTGACCAGAAATCGGCTGTGACCTATATGGAAAAGGCCCTTGATTATGAAGATGATAATTCTGAAAACTGGTACATTTACGGCGACCTGAAGTACAAAATGGAAGACAGGGAATCGGCGGTAAAGGCTTTTGAAAAGGTCTCCGCCCTTGATCCTGCCCATCCCGATATCTGGCTTGATCTCTCGGATATTTACCTTGAGACCGGTGAAATGAAGAAGGCTTATGATGTTATTGAAGAAGGCATATATCAGCAGCCAAAAAACGCATCGTTACTATACCGGTTTGCCGGGCTGCTGATGCGAGAAGGAAAGCAGAAACAGGGCATAGACGTGCTCACTGAAGGGCTGGTAATGGATTACCAGAAGCATACAGAGCTCTTCGATTTTTCACCGGAACTTGAGCAAAACCCTGATATACAAGAACTCATCCAGCTTTACCTGAAAAAGAAATAAGTGCGAAAATTTGGCCTGGCCGGAAAATCGCTCGATCATTCCTGGTCGAAGGAGTATTTCACTCAAAAGTTTCAAAAATTACTGTTAAAGGATTGTATCTATGATAATTATCCTTTATCTGACGCTGGCGCTTTACGCGACCTGGTAAACGCTGATCATGAATTTGCCGGATTCAACATTACCATTCCGTATAAGACTGATATTATCGAATACCTGGATGAAACAGACCCGGTGGCTGCAGAGATCGGCGCCGTGAACTGTGTTAAACTTTACAGGAACGGCAACATAACCAGGCTGAAAGGATTTAACACTGATATGCCGGCTTTCAGGGAGACATTAAGGCCTTTGATCACAAGTCCTGAAAAAACCGCGCTGATACTGGGGACTGGCGGTGCAGCAAAAGCGGTGGCCTATGCGTTGAAGGAGCTGAAAATTGACTTCCAGCTTATTTCCAGGAAACCAGGCCCCGGTTTAAAGACTTACCATGACATTGACCGCGAAATGATACTTGCTTCGGAAATCATCATCAATGCCACGCCTGCCGGTATGTTCCCGGCAATAAACCAGTGTCCTCCCCTGCCCTATTCATATTTAACAAGTAATCACTTGTTATACGATTTAATTTATAATCCTGTTGAAACGCTATTTCTGAAGAAGGGTGCTGAAGCAGGAACGAGAGTTAAAAACGGGTTGGAGATGCTTGAGTTACAGGCGGATTTGAGTTGGGAGATCTGGCAACCTCACCCCTAACCCCCCTGCCCCCTATTCCCCTATGCCACCTCACCCCCTAACCCCCTCTCCAATTTGGAGAGGGGGAATAGGGGGCAGGGGGTAAAGGGGGTGAGGTCATTGATTTTCGTCCTCTTTTCGCTCGACTTCGATAGTGAAGTTGGCGGCGAGGGCAGCGAGGGCGCCGATAGCGGCAAAAACGGGTGCTAAAATAGCCCCGATCACCCCGAAGGTTACCGGTATTTCAAGATAGGTTTCCCCTTGCTCATTTTTTATAATGATCTTTCTGACATTTCCTTCGTGGATCAGTTCTTTTATTTTGGCAAGCAGCTCTTCACCGGTGACCTGGAATTCTGATTTTTTATGTGTTTCCATACGTTATCATAATTAAACCCCCTTCGGGGTTTTCAAAAATAGTTAATTTACAACTGATCATGCCTGTTTTTAGTGTATATTTGAATAATGACATCAGAAATGGACTGATATGAAAAAGATCCTTGTACCTGTTGATTTTTCGTCACATACGGACATATCCTGCCACTATGCATTATCAATCGCAAAGGACACCGGTGCAGAGCTTATTCTTTTTCATTCTTTTTTTGACCAGGTCTATTTTACCGATGGAGGATTCTCAACCAGCTTTGAATCAGGAATAATGCTCACTGATGAAATCATCCTGGATTTCTATAAGCAGAAAGAATCTTTGTTGAAGTCGATCGTTGATGGTCTGCTGTCATCGTTAAATCCTGAAGACAGGGAGCAAATAAAAATCTCATCCTATATGGAAAGTGGCGATCCGGAGGTCCAGATCATAAGCGCCATTCAGAAACACAAGCCTGACCTGATCATTATGGGTTCAACGGGCATGGGGAAAAAGAGCATTTTTTCAGGATCTGTCGCACGAAGGATCATCGACCACACGAACATCCCAGTTCTTGCTGTACCTGCCGGGGCGGACAAAGGAAAGATCCATAACATAGCGTACATGTCGGTTTTCGACAAGAATGACCCCGAAGCCATCCGGGATATTGAAGCGTTATTCTCCGGATTTGACTTTAATTTGATTATCCTTCATATCAATACCGATCAGGATAAAAACGAACAATTTGACATGCTCAGGCAGTCCCTGGTTAAGAATAATATCGACCTGATCGCGTTTATCCCGCACAAACGGAATGCTTTCATGAATTTATTCCACCGGGGCATCACCAGGGAAGATCTTTTCCTTACACAAATCCCAATTCTTGCCACCAGGCCGGCCGGCAGAAGCTAAGCGGAGCAAATGCCAAATATTCCAAAACCTGATATATGCATTATCGGTGCCGGTCCTGCCGGATTGACCGCAGCCCTTGCCCTGGGGAATAAAGGCATCCCCTGCCTTCTTATCGACAAGCATCAATTTCCGAGGGATAAGATATGCGGTGACGGACTGGGTGGAAAAGTGCTCAGCACGCTGGATAAAATCAACCCGGACTACTCGAAGGAGCTTGAAAAAAGTGAATTTGCCACTGGTTCACATGCCGTCAGGTTTTTCTCACCAAAGGGGAAAATGATGGAATTATCATTTACCCGGGATAACCCTGCACATGCGCCAGGTTATGTTTGCAAGCGGAGGGATTTCGATCATTTTCTGCTTGAAAAAGCGCTTGCAAACCCGGCTGTCCGGTTTACCGGGGGAATGCATGTAAGCCAGGTGTCCCGGCAGGATGATAAAGTAATCCTTCAGGATGCAAATGGCAATCACCTGGCGGAAACCAGGCTGCTGCTCTTTGCAGCGGGAATGGATAAAGCCATACCGCTCCAGTTGGGTGTTCCTGTTGAAAGTCCTATGGAAGAAGGTATCGGGGTCAGAGGGTATTTCGAGAATGTAACCGGTTCAGATCAAAACCATTCCATCGAAATCCATTTCCTTAAAGAACTACTGCCGTGGTACCTCTGGATATTCCCATTCTCCAACCGATCTGCAAATGCTGGCCTGGCCCTGCCTGAATCCCGCGCCAGGAAAAGCAAGCAGAGCCTGAAGGAACTGTTTTTTTTTCTGATCGAAAAATATCCCCACCTTAAACCAAGGTTTGCTAATGCTGAACTTAAAGGGAAAATTGAAGCAAACCGTTTACCTTATTACAATCATCCCGTTAAAATTGCAGGTGATAATTATATGTTACTCGGTGATGCTGCCCGGCTGATCGATCCTTTTACCGGCGAAGGCATCGGGAATGCCATGGTGAGTGGTTATACCGCCGCAGAAATCGCATCCGGATGCCTGGCCAGCGGTGATTTCAGTGCCCATGCCACAGCCAGGTACCAGCAGGAAGTTTACCGCAAACTCGGTCCGGAACTTGAGCTGGGCCTCAGGTTGCAAAAGCTTGCCAGGAACCGCCGGCTCCTGGACCTTGTGATCGGCAGGGCTTCCCGGAATGAAAAACTCAAAGCGAAAATCTCAGAAATGCTTTATAGCGAGCAGGCAAAAAGCCAGCTTAAAAATCCGATGTTTTACCTTAAATTGCTGTCCGGTTTATAATTGCTGTTATTGATACCCGCATGATTTGTATTTTTGCCACGATTAATCAATACCCCAGACATGAAACTTTCCGTTGTTATTGTCAATTACAACGTTAAATACTTCCTTGAGCAATGTCTTTACGCTGTCAGGAAAGCCAGCGAAGGTATTAAGGTGGAGGTGTTTGTCGTCGACAATAATTCGGTTGACGGATCAGTGAAGATGGTCAGGGAGAAATTTCCTGAGGTTAATGTGATAGAGAACAAGGAAAATACCGGATTTTCGAAAGCTAACAACCAGGCTATCCTGAAATCCTCGGGGGAATATGTGCTTTTACTGAACCCGGATACGGTAATTGAGGACGATACTTTTTCCAAGTGCCTTGGATTCATGGATGCCCATCCTGATGCCGGGGGGCTAGGCGTAAAAATGATCGACGGCAAGGGTAATTTCCTTCCGGAATCCAAACGGGGCCTCCCTACTCCTTCGGTAGCATTTTACAAGATTTTCGGGCTTTCGAAATTTTTTCCAAAGTCCAGGATTTTCAGTAAATACCATTTGGGCTACCTTGATAAAGACGAGGTAAATCCTGTAGAAATCCTCTCCGGCGCTTTTATGCTGATGCGAAAGTCGGTATTGGATAAAACCGGCTTGCTCGATGAGACTTTTTTCATGTACGGTGAAGACATTGACCTTTCTTACAGAATTTTGAAGGCCGGGTATAAGAATTATTATTTTCCTGAGACCCGGATAATCCATTACAAGGGGGAAAGCACAAAGAAAGGAAGTATCAATTATGTGATCATGTTCTACAATGCGATGATCATCTTTGCCCGTAAGCATTTCACTTCCAAAAAAGCCAGGATGTTTTCCTCGCTCATCCATTTGGCAATTTATTTCCGGGCCTTCCTGGCGATCTTCAACAGGTTTTTCAATAAAGCCTTATTACCGTTGGTTGATGCGGTATTTATTTACGGAGGATTATATTTCATCATTAATTACTGGGAGACCCGTGTGATCTTCCCGCAGGGGGGCGGATACCCGCTAAGGTTCTATACCATGGCAGTGCCGGGATACATCCTTGTGTGGCTGCTTTCCGGGTACTTCAACGGGACCTACGACAAGCCGGTTAAATTTTCAAAAATATTGCGCGGTATATCACTGGGAACGGTGATGATCCTGGTGGCTTACGCTCTTTTGCCTGAGAACCTGAGATTTTCACGGGCCATCATTCTGCTTGGCTCTGTATGGGCCATCATAGTTATGGCAGGATCCAGGACAGTTTATCATTTCATCAGATTCCATAACCTGGAGCTTGGCCCCCAAAAGAACAGGCGGTTCATCATTATTGGCGATCGGGATGAAGCCAAGCGTGTTTGGGAATTGTTACATAATTCGATTGGCAATCCCGGCTTTATCGGGCTGGTATCGGCTACGGCCAGGGAACAAAAAAACGACGGTTTCCTGGGATCGCTCAACCAGATCAAGGAAATTATCCAGGTTTACCGGATTGATGAGGTAATCTTCTGCTCTAAAAGCATGACCCACCAGTCTATTATAGACCAGATGTCTGCCTTACAAGACCTGCATGTCGATTACAAGATTGCCCCTGAAGACAGTTTGTCGATCATTGGCAGCAATTCGATCAACACGGCCGGTGAGCTTTACACTGTGAACATCAATTCCATCAACCGCGACGAGAACAAGCGCAATAAAAGGCTGTTTGACCTGGCAGCCTGCCTGCTGATGCTTCCCCTGCTGCCACTCATGGTATTTGTTGTCAGTCAGCCTCTTGGCCTTCTTCGTAACATTTTCCTCGTATTGATTTCCAACCGCTCATGGGTTAGTTATACCAGGGATGAACAATATGATCCGGAACGGCTGCCCCATATCCGCAAAGGTGTGCTGAGCCCCCTGGATGCATTCGGAAAGGACAATATTTCCGAAGAGATCAAGCAAAGGCTGAATTTTATTTATGCAAAGGATTACAGCACGAATACCGACCTGAATATCCTGGTCAAAGGATTCAGGAATCTTGGCAGAAAATGCTGAGGCACCGGCGAACAATTAAGAACGATTCTATGTTAATATAAATGATTACCTTTGCGACCGCTTTCCGGCTGTAGAAAGAAAGCCTGAGCAATCCAATTTAGTTCTTCATGGCCAGATTTGAAATCATAATGCCCAAAATGGGCGAAAGCATCATAGAAGCGACCATTACCAAGTGGCTGAAAAAGGTTGGCGAACAGGTCAACGAAGATGATCCCATTGCTGAAATAGCCACTGATAAGGTGGATTCTGAAATTCCTTCCCCGGTTGAAGGCAAACTGGTTGAATTATTATACAAAGAAGGAGATATCATCCCGGTTGGGAAAATCATTGCCGTAATTGATTTAGGTGGCGAAACTGCCGCAGCGGAGGAAATCCCGGCCACTCAAGCTTCTCCTGCAGATTCACCTGCCAAAACAGAAGTAGCAACGGTCACAGCCAAGGTTTCGGAAAGTCCCGTCAATGAGGAAGATTACAGTTCCGGCACCAAATTCTACTCCCCGCTTGTCAAAAGCATAGCAGAAAAAGAAAATATTTCAAAACGTGAACTGGATGGCATCAACGGTACCGGGAAAGAAGGACGTGTGACCAAGCAGGATATCATAGATTACATTAAAAACAAACCGGCCGGCGGATCGGCTGCACAAGCAGCTAGCGGAGCTGCCCAACCGGCACCGGCAAAAGTCATTGCCGGGAGCGGTGACGAAGTCTTTGAAATGGACCGTATGCGCCGTCTGATTGCGGACCATATGGTGATGTCGAAGCAGGTTTCTCCTCATGTTACATCGTTTATTGATGTCGATGTGACCAATATTGTTTCCTGGAGGGAAAAAGTTAAGGATGGACTGCTTGCCAGGGAAAAAGAAAAACTGACCTACACGCATATATTCATGGAGGCCACGGCAGCGGCACTCAAGGAGTTCCCGAGGATCAACGCCTCGGTTGACGGCTATAATATGATCCACCGGAAGAGCATTAACATCGGCATGGCGACCGCACTGCCGAACGGCAACCTGATCGTTCCGGTCATTAAAGATGCAGACCAGAAAAGTCTTCTCGGCCTTGTGAAAAATGTAAATGACCTGGCCAACAGGGCCCGCAGCAATAGCCTTCAGCCTGATGAAATCCAGGGTGGCACCTTTACGATCACCAATTTCGGCACTTTTGACAGTTTGACAGGGACCCCTGTCATCAACCAGCCCCAGGTAGCTATCCTGGGCATCGGTGCCATAAGGAAACAGCCGGTGGTACTGGAAACCCCGCAGGGCGACGTGATCGCTATACGCCAAATCATGATCCTTTCACTGGCATACGATCATCGAATTGTTGACGGTGCGCTTGGCGGCATATTCCTGAAGAGAATGAAGGAAATGCTGGAGGGGTTTGATACAAAGAGGGCGATTTAGAAGTAAGAAGTAAGAAGCAAGAAGCAAGAAGTAAGAAGTAAGAAGACAGAAGACAGAAGACAGAAGACAAATACCTAATAACCATTAACCACAAACCAATAACTAATAAATGGAACTATCCCTTACCCGTCCGCTTGCTATTTTCGATCTTGAAACTACAGGTACCAATATTGCCAGTGACCGTATTGTTGAGATATGTGTTATTAAAGTCCTGCCGGATGGTACGCGGGAAACATATTTGAAGCGTATTAACCCCGGGATCCCTATATCCAAGGAGTCGACCATGATCCATGGGATCACCGATCTCGATGTAAAAGACTGTGAAACCTTCAGCCAGGTTGCGCAAGAATTAAACCAGTTCCTTGATGATGCCGACCTTTCAGGATATAATGCGATAAAATTCGACATCCCCTTGCTTGTGGAGGAATTTCTGAGGGCTGGTATCGATTTTTCACTGATGAACAGGCAGATCGTGGATGTCCAGAACATCTTCCATAAAATGGAGCCAAGGACCCTTAAAGCCGCTTACAAGTTTTATTGCGGAAAAAACCTGGAGATGGCCCATTCTGCCGAAGCCGATACAATGGCTACATTCGAAGTGCTCAAAGCCCAGCTCGATGCATATGAAGGCCAGGAATATGTAGATCCTGACGGAAATACCAGCATGCCTGTAAGGAATGACGTTAAAGCGTTGAGCGATTTTTCCTTTTACACCCGTAATGTAGACCTGGTAGGACATATTGTCTTCAATGAAAAGCAGGAAGAGGTGCTGAATTTTGGTAAATACAAAGGGCAGGCCCTCGAAGTGATCTTCAAAAAAGAGCCTTCTTATTACGATTGGATGATGAAGAGCCAGTTCCCGCTTTCAACAAAAAGAGTGATCACTTCGATCTGGAAGAGAATGGGGCGGTAATAATTCCAAATTCCAAATTCCAAATTCCAAATTCCAAATTCCAAATTAACCACTAACCAATAACTGATAACCATGATATGAAGATCATCTGTATTGGCCGGAATTATGCTGAACATGCTAAGGAGCTGAATAACCAGGTCCCTGAAAATCCTGTTTTTTTCCTGAAACCCGACACAGCCCTTGTCATCCGTAACAGGCCATTTTATTATCCCGATTTTTCCTCAGATATTCATTACGAAACTGAACTGGTCCTGAAAATCTGCAAAGTCGGCAAATCGGTACCGGAAAAGTTTGCCCTTGATTTCATTGAAAGTATAGGTATGGGATTTGATTTTACAGCGCGCGACCTGCAGCAGAAATGCAAGGAAAAAGGCCTTCCATGGGAAATAGCCAAGGGCTTTGATTACTCTGCTCCTATCAGCGAGGAATTTATCCCGATAGAAAACTTCAAGGACCTGAACAATATCCATTTTCATATGGAACTGAACGGGAATAAGGTCCAGGATGGCAATACTGCCGACATGATCTTCTCCTTCCGGAAGATCATATCTTATGTTTCAAAATTCATGACCCTCCGAACCGGCGACCTTATTTTTACCGGCACCCCGGCCGGCGTTGGACCGGTAAAGATCGGCGATAAACTGCATGCTTTCCTGGAAGGGAAACCAATGCTCAGCTGCCAGATAAAATAGTGGGAAGAATATTGGATCAGGTGAAGATAATCTCTTCAATTACTTTACAACCGGCTTCTTTATTAAGGCGCTCTATGATCACGGATGAAGAATAAGACAGCTCGTTTTTCAAAGCCGGGGAATCAATTTTGACAAATAATTTACCATTCCGGATCTGAAGGTCCCGCGTATATTTTGCAATCATTACCCCGACCACTTTTTCCCAGGAATGGATAACTTTCAGCTCATTCAATTTGCCTTCCATCCGGTAAGTCTCTATCATTTCGCGGATCACTTCTCCTAAAGATTTATCGTTCCCGGTCTTCATAATAATTCCGCCTTCCCTTCAATGATCCGGAATATCCGGTGATCGATCTTAACTTCTTCAAACAACCTTTCGATCCTCGACCGTTGAGTATCAGAGATGAAGACCTGGCCGAAGCTGTTCTCACTTACCAGCCGGATGAGCTGGTGCACGCGCTTTTCATCCAGTTTATCGAAAATGTCATCAAACAACAAAACAGGTTTAAAACCTTTGATGTTACGCGTATAATCGAACTGCGCCAGCTTAATGGCGATAATGTATGATTTCTGCTGTCCCTGTGAACCGAATTTCTTCAGCGGATAGCCTGAAATCAGCAGATCAAGGTCATCTTTATGTATCCCATGCGTCGTAAATCTTGCCATCCGGTCCTTTTCGACAGAAACGGCAAGCAACTGGTCGAGTTCCCGTTCGAAAAGCTGTGAAACATACTGCAGAGCAACAGTTTCTTTCCCTTCCGAAATAAAATCAAAATAACGCTGGAAGATTGGGACGAATTCCTTGAGAAATGACGTCCTTTTATCATGGATCTTATGGCCGTAATCGGTGAGCTGCCTGTCCCAGATCTCAAGCATCGAAGGGTTGAACGAGCGGGTGTCGGCAAAATGCTTCAGCAGGGCATTCCGCTGTGCCAGGGCTTTATTGTAATTTATAAGGTTATCGAGATAAAGCTTATCGAACTGGGAAATAACACCATCCAGGTACCTTCGCCTTACATCGCTGCCTTCATTGATCAGGTCGCGGTCGTAGGGAGAGACCATCACCAGGGGGAAAAGGCCGATATGGTCGGCAAGGCGTTCGTATTCCTTCTGGTTAAATTTAAAAATTTTACGGTGTTCTGTTTTCTGGATGCAGGAAATCGTATCCGGGCTGTCGCCGTTTTTCAGGTAAGTGCCATGAATGCTGAAAAAATTCTCATGGTGACGGATATTCTGGGTATCGACCGGGTTGAAATAGCTTTTACAGAAAGAAAGATAATGGATGGCATCCAGAAGGTTGGTTTTACCTGCCCCGTTATCCCCGATAAAACAATTTATCTTGTCTGAAAACTGAAGGCTGACTTCTTCGTAGTTCTTGAAATTACTAACCGATAAACGCTGGAGGAACATTGTGCAAAGCTAATGAAAAAAGTCGGCAGTCGGCAGTCGGCGGTCAGCGGTCAGCGGTTTATATCTTACAGTCTTACAGTCTTACAGTCTTACAGTCTTACAGTCCTACAGTCCTAAAGTCTTACTGCTTCTTCGCGAACGACTCCATATCAACCATAATGGTGATGAAGTTCGGGGAGCCGACGAGGTGATAGGCGGAGCGGGCGTAACTGAACTGGAATTGCTTTACGCGGAGCCCTATCCCCCATGAAAAACCGACGGTGGAAACTTTATCGGCGATCTTCATTTCCTGCCTTCTCTGGTAGTTGTATGCACCGCGGAGACTGAGGACTTTGGCAATGGTAAGCTCGCCACCGATCACGATGTGGCGCATTATATTGTCGGCAAATTCATCGATCCCGCTGATCTCATTTGGTTCGCCGGTAACCGGGTCAATACCACCCGACGGATTTACCGGGTTTTCATAGCGAAGGTCCCATTTTTCGAGGTGGGTGAAAAGGGTTGAAAGCCTGAAAGGAAGATGCTTTAATTTTTTTGATAAACCAGCCTGGATTTCGAATGGAAAAGGTTCATGATCGCCGGAACGATAAGCCACAACCTGGTAACCGATATTGCGGAAAAGCAGGGAGGCATCGAATAATTCATCCTTACTGAAATAAGATCCTGCGACATCGACACCAATCCCGAAGGAGTTATATGATTCAAGCGACGAATAGACCAGTTTCAGGTTTGATCCAACTGACCAGCGGGGGGTGAGTTTTCGTCCCCATCCAATATTAAGCGCATATTCCCCTGCATGGAAACTTCCGTATTCAGTACCCGCCTCATCGGTCTCTGTAAATTGGCCATAATCAATATATTGCATGGTACCGACAAAGCTTCCGACATTTTCGAAAGTCCTCGAATACTGGGCAAAGCCATAGTTGACATCGGTAAAATAATCAACAAAACTCAGCCCGAGCTGGTTATGCATATTTTCGTTGATCAGAGAGGGATTAGCCAGTGTAAGCGTGATGTCATCATCATTGATGGTCAGGAAATTTCCTCCGAGGGCAGCGATCCTGGCTGAATTCGGAAGATTAAGAAACTGGTACGTCCCTTTGCCCCCGACCTGAGCTGAAATGTGGCCTGAAAGCAATACCAGAACTGATAAAAAAAGAATAGATCTGTATTTCACCCGGAGCATTTTTAAGGATTATTGATTGATAAACGATTCCAAAAGAAAAATATTATTTAGAACTAAAAGATTCCTGGAAATTGGTTAACAGTTCTATTGTTCCATTGTTCCATTGTTCCAGGGTTCCAGGGTTCCAGGGTTCCATTGTTCCATTGTTCCATTGTTCCAGTTTCCTGAGTCTAACTATTCCCTGAACAAATTCAATGCTGCTCCTGCTTTAAACCATTCAATCTGGTTTTTATTGTAAGTATGATTGACCGGGAATTCTTCCGTAGCGCCATCGGCATGATGAAGCACGATAGTTAGCTGCTTTCCGGGGGCCATTTCTTTCAGCCCCATAATATCGATCTTATCCTCTTCCAGAATTTTATGATAATCTTCAGGGTTTGCAAAAGTGAGTGCCAGCATGCCCTGTTTTTTGAGGTTAGTCTCATGGATGCGGGCAAAGGAACGGACCAGGATGGCCTTCACATAAAGATGGCGCGGCTCCATTGCGGCATGCTCACGCGAAGAGCCTTCTCCGTAATTTTCATCGCCAACGACGATAGATCCCTGGCCTGCTGCTTTATAACTCCTCGCGGTGGCCGGGACTTCTCCATATTCGCCTGTAAGCTGGTTTTTCACCAGGTTTGTTTTCCCGTTGAAATCATTGACAGCACCGATGAGCAGGTTATTTGAAATATTATCGAGGTGCCCGCGGTATTTAAGCCATGGGCCTGCCATGCTGATATGGTCGGTTGTACATTTCCCCCTTGCCTTGATCAGGAGGTTCAAGCTTTTGATATCGTCGCCGCTCCAGGCCGGGAAAGGGGCCAGTAACTGGAGCCTGTCCGATTTTTCATCCACAAGCACCACAATCCCACTGCCATCAAGGGCAGGGGCCTGGTAGCCATTATCTTTTACATCAAAGCCATTCACAGGAAAGTCTAATCCATGAGGCTCATCCAGTCTTACAGTCTTACCGTCTTCATTGACCAGAGTATCAGTCAATGGGTTAAACTTAAGTGTGCCTGCAATTGCAAAGGCTGTCACAATTTCCGGTGATGCAACAAAGCCGAAGGTATTGGGGTTACCGTCGTTCCTTTTAGCAAAGTTCCGGTTAAAGGAGGTCATGATGGAATTTTTTTCCTGCTTATGGGCGTTATGCCTTGCCCATTGGCCGATACAGGGCCCGCAAGCATTAGCCAGCACAACCCCTCCCATCTTTTCAAAAATATCCAGGATACCATCCCTTTCCGCAGTATATCTCACCTGTTCGGAGCCGGGGGTAATTGTAAATTCAGCCTGTGCTTTCAGATTTTTATCGAGCGCCTGCTTTGCCACTGAAGCGGCACGGGTCATATCCTCAAAAGAAGAGTTGGTGCAGGAACCAATGAGACCTACCTCTAGTTTTTCAGGCCAGCCGTGCCTTTCAACAGCTTCCGCAAATTTCGAAACAGGTGTTGCCAGGTCAGGGGTGAACGGCCCGTTGATATGGGGTTCCAGTTCAGAAAGATTGATCTCGATGAGCTGGTCAAAATATTTTTCAGGATTTTCGAGGATTTCCGGATCGGCAGTAAGGTGTTGCGCAACGAGGTTTGCTGCATCAGCGACTTCTGCCCTGCCGGTTCCGCGCAGGTAAGCTTCCATTTTCGCATCATATCCAAATACGGAAGTAGTGGCCCCGATTTCGGCGCCCATATTGCAGATCGTACCTTTTCCGGTGCAGGATATTTCCAGCGCACCAGGTCCGAAATATTCAACGATACAGCCGGTGCCACCTTTGACGGTAAGGATTCCGGCCACTTTCAGAATGACGTCTTTAGGGGAGGTCCAGCCGCTCAGCTTACCGGTGAGCTTAACCCCGATCAGTTTCGGGAATTTCAATTCCCAGGGCATGCCGGCCATGACGTCGACCGCATCAGCTCCACCAACCCCGATGGCAACCATTCCCAATCCCCCGGCGTTCACCGTATGTGAGTCGGTACCGATCATCATTCCGCCGGGAAATGCATAATTTTCAAGGACAACCTGGTGGATGATCCCTGCACCCGGTTTCCAGAAGCCTATACCGTATTTATTACTTACAGACTAAAGAAAATCGAAAACTTCCTTATTAATGTCCAGGGCAGATTTCAGATCTTCCCTTGCCCCTGCTTTTGCCTGGATCAGGTGGTCGCAATGGACTGTACTGGGCACAGCCACTTTTTTCTTGCCTGCCTGCATAAACTGCAGTAAAGCCATCTGGGCGGTCGCATCCTGCATTGCCACCCTGTCAGGATTGAAATTGACGTACGACTTACCTCTTTCGTAAGGCGCAGCTTCATTTTCTAAAGACAGATGGGAATAAAGGATTTTTTCTGTAAGGGTCAGCGGGCGACCGGTCATTTTGCGTGCTTTTTCCACTTTCTCTGCCAAACCGGCATAAACCCGGCGAATCATATCAATATCGAAAACCATTTTATTAATATTAATGTTGAATTTTGAATGTTGAATGTTGAATGCTGAACACTGGAACACTGGAACACTGGAACAATTGAATCTGTTGCAAAAATAGTCATTTTCATAAGATGATTCCATCGTTCCGGCGATTCAATGATACATGCACCGGACAATCATTTATCTTTGCGGCATTAAAACTATAAAACTCTGAATCCAGTAATAAGAAATAAGATCAGAACTTTATGGACCGATCTGCGTGAGGCCATTGCCGGAACAGAAAAGGATTTTACAAGCGAAAAGCTTTCAAGGGCTATCTTCCTGCTGTCAGTGCCGATGGTGCTGGAAATGGCCATGGAATCGGTTTTTGCTATTGTCGATATCTTTTTTGTATCGAAATTGGGTGCTGAAACGGTTGCTGTCGTCGGCATCACTGAATCATTGATGACCATTATCTACTCAATGGGTATCGGGATTGGAACGGCTGCAACAGCTATAATTTCACGGCGGATTGGGGAAAAGGAGCCACGACAGGCAGCCAGGGCAGCCGGACAGGCCATAATTACCGGCTCGTTTATCTCCTTATTATTAGCCATACCTTCCATTATTTTCTACCGTAAAATTCTGATCCTGATGGGAATCAGCGAGGAATCAACAAGTAATTACGGGAGCTATACCATGATTATTATGGGGTCGAACATGGTAGTCATGCTGTTATTTATCAATAACGCGATCTTCAGGAGTTCAGGGGATGCAGCCATTTCAATGCGGGTGCTGTGGTTTGCCAATATTTTAAACCTCATCCTTGATCCTATACTTATTTTTGGGCTTGGCCCAATCCCGGCATTGGGTATCAAAGGTGCCGCCATAGCCACCGCTACAGGGAGGGGAATCGGCGTCATTTACCAGTTCTACCTGATGTTCCATAGCAAGCACCGTATTAAATTAAACCTTAGTGATTTAATACCCGACTGGAAAATCATCGGTCAGCTGCTACGCCTTTCAGCCGGTTCAGCCGGGCAATATCTTATCGCGACTTCAAGCTGGATTTTCCTGGTCAGGATCATATCATTGTTCGGCAGCCATGTGGTGGCAGGATATACCATTGCTATACGCATAATGTTTTTCCTTTTACTGCCTTCCTGGGGGATAAGCAATGCAACGGCAACGCTTGTGGGACAAAACCTTGGGGCAGGAAAACCAGATCGGGCAGAACGCTCCGTCTGGATTACTGGGTATGTTAATATCGTCTTCCTGGGTATCATTGGCCTGGTCCTGGCAATTACCCCTGGCACTTTTATCAGGATTTTCATCAGCGATCCCGATGTTATCGCCTATGGCTCTTCCTGCCTGAGGATACTGAGTTACGGTTTTATAGCATACGGACTGGGAATGGTGATGGTGAATTCGCTGAATGGCGCAGGAGATACGACCACGCCGATATGGATCAACTTCTTTTGTTACTGGATGCTTGAAATCCCACTGGCCTATTTCCTGGCCGTTCACTCAAACCTTGGGGAAAACGGGGTATTTATTTCAATCCTGGTTGCTGAAATTGCAATGACTTCCAGCGCACTGTTTTTCTTCCGGCGCGGGAAATGGAAACTTAGAAAGGTCTAACTGCTTTTTTGACGCTGACAGGTTCGCCTGGCGGCGGACGCTGTCAGGTCAGAGAGGGTTAAATACAATTTTTAATCCGTTCGAAGATCCGTTCGATGTCGTGGTCGAGGCCGACGGAGAACCTTACGAGTCCCTCCGAAAGTCCCATTTCACGCTGGATATGCTCAGGCACTTCTGATGAGGTGCTTTTGCCGGGGTTGCTGAAAAGGGTCTTGAAATAGCCCAGGCTTACTGCAAGATAACCAACTCCTGCATTTTGCATCCGCTCCATGAAGGCATAAGCATTATCTGCGGTACCCATATCGATCGCCATCATGCCGCCAAAACCAAAATCAGGATGCATCAGGCCTTTCATCAGTTCATGGTCCCTGTGAGATGCAAGCCCGGGATAACTGATCTTTATCCCGATTTTCTCAAGCTGAGTGGCAAGGAACATGGCGTTTTCGCTGTGTTTCTTCATACGGATGTGAAGCGTATGGAGGTTTTTAAGGATACTTGATGAACGCAGTGGATCCAGGACAGGTCCAAGCAGCATGGCAGTTCCGTCATTAACATTGCTGATGGCATCGATAAAAGCGGCATCGGAACAAATAGCCCCTGCAACGCAATCATTTTTACCATTAACGAATTTGGTCATGCTGTAGACTGTGATATCCGCCCCAAGTTGAGATGGGGCAATGATCAGTGGCACAAAGGTGTTATCAACGATCAGCCTGATATTATGTCTCTTTGTAATTTCAGCAAGGCGCGGGATATCGGAAACCTGGAGCAGCGGATTTGTAAGCGTTTCAGTATAAATCAACCGGGTATTCGGGCGGATGGCCTTTTCAACGCTTTCATGATCGGCGATGTTTACAAAAGTTACCTCTATATTAAATTTAGGGAGATAATTTTTCAGGAAAGCAAAAGTGCCCCCATAGGTAGTTACGCTGGTAATGATATGGTCACCGGCATTGCAAAGCTGTAGCAAAACGGTGGTGATCGCTGCCATACCTGATGCAGTAACCCAGGCGGCAGGTGTACCTTCCATAGCAGCCATCGCATCCGACAAATATTTATTACTGGGGTTCCAATGCCTTGAATAAAGAAAACAGCCTTCCGATTCGCCATGGAAAGTATCGACCATAGTCTGGGCAGCAAGAAATGTGTAAGTAGAAGAATCTGTTATAGAAGGATTCACATCTCCATATTCACCGAATTGCTTCAGATCGAAGATGTTAGCTGATGGATTGAATTTCTGGTCGGCCATAATAGCAGTTTTTAAGGCGGCAAATTTAGAGATTTATTAGTTTCAGATTCCAAATTCCAAATTCCAGATTCCAAATTCCAGATTCCAAATTCCAGATTCCAAATTCCAAATTCCAGATTCCAGATTTTACGATAACACGCGATTGCGCAATACCGGATCTTAAGTCGTTTTCTATATTATTTCAAAATTACTGACGACTGACGACTGACGACTGACGACTGAAGACTTTTATTTGCTTCTCCCCATAATTTTCAATACTTTTGTACGTTTCTTACTGGTATATTATTAAACTAATAATTGTAAAATTATGTTGAAGAAAATCCTTTTCAGATCTGTTATGATCATGATGGTCATTTCGCTGGCCAGCGGAATGGGCGCTTGTAAAAGCAAGAAAAAGCTGGCAAAAGAAAAAGAAGCTGCTGAATATGCTGCTAAAGTCAATACCGCCAAAACCACTCTTCTTGATATCCTGAATGATAATACCACTATGTCGCTTGAAGAAAAGGAAGCGGCTGTTAAAGCGATCAGGGCCATGAACCTGAATGATCCGGAGATCGACGAACTGCTTCGCCAGGCTGAAGAAAAGCTTGCAAAGGAACGCGCGGCGCTTAAAGCTAAATCTGCCGAAGTCGTGGTGCCAGACAAAGGTGCGGCAAAGGACCAGCTAAACACTGCCACCCTTGCCGGTTACTTCTCCTCTATCGCCTCTGCATCAAGCGTTTCGCAGGCTAATATGCTCATCGCAGATGCACTGAAGCTATTTGTATCACCGGAAACCCCTGTTTTGATAATCATCAGCAAAACAGGCGACCAGGTTGATTATGACCGTCCTACAACGATTAAAAATTATCTTAACTACCTGAAAGATACCAAGAATAATATCAATAAGGTAGAAAAGATTTCATACGACGGTGCAGGAAAAATCTCAGAACTGGAATTAATTAAATCCTATTAAGATATGAAAATCAAGCTCTTATTAATATCTATCATCATTCTTGCTATATCCCCAGCTATCAATGCCCAGGATAATCTCAGCAAGCAAAGAAAAGCCGCAATCGATAGCCTTGCCCTTGAAAAAGTTAGGGACCTGAGCAAATATATCAGCATCATCGGAAGCAAGGAAACCCCTTTCTCCGAAGCAAACCGTGTTATTGAACGCACCCTTGAACTATTCAACGATGATGCGCAAATGGGTGTATCCTCAATCTATTCCGAAGAGATCAAATATTACCCGGTCCGCAAATACCTGGAACGACTGATGGCCTTGAATTATGACAAGATCAACATCACCTGGTACAACATTGAATACATCAGCGACCTGGAACTGCAGCCCGACGGCAGGTATGTCGGTGTCATCACAATTTACCAGCGCTTTGAAGGGACGACCGAAGAAGGGATGGTTTATAAAGACACGACCAAGAAGGACATTACAGTTTATGTTGAAAAGAAACAAACCCAGATCAGCGGCCGTTTGATCGATTTTTGGGACGTACTGCTGGGTGATATCAGGGTGGCTGAGACGTCGAGGTAATGAGAATTTATTTCATCTTATCATACATAGTTATTGCTTTATCCCCTGCCCTTTTGATGTCGCAGTCATTAGGGCAGTTTGTCGATGATGAGACCGACCTTTATACATCGACCAAGCAGGTGAACCAGTTTTTCAGGAGGTTTAACGGGGAGGAAAATGTGAAAGGTGAAAGGCTGTATCCCGAAGATAAAGGGTACAGGGACCCGGAACTGCGAAAAACGTATTTTGCTAACCTGTTCAATAATGAAAATTCATTTCTTGATGAAGGGTTGAAAGCTGAATTCCAGGTAGATATGCTTGATAAAAACAAGCCTGTCTACCTGGATTTTCATGGCGGTGAATGGTTCGCTGAAGTCACCACCACTTTCATTTACCAGGGAACTGAACGCTTTCTGACGCTTTTCCTGCGCCTTGAAAATGATACGATCGGTTCCAAATGGGTGATTAATGAAGTTTACTTTGAACCTTTTGCCAGGTTATTTGCCAACCAGGACAGCCTCCGGGTTGCTGGCCAGAAATTCCTGCACCCCATGAGCCATGAGCTCGATTTCATGAACCTGACCAGGACATTCGAGAACAAGTCGAGCCTTGAACATTACCTTGCCTGGAAATACCATCCTGATTATCTTACCCTCTTTATTTATGAATTTAAGAAAGGGAACCTGACTTTTAAAACGATCAATAAAGTCAAATTCCACTTTTTCCAGGTAGATGGCTGGTATTTTGAATTATCCGATTTTAACAGGAAAGGCTATAATACCGGGTGGTTGATTTCGGCCCTGGTTAAAGTCAGTATAGCAGAGAAAGAAGTCATGATGAAATATATTTACCATGAATAAATCTACCCTGAAATTCATTATCGTCTTTTGTATTGTCCTTTCCGCCTTTCAACCCTTTCGCGGATTTGGCCAAACTGCGGAAACAGCCGATACGTCGAAGCAAAGTGTTGAAAATTACCGGGAGCAGATCAGGAGGCTGGTCGGGTTCCTTGAATTTTCGCTGAATACCCTTGGCAGTTCTGAGACATCGACCAAAGACAAAGAAATCATCATCAATGAGAGCTACCAGAAAGCCTTCCTTAATGAAAAAGTCCAGGTGGAAGACGATCTCGATGAAAACCGGGAGATCCTTACCTACAAAGATATCCAGGCTTACCTGAAGGATGTTGATTTTTTCTTCAGGGAAGCAGCTTTCAATTTTTCCGTCCAGGATATACAATCCCTGAAAAATGACCAGGGCATGACCTATTTCAAGGTTACAGCCAACCGCAATCTCCAGGCAGTCACACTCCAGGATAGTGTTATCAATAACAATAAGACCCGCTATATCGAAATAAATGTCGATGAAGAAGAGCAGGTGCTTAAAATTGCAAGTATTTACACCACAAGGCTGAATGAAGCTCAGGAATTGATGACATGGTGGAACGGGATGCCTTCAGGATGGAAAAATATCCTTGCCGGAGATAAAATCGTATTCCAGGATATAAAACTCAGCCAGGTCGATTTTCTTAATGATACTACCCTGCTTTTCATCCATGAAGTCCCTGAATTTATTGAACATGATGCTTTCCTGGATATCGGCGGGGACAGCCTGCTGGTCATGGAAACCGACACTATCATGCAAGAAATTTATGATACCATCCCGGCAGGAAAAAATGCGGGCATAAGGATGCTTAAAGAAATTACAAAGACGGAAAGCCTTGATGTAAGCGGGAATCTCTATGTTTACGACCTTTATCCTGTCGACCAGATGAGCGATCTTAAATCGCTCAATATTTCCGGTACTTTGATCTCCGACCTGTTCCCGGCCAGAAACCTAAACAAGCTCGAGACACTTAATATCAGCGGGACATTTATCAGCGACCTCAGCCCGATCCAGTATAATACCAGAATCAGGGAACTGAATATTGACAGCACTTCTGTAGTTTCACTAGCACCGTTAAAAGGATTTTCCGCACTGGAAGTGCTGCACTTTAATTCAACACCGGTCGACAGCATCAGGGATATAAAATTCCTGGGCAATCTCAAGGACCTGCAGATGAACTACTCCCCTGTCAGCGACCTTACACCGCTTGGAGACCTGATCAATCTTGAAACCCTGGGTATTGCCGGAACCATGGTGCAGGACCTGGCACCTATCCAATACCTGGCAACAGTGAAAAGGATCAATTTTGAAAACACTAAGATCAGTGATCTGAATGCGCTAAGCCGGCTGGAAAACCTGCAGATCATTGATGCAGACCTGAGCGGGATTTCCAACCTTGAACCCCTGGGTAATTTGCCTGTCCTGGAAAAGGTTTATTGCAACAAAACACTGATTACCCGGAGTATTGCCAATACTTTCATGGCAGCACATCCTTCAGTGCTTGTCATTTATGAAAGCGAAGAACTCTCCTCCTGGTGGGCCGGACTTGATCTTGACTGGCAAACTATTTTTAAAACATACGCAACCCTGGATGCAACGCCAAGCACAGAACAATTGCATAAATTGTCGCTGGTAAGCATGATCGATATTACAGGAAACGGAAACATTACGAGCCTCGAGCCACTGGCAAAGCTCACCAATCTTAAGGAAATCAGGGCAGGCCAGACCCTCATCAGCGATATCGCACCGATCTCGGAATTATCGGAGCTTACATTATTATCCTTTGGGGAAACAAGGATCAGCAGCCTTACGCCCCTGGGTTCGCTGGAAAATCTCGAAAACCTGGATTTCTCCGGCACCCGGATCGATTCGCTGAATGGCCTTGAAAATCATGACCATCTTCAAATATTGAACATTGACCATACCGGAATAGACGATTTGCAGCCTTTATCGACCTGCCGTGAAATCAGCGTGATCTATTGTGATAACACCAGGATCGGTACACTGGATATTGACCGGTTTATTGACACCCACCCCGATTGCCTTATTATTTACCAGACCAGTCTGCTGAATAATTGGTGGCTGGCACTGCCGGCCCCCTGGAAAAGCGCTTTCAGGACACATACCGTGCTCGATGAATCCCCTACCAGGGAGCAATTACATATTCTTGCCGGTTTAGATTCCCTGGATCTTTCTGGCAAACGCGAAATTATTGCACTGGATCCCCTTACAACCCTTCACAGGCTTGGACAACTAAGCCTTGCCAATTGTAACCTGCAGGATATCAGCCCGCTCCGCAATCTTAGCAAGCTTTCAAAACTCAATCTTTCCGGAAATAATGTTGAAGACCTGACACCGATCAGCAGTCTTCCCGGATTGACAAGCCTTGACATCAGTAACACCCCGGTTAGCAAGCTTGATGCACTGGAACCGCTTACTTCCCTCGAATACCTGAACTGCTCCGGCACACAGATCAAAAAGCTTGACTCGCTTACAGGACTGATTAAGCTTAAAAAACTGGAATGTTATAATACCGGGATCAATAATCTAAAACCACTGACAGGACTTGTTCAGTTAAAGCACCTCGTTTGTTATAACACAAACCTGTCTGCAAAAAAGGTGGCTGCGTTTAAAGATATCTCACCAGGTATTGATGTAGTTTTCTATTAGACAGAAGACTAAGTCCTCAGGTAGCTGGCACCGTTCACATCAATAATGCTTCCCGTCATGTATTCATTCCCCGGCGTTGCCAGAAGGATGATAGCATGGGCAAGTTCTTCCGGCCGCGCTACGCGGTTCATCGGGCTCTGTGCAGCGACAGCTTTTCCCCTTTCACTCAGAAGGATTTCATGGGTCATATCCGTATCAACCCAGCCCGGGGCAAGGGTATAAACCTGCACATTTTTATCGGCAAGCGCCCAGGCCATCGACTGGCCGAAGGAGTTCATCGCTGCTTTGCCGGCACCATAAGGTAGGGCGTGTGGTTCCCCCCGGAATGCCCCGCGCGATGAGACATTGATGATTTTACCTTTTCCCCTGGCAATCATGTGCTTTGCCACCAGGAAAGATAAATTCGCCATGCCTGTGAGGTTGGTTTCAATGGTTTTTCTCCAATGCTCCTGCCAGGCCTCATAATCAAGCTCCCACCAGTTCGTTTCTTCATAAATTCCGGCATTATTCACAAGGATGTCAATCTTCTCTTTCTGCCTGATCACTTTTTCAAAGATACGCCTGACGTCTTCCGGGTCTGACAGGTCCGCCTGCAGCATCATGTGGCATGACCCGTGAAGCTTATCAAAAGTCTCCCTGGCTTTAACTTTATCTTTTGAATAATGAATGATGACAGTAGCTCCCAGCTCTGCAAACTTAATAGCAGTAGCCGCCCCAATCCCCCGTGAGGAACCTGTCACCAGGACAATTTTATTATCAAATCTGATTTCCATTTCTTTATAAATTTTTAAAGACTAAAGACTAAAGACTAATGACTTTCTATAATCTCCTTCAGCCTTTCATAATCCTTTGCAACGGGAAACTGCGGGAATTCCCTGATCACATTCTCAGGCGGGCGGAATAAAATGCCATGATCGGCCTGTTTCAGCATGGAAGTATCATTATAAGAATCCCCCATGGCGATGACGTTGTACTTAAGACTTTGGAGCGCTTCCACCACTTTGCGCTTCTGATCCGGCTGGCGAAGCGCGAAATCGGCAATATAGCCTTCGCTGTCGATGATCAGTTCGTTGCAGAAAATGGTCGTTCGGTTAAGCTGGGCGATCAGAGGGTCGGCAAACTGGGTAAAGGTATCGGAAACTATCACCATTGGCATTCTTTGCTTTATCCAGTCGAGCATTTCATTGGCCCCATCCAGCGGTTTGATCGTTGCGATCACATCACGGATATCGTTCAGCTTCAGTCCTTTCTCCCTGAGCAATGCCATCCTGAACCGCATTAGCTTTCCATAATCGGGCTCATCGCGCGTGGTCCTTCGCAGCTCGGGGATGCCGGTTTTTTCAGCAACATTAATCCAGACTTCAGGGATAAAAACGCCTTCGAGATCACTGCATAAAAAGTTCATAGTGTTTGTTGTTAGTGGTGAAGTGGTGGAGTGGTGGAGTGGTGAGGTTTTACGGTATTACCCGCTGCAGATAGTCCCCATAGTCTTTCGATTTGGTATCGTAGTCCTCTTCAATAAACAATGGCGAAGAGATCAGAAAATCGGCCGTACTCCGGTTACAGGCTGTCAGGATGTTATAAAGAACTGCTATTCTTAGCAGGGCTTTGACATCCACATCATGCGGCTGTTGCTGCATCGGGTCCCAGAAGAAGATCAGCATATGTACTTTGCCTTCGGCTATCATGGCACCAAGTTGCTGGTCGCCGCCCAGCGGGCCCGACTTCAGCCGGATCACTTCGAAATCCTGGCCCGGCAGGCTGTCTTTTTCTTTCGACATAAGGTCCTGGATCAACCTGCCCGTAGTGCCGGTACAGATCAGCTTGTGCTGCGACAGGATCTCCTTGTTCCACCTGACCCATTCCACCAAGTCGGCTTTCATCTTGTCATGTGCCACCAGGGCTATATTTTTTGTTTTCGGTAGTTTCATCGGATCTATTGTTCTATTGTTCTATTGTTCTATTGTTAAACTGTTAAATTGTTCCATTGTTCCAGAGTTCCACTTCACCACTCCACCACTCCATCACTCCACCACTCCACCACTTCACCA
>CAYJNJ010000015.1:8884-52034 GCA_964371595.1 uncultured Bacteroidales bacterium | reverse complement strand
CCATTAAAGAGCGCCCTAAAGTCTATGATGTAATTATTGTAATTTATTCCATGGATTTTCTTCTCCTTTATTAAGTAATCCATCAGATCACCAGCCATTTGTTCATTAAATTCATAGACTAATATCTTCCCTTTTCCAATTTTATCAAGCCATTCCTTGATAGTTTTGACTCTGCTTGAATAGGTGTGCACGGACCTTCTACGAAGAATGGCTTTTTTGTATTCAAAGATTTCATCCAGAACCTCAACAAACCGGGTAAATATTTTTCCGCTTTGATCAGTAATGAGCGGATTCCATCCCTCTCTCAATTTTTCATTGATCTTTTTAATCGCATCACTTACATACCTGTTTCGAACGACGGGATCTTCAATATGATTGATGTAGGATCTTCTTCTGATAAGCTTTCCCGTTGAAGGATCGACTATGTAAAAGCCGATATACAATCTGGTTCCGGCCTTGTAGAGTTTTGCAGGTTTATAGCCTAAAATTTCTGTCATTAATCTTTGATTAAACATTGAGGTGCGAATTTAGGTTAATTACTTGCTGGCGCAAGTCAGGCGCACCTTTAGTTTCCAACAAAGAGAAAAGCCACGCGTAGCATGGCTTTCCGAAATTTTAGGTAGCGGGGACAGGATTCGAACCTATGACCTTCGGGTTATGAGCCCGACGAGCTACCACTGCTCCACCCCGCAATATGTTTTCAGAGTTTTCGGGTTATGATCCCGACGATCCGCCAACTGGCGGATCCACCCCGCAATATGACCGTTTAAAAGAATTTTTTCTTAACCGGGTTGCAAAGATACAATTTTTAATCCTGCAAATGCAATGAATGTAAAGTTAAATTTTCGTCTTCCTAAATAACTCCCAAAAAATACCGCGGAGACGCAGAGACGGAGGGGTTTCCTGCGCCTCCGCGACTCGGCGGTTAAAATATATCCAAGCACCACCTACCCAAGAAATCCCAAGCACCAAGCACCAAATTCCAAACAAGTTCAAAAATTCAAATTCCAAATACCAAAATTTGTTTCGGATTTGTTTTTTGTGATTTGATATTTGTTTGGAATTTGGTGCTTGGAATTTGGTGCTTGCTCTGCCTTTGGTGCTTGGAATTTCTTTGGAATTTGGTGCTTGGTGCTTGGAAATTCTTATCTTTAGTGTCTCTGTCAATAAAAAGATAATGAGAACATTAATAGCTGTTTTTTTCTTGTTACTTCTTCCTTCAATTAGTATTTCCCAGTCCTGCCTGCCTCAGGGTATCGTTTTTACAAATCAGGAGCAAATAGACAGCTTCCAGGTTAATTATCCGGGTTGCACGGAGATTACCGGATCGGTGACGGTTACCGGTAGTGGGAATATTAAAAACCTGGCCGGGCTATCGGTCCTGACTTCTATAAATTCAAACCTTCAGTTTAGCGGCAATGATTCATTGGTCAGTCTGTCTGGACTCGACAATATCACCAGCATTGGAGGTGTCCTGTATATTATTGATAATGACAAACTGGTCGATTTGTCCGGTCTGTATGGGCTGACCTCAATCGGAGGAACTTTTTATATCGGGGAGAATGATTCGCTTGTAAGCCTTGATGGTGTGGAGAACCTGTCGGCTACTATCGGGACCGACTTGATTATACAGAATAACCCGGTTCTTACCGATATTTCAGCACTGGAAAATGTGCCGGATATCAATGGAAGTGTTAAATTCTATAACAATTCTTCCCTGGCTAGCCTCCAGGGGCTGAATAACATTACCTCCATCGGCAATTCACTGATCATCGACCGGAACAATTCACTGGTAAATTTTAATGGTCTCGGCAACCTGAATGCGATCGGTTCTATGTTCAAGGTTCATTGGAATAGCATCCTGGTGGACTTCAGCGGTTTGGAAAACCTGGATACGATTTATGGCGATTTCCAGGTTGAGCGGAATTTTTCTCTGGTAAATTTCTCAGGTCTTAATAGTTTGCATAGAATCTCCGGAATGTTTTCGGCTAGTTATAATAAGGTCCTGGTTGATTTTTATGGGCTTAATAATCTATCTGTCATCACGGGGTATGAAGGGGTGAGTATTTCCGATAATGACAATCTCACCAGTCTAAACGGACTGGATAGTTTGATTAGTATCACCCGCCATTTCTCTCTTTCTCATAATCCGCGTCTTTTATCGATCGAGGCTTTATCGAATATGACCAACACACTGGCCTGGATTTATATTGATTATAATGACTCGCTGACGAGCCTGGCAGGACTGGATAATTTCACTGTTGATTACATTAACCGCCTTGAAATTCATGACAATTATTTGCTTTCAGATTGTGCCACACCCTGCTTTTGCCTTTACTTTTCAGATCCCGGTGGCGAAAATGTGATTCATGATAATAAAACCGGTTGCAATAACGTAGTTGAAATATTAGAGGCCTGCGAAACGCTTCAGACAGATGAGTCAGCGGTCGGTGGTCAGCGGTCGGCAGTCGATGTTTATCCGAATCCGGCAGGAAATGAGATTTCAATTGTTTTGCCTTATGATTACGACTTCCGGAATTCCTCTCTTGAAATTTACAATAACCAGGGGCAGATGGTGGAATCCAGGAAAATCTTCGGACCCATTACAATTATTGAAATAAGTGATCTGACTACTGGAATTTATTTGATCAGGTTAAAGGGAGATCGAATATGCCAAACCGGCAAATTCGTAAAAACCTGAATCAAAAATTAATTTAAAATAGGATGGTGTGAGAGGCGCACCCTTTCAGTTTCTTCTGGAGTGGAAGTCTACTCGAATATCGGTTTGTTGCTTTATTCTTCAATTATCAACTTTTGCCTGACAATTATATCCTGAGATAATATTTCTATTATATAAATTCCTTGTTGAAGATTTGAAACAATAATGTTTTTAGTTTTTCCCGTTTCTTGTAATACTATTTGTCCTAATTGATTGTAAATATTTATTTCTTCGATAATTCGATCATTCTGGTTTAAAATGGAAATCTCCTTTCTCGCAGGATTAGGGAATATTGTAAGCAAAGATTTGGTGTTTATATTTGAAATCCCTTCAGTACATGCCACTATTATATCTGATTTGGTGTTACATCCCTCTGCATTATTCTCAATGCTAACAATTCCATTTGGGCCTGACAAATAGCCACAAATGCTTTCAACTTCGCATTTGGATAGAAATGAATTATTCATAATATTTAATTCAACAATTGAACCAGGGGTTATATGGTCCAAGCCATTCAAAGTTATTAAACTATTATTCCCAGCGATAATAAGATCTCCTTCGATTGAGGTTAGATTATTAAGTGATATTAAACTGTTTAATAATGGATTACCACCTTTTGTATTATCACCGATAACCAAATCTCCTCCTATGGAAGTTACATTATCCAATCCATATAAACTGGTCAGGTTTTCATTATTTATTATTCTTAAATCACTTCCAAAGGATGATATCGAGTTTAAAAATGAGAGATCTGTTATATCTGGATTGCTAATTACTACATCACCTTCTATTTCATTGCAGTCCGGATAATTATTTAAATAATACTCAATCTCTTCAGCTGAATTAAAGGTGATACCTTGGGGAAGACAGCTAAATCCTGGACTGCAAGCATCTTCTACTTCTTCAATTCTGTCACAACCCGGAGCATTTGAAAATATATCAATTTCACTTCCGCTGGCAGAGTTCAAAAAATCGCATACACTTTGGATTTCGCATTCTGTAAGTATCGGGTTATATCTAATGTACAAATTTGTTATGGATTCTGATACTATGTTATCTAACCCTGATAAACTGCTTAACAGCCCGTTATTGTGTATTCGAAGTTCACCTTTTATTTTTGTGATTTGGCTTAAACCCTCAAGATTGGTTATATTGGTGCCGTTAATGGTAAGATCTCCATATATCATTATGCAGGAAGGATACTCTGAATTAAAATTATCTATCGATTCCTGAGTTGAAAAAACCGCTCCATCATGAAAGCAAGCTTCACAAGCAGTTTCTACCTCATCAATATCATCACAACCTTCTTTGTTATATTCAATTATAGCATACTTATCAGCTGCAATAAATCTGCAAACACTATTAATATCACACTCAGATAACTTGTAGTTATCGCGGATAGTCAAATATTCCAACGAATCTGAATCTATATTTTTAAAGCCCTGTATATTTTCTAAATTTGTGTTTTGGATAATAAGTAAACTTGTAGCTGAAGTAAGGTTTTCAAGGTTCCCGATATTTATTAAAGATGGGTTATAAGAAATATTTATTACTCCTGTGGAGCCTATATTTTCGATGCCCGATAGACTTGAAAGACGAGGATTTTCGGTAATAAGTAAATTTCCATCAATGGCTGTTAATTGATTTAAACCAGATAAACTAAGCAGGTTTTCGTTTTTCGAAATAGTTAAAGTATTACCTATCGACACCAGACTATTAAAACCTTGTAGATCTTCTATGTCAGGTATTTCGGAAATGGTAAGGGAACCCATTATAGAGATTAAGTTATTCATACCTGTAAAATGTTTCAGGTCGGGATTATCAAGGATTGAGATATCATATTGCAAAGAAGTTATACCTTGTAAACCTGATAAGCTATAAAGTTCCCGATTATCAGTTATGATTAGATCTCCCCCAATATTTGAAAGATTATTCAAACCATCAAGGTCCCAAAGATTATCATTTTCGTCAATTTTAAGAGTTCCTCCAACCGATTCAAGTTTTTCCAACCCATGAAAGTTGAGCAATGATCCATTATTATTGAGCAAAAAATCCCCTCCAATGGAGGTCAAATTATTAAGGCCTTCAAAATTCGAATTATTAACGCAAGCGTACACCCTGAAGTCGTCTCCAATGGATGTTAAACTCTCCAGACCGGAAAAATCATTAAATGAATCCCAACTAATTTCGAAATATCCCTCAACAGAGGTTAAATTATCAAGTCCTGAAAAATTAATAAGAGGGTTTCCTTCAAGAAGTAATCTTCCATGAACAGTCGTGATATTTTCAAGTCCGTCTAAATAAGTTAGGTTATGGTTTTCCCAAAAACTAATACCCTGTCCAACAAAATTTAAATTTGATAGGGAAGAAATATCTGTGAGTGCAAAATTCCCATCAATCGACAGATATCCTCCAATTGACGTTAGGTTTTCAAGGCCAGACAAACCTAATAGGCAATCAAGACTTGAAATAGTAAAATTTCCACCAGTAGTACCCAGGCTATTAAAATTATTCAAATCAGTTAAATCACCGTCGCCAAAAAAGAAGTCCCCACCAACATTTGTTAAGTTTTCAAAACCAATAATATATGTTAAATCATAATTAGCAGAAATATTAATATAACCATCAACATTAATCAGGCTGCCAAAGGCTGTAAAATTTGTTAAGGCAAAATTCGATTGTATTATTAAATTTTCATTTACCGAATTTAAACTATTCAAACCTTTAAAAGTTGTCATTAAATAATTGGTATTTATATTAATAGAACCTCCAACATGAGTTACATTTTCAAATGCATCTATATTGAGCAGACTGTCGTTTTGGTTGATATATAGTCCCCCTATACTTGTTAAATTCTCAAACCCGACAATATTTTTTAATCTTGTATTATTTCGAAACTCGAGGCTTCCCCCAATAGCAGTAAGTACATTTAGCCCATCTAAATTTGTGATATCGCCAGTGAGACCCCAAATTGTTACATCTCCCTCAATTTCAGTACAGTTTGGATAGTCGACTTGAAAGTTGTCAATTGCGTCCTGAGTATGAAAAATTATTCCATTAGGAAGACAACTTTGTGTAACACCTGTGATCTGAAAACTAATGATTAATGAAAACAGGATTCCAATTTTTTTCATTCTATTTAATTTATTTTTCCGATTAACTGAAAATTGTCAATTTAAAAATAATGGGCATTGGAGTTTTATTGGATAACCAATTTACTTCTTGATATCATATTTTTAAATTTCAGTTCAACTATATAAACCCCTTGTTTTAGTGAAGAAACATCAATTGTATTTTCTATATTATTTTTAAACAACACTTTAGCCCCAAATCCATTAAAAATAGTAATTTCAATTATTGACGGGCCATGTTCATGTATAATTGAAATCTCTTTTTTAGCAGGATTTGGATATATTAAGTATTCGGGTGATGTATTTAAATATTGAATCCCATATGTACATTCAGCTACTACTTCTGAAACGTTATTGCATCCAGATGAATTATTATAGATTTCAACAGTACCAAGGTTATTAATCAAATAATTACAAATATTCTCAATATCGCAGTTTGTTAGTGAAGCATTTTTATATATGCCCAAATGAGAAATTGAGCCTGCATCAATACTGGTAAGATTATTTATACTTACTAATGCAGAGTTATTACCAATTATTAATTCTCCAGCAATTGAATTTAGATTATCAAGCCCCGTCAAATTTATTAAAGAAGGATTTCCTCCCCGAGTATTATCACCAATAATCAAATTTCCTTCAATTGTTGTTATATTCTCCAATCCGGATAAATCAGATAGAATTGGATTATTAGTAATGGTTAAATCACCACCGATAGTATTTAATGCGCTTAAATAGGAAAGATCCGTAATATCTTCACCCCTAATTGTCACGTCTCCTTCAATATTCGTACAAGTCGGATAATTAATCTGGAACATTTCAATTTCTTGTTGTGAATTGAATGAAATACCTTCGGGGAAACAATATGTATTGGATCCTGTACATGCTTCAATAACTTCATTAGAATTATTACACCCATCATCATTACTGTAAATACTAACATTAACATCCTGCCCGCCCAAATAATTACATACACTTTGTACGGCACAAGCAGATAATGATTGATTATAAGTAATCGTTAAATTACTTATTGATGTAGTGTCAAGGTTTTCTATTCCATAGATATCAATTAGAGATTTGTTTTCACTAATTTCAACAAAACCTGCAAATGAGGTTATATTTTGTAAACCTGTTAAACTAATTAAGGAGTCAAGTTCTAAAATAATTAATCCTTCATTGATTGAATTCAGACTTCCCAGGCCTGTTATGTTTTTGAGTCTCTTATTTCTATAAATTTCAAGTTTTCCAACATGGTTTATTTTATCGAGACCATCAAGATTTAAAAGTTTATTATTATTCTTAATACAAAACGTATTTCCTATGGATGTCAGATTTTCAAGCCCTTCGAAATCGCTTGCATTATTTAATTCGATATTAAAGGATCCTTCAACAGATTCTAAGCTATTTAGCCCTTGAAAATCAGGTATATTATTTATCGAAAGATTAAAATCCCCTGCTATGTCAGTCAAACTTTCTAATCCTGCTAAACTTGAAAGCTGATTCCCTGCTATAGTGAGATCTCCACCAATTGAGGATATGTTACCCATTCCTTCCATGCTTGTTAAACTACTATTGGAAGTAATTTTAACATAATCAAGCACATATGAAATATTTTCCAATCCTGATAAGCTTTCCAGAGCAGGATTTTCTGTAATTGAAATAAAATTGACAGGATTGACTGCTAAGTTGCTTAGTGCAGAAATATTTTTAAGTGAATCATTATTCTGAATATACATGCCCCCTGACAGGTTTGTTAAATTTTCAAGCCCGGTCAAACTCACGAGGTTGTCATTATCATGGAAACCGAAACTGTTTCCCAGGTTTGTAAGACTTTCAAGCCCTGACAGATCCATAAGCAAATCTGCATCAGCAATTTGAAAATAGTTACCAATCGTAGTTAAATTTCTCAAACCTGAAAGATCTGCAAGGGCGTGATTAAAACTTACGATAAAAGCTCCTTCGACTGTAGTAAGGCTTTCCAGTCCTGATAAGCTCTGAAGGGAATCATTAAATTCAATCCATATTCTGCCTCCGATAGAGAGTAAGTTATTCAGACCTTCAAGATTCAACAAAGAAGGATTGCCATCATTGAGAGAATAAGCATCTTTTCTACCTATATATACTGAATGCTCGATTGATGTTAAACTCTCCATACCTTCCAAACTTACCAGTTTGTCATTTTGAATAATTATTATATCACCTCCAATGTATTCCAGTTTCCCCAAACCATTTAATGTAATTAATGCATCATTATTCTCGATATAGAGAAGACCTCCAATGCTTGTCAGATTGTCAAAACCGGATAAACTACCCAGAGCGTTGTTTCGTATGATGGTCAAATCACCACCTATAGTCGTAAGGCTTTCAAGTCCTTGTAAACTGGTCATGTTTACGTTACAATCTGCATAAGATAGACCAATTGTAAGCGATCCACCTATTGAGGTAAGGTTATTAAGACCTTCTAAATTAGTCAGAAAAGGGTTCGGCCCCTGGAAAGTGCCTATAATAAGGTCACCTCCTATTGCTGTCAGTACGCTTAAACCGGCAAGGCCAGTTAAACTGTCGCCGGCAATTTTTACATATCCCTCAATTTCTGTACAATTGGGGTATTCTGATTGAAAGTTATCTATTTCTTCCTGTGAATTGAAACTTTTTCCATTTGGTAAGCAAACTTGAGCGATTGCAGCTATATGAATGATAAGTACCAGGTTTATCAATACTACTATTCTTCTCATAACATGTGTGATTATTCTGTTGGTAATAACCGCTAAAGTCAATTTGGCTAAAAACCCCCAATATTAACCATTTCTAATTAATAAGTCAAGTACTTTCTGTTTTGAAAATGGTCGTCCGGCAGATAGGGCAGAGCAAGCACCAAATACCAAGCACCAAAAGCAGAGCAAGCACCAAATCCCAAGCACCAAATTCCAAACAAGTTCAAAAATTCAAATTCCAAATACCAAAATTTGTTTCGGATTTGTTTTTTGTGATTTGATATTTGTTTGGAATTTGGTGCTTGGTGCTTGGAATTTCTATCAGAGGTTCCTCGTATTGTACCCGCTCCTCTTCACAACTTTGGGATGAATAGCATAGGAATAGCTTACAAGCGCCTCGATGCTGTTCCTGTTGCCTTTTGCAAAGCCGGAACTGAAGGTGTAGTCATAAGAAACACCGATCCTGAAACCGTTATAATTGATCCCGCCCATCAGGCCGGCTGCCCCGCTGGTCCTTACGAGGATTCCTCCCCAGAATAATTCCCGGTATGCCAGGATGGCATTGATATCAGCCGTTAATGCAGTAGAGGTAGCTTTGACAAGGAAACCCGGTGTTAGCACCATATCATTATTTAGTTCGATGTCGTAACCGCTGAAGAGGTAGTAATGCCGTTGCAGTTCAAACTCCGGTGCTCCGATTTCGGCTGAGGAGCCGAGCAGGTTACTGGCCGAAATGCCGGCATAAAACTTATTGAATGCCTGGTAATGAATGCCGAAACCAATATCGGTCATCGTCCCTTTTTCCGTGGTATTGCCCAGCATGGGGTCAAATTCCGCCGGGATAAGTTGCGAATAATCGATGGATTTGCTGAGCAGGCTTAAGGAAAGCCCGAAGCTCAGCCTGTGCTTCCTCTTGATGGAAAGCTGGTATGCATAATTTAGCTTGAAATCAATGTTCTTCTCTGCGCCGAGTGCGCCATACTGAAAATTAATGCCAACGCCGCTTTTAAGTGCATAAAGAGGCATATCGAGCGATAATCCGAAGGTGCGGGGGCTGACATTGAGGCTGTCGCCGTCTTTGTAACCAATCCACTGGTTCCGCAGGGCCGCTGCCGCATAAATCCCGTCACTGGTGCCGGTTGCTGCCGGATTAATGACCGTCTTGCTGAACATGTACTGGTTGTATTGCGGCTCCTGCTGGGCAAATAACCCCAGGTACAACAAACAGCACATGACTATGAATGGTAGTTTTTTCATCTTGCTATTTGAAAATGATTACCCTGTTCTCTTCTTCAACCAGGAATTCTCCTGCCTTATCCAGCAGGTCTTTTCCAAGAATAAGCGCCTTGCCGGCATCACTTTTAACCGTTACTTTCGAATCAGTTATCACAACTTCACCAAGCCGTATCTTTTTGAGCGTTACGATCGAATTTTCCCTGATCCGGTCTTCCACCATGATCTCCTCGAAATTTCCCGTGAAATCGTTCCTGTCGATAGCCCCTTTCTTCAGCAGATCCATGACAATGCTTTCTGCAATTACGGATTCCCGGACCCCGGGATCCACAATGATATCGGTGCTGAAATCATTGATATACCCGGAAACCTTCATCTTTTTATCCTCCGTTAAAGAATAGCTGATGGCATTTCCCGTCGAATCCGATACCACCTGGATCACCGTTGCTGACCCTGTTCTCCCGGAGCCTGGATTGTAATCCTTTGCCAGCACCGCAAATTCCGTTCTCCTGTTAAGCTGGTAGGCAGCCTCCCTGGTCTCTTTCGAAGGAAGGGCGTTGATGTAATTGTCGGTCAGCTCTGTGCCGGCTTTAAACAGGTATTTCTCCCGTGTGAGGTCCTTGTCAAGGATACGGACGATCCTTTCGCCATAGCCTTTGGCTACCAGCCTGCCCGGCTCAATGCCCTGGCTCACCAGGAAATCGACCACCGACTGCGCCCTTTTCTGCGAAAGGATATCGTTATAATCATCGGAACCCCTTGAATCGGTGTGCGAACGAAGCTCAATGACCAGGCTTTCATTTTCCTCCAGTAACTGAACAAGCATCATCAGCGAATCCTGGTATTGCTGTGCCAGGTCCCATTTGTCAAGCTCATAAAGGATATCCGGAAGGACAATGGGCTTTTCGGGGATCGGTTCCAGCGTTATATCAACAGTGAAATCATGATTATCCTCGTAAGGCAATGTGGAAAACTGGTCACGGGCCGCGAAATAGCCTTCTTTTTTAAAACTGAGATGATAATCATGATCTTCCATGACTGCAGAAGTATCGAATGAATAAAAGCCGTGCTTGTCAGTCAGGGCAGTAACCGTATCTTTTTCACCGATCAGCATGACCTGGACACCCTGCAGCGAAAGCAGGGTCATTTTATCTTTCACATGGCCTGAAGCAGAGAATAGCAATATCTTTCTGTAAAACCGGTAGATATCATCGCCCCCCTTGCCACCCGGGCGGTTTGACGAAAAATACCCTTCTTCATCAGGGACCCGGATGATGATCCCGAAATCGTCGTACCCGGAATTAACAGGCGTAAGCATATTCTCAGGGACGCTCCACTTATTGTTTCTCAAAACCGACCGGTAAATATCCCATCCTCCATAACCTTCAAAGCCACTGGAAGAAAAAAGCAGCGTTGTATCATCATATAAATAGGGGAATACCTCATCACCGGGTGTATTGATTACCTGACTCAGCGGGGCTGGTTTTCCGAATGCCGAATCCCGGCTTACCCTTCGTGCTGCCCAGATGTCATTATTCCCTTTGCTGCCGCCGATATCAGCGGAAAAAATAAGGGTGAGCTCATCAAGGCTTACCGTGGGCTGGCCGATATTGGCGGCTGAATCGGACAAAACCAGCTCAGGCTCCTTCCATTTATTATCGATTTTTTGGGTCCTCCAGATCTGGCAGAAGGCCATCTTTTCCGCAGCCCTGTCGCAGCGGGTAAAATACAAAGCATTAAAATCTTTACTTACACCGGGCGATCCTTCATGTACTTCCGAATTGATATTTCCAAGGAACTCAAACGGGGCAGGATCAGACCAACCTTTATTTGTCACCGAGCTTTTATACAAATCGGAATAAGGCGAACCGGTCCACTGGTCCCAGTTTTTCGAATTTTCATTAAAGCGGTTGGATGTGAATACGACCTGGCTGAAAGCCGGGTCAAGAAAAGCCGGCCCGAAATCATCATAGGACGAATTGACATCTTCCATTGCCACCACATTGACCTGCAGCCTCTTTTTCTGGTTGGAGAGTAGCCAGTCGCAAGATTCAATGCCAACCTTTGCTTCCTGGTTCCCCGGATCGGTTTTCAGGTATTTTTCATAATATAATTTCGCGCCGGCAAAATCCCCGGCAGTTTTTAATCCTGCTGCATACTTCAGGAAAACATCCGGGTTTGTAGTACCATAACCACTTTCACTAAGCTCCTTATAATAGGGCATGGCCAGGTCAGGTTCGTTCATGATCCTGTAACATTCGGCAAGCCTGAAAGTGGCATACTGTTTTTCAGGGGAAGCTTCTTTGAATTTCTTTATCGCCTTTTCATAATAATCGGCAGCCGTATTATACTGAAGGGTGATAAAGGCTGAATCTGCCATCCTGATCTCTTTATTCTGCCCTGTGGCGGAAGAAAAGATGTTCAGCAGGAAGAGCAGGATCAGCGCTATTTTGATTTTATCGGATATCATTTCAATACGGTTAATTTTTTATGATCCGGACAAAGCTTTCCCTGTTCCCATCAGTGATCCGAAGGATATAGATCCCGCTTTCCAGCCGGGAAAGGTCCAGGGTGATATTCCGGGTGTCATTTATTATTTCTGAATGGGCAAGCTGGCCGAATACGGAATATACTGAAACAGTCACCGGGGCTTGCAGCGTCTCGTGAACTTTTATGCGGACGTTATCAGACACAGGATTCGGAAAGGCTTCAGCACCGTGTCTCAGCAGCAGTACACTTCCTTCCTTGTAATAATCTTTCTGATTGATCCCTTTAGCCTGGATTGCCCAGAAATAGGTACCGTCGGGAGCTTTGTCCCCGCTTTCGGTAATCCCGTCCCAGGTGCCGTCAAGTTCATCAATCACATAAACTTCATTGCCCCAGAGATTGAAGATATGGGCCTCCAGGGATTCTATGCCCTCTGAACGGATCTCAAAAAAATCGTTATAACCATCACCGTTTGGGGTGAATACATTATTTGCATCAATGCTTACAATAATATCTGCAAAAATCACCACACTTGCCGTATCGGTGCAATTATAGGGCAGACCGGAGTTGGTTTCGAGGATGATCGTGTAATAGCCGTATTCGGTAAAAGTAAAGGAAGAAATTTTGCTGGTATCTGTCACTTCACCCGGGAAATGCCAGGTCCAGGATTCGGCTCCGTTGGCGGTAAAGCGGAAGTCGATAGTGAGCGGGGCCAGGCCTTCTTTCGGATCAGCAATGATCTGCGGATCCATATTCACCAGCACGGTTGATTCAACGGTATCTTTCGCTGTGCAAAGCGCTGCATCTTCCATAGTGATCTCATAAATTCCCGGTTGCAGGTTTGAGATATGAAGATCAGTGATCAGGTTCCCGTTCAAATAATACTTGTATGGCGGTGTGCCACCATTTCCTTCGATATCAAGGCTGCCCGATCCATCACCGATGCAGGTCTCGTTCTGCAGGCCGATGGTAAGGCTCAGGCCCTGGAAATTGGTGTCGATGACCATCGTTTCGCTGGTTTCGGAATAACAGCCGGCACTGCTGTACGCCCTGAGGATCACCTCGTAGGTCCCCTGGTTTGTGAAGGTATGGACAGGGTTTTGTACCGTCGATGTATCCCCATCCCCGAACAACCATTCGTAACCCGCGATGTAGTAAGGGTTTTCAACGGAAGCCGTTCCCAGGAACTGGACCTCCCAGCCGGTACATTCATTGTCATAATCTATAGATACCGTGGGTGGTGGCTTGGAATATCTTTTCGCAACCAGGACATCGTTGTTTATATTATCATCGGTATTCCCCTCCAGCCAGATCCGGAAAGTATAATCACCGGGTGCGGAGATCGTTTCCGTAGTCAGGAAGGTATGAATGAAGTCAAAGCTGATCGGCCCGTCGACGGTCTCCATATGTGTGATGCCGACTTCATCGATCTTATATGCGATTTTGAGGTTATCAAAAGGCACATCGCCGAATTGCCGGATATAGACCCTGACACTGTCGACATTGGGGTGGAAGCAATCGAGCGTGGGGCTGAGCAGTTCAAGGACGCCAAAATCAATAAAGAACTCGAGGCAGCCGATATCCGGGGCCTGGATATGTCGCAGCTTGCCGTCGATATCGAATTGCACGCCGGCAATACTGATTCCCGCGCCATTCAAGGTTTTCTGGTAGGGGAGGGGTATGGTATCAGCCTTGAAATAGGGATTGACATCCAGTGAATTCGCATCGCCCTGGATCTCCTGGCCCCAGGTAAAAAGGCTGTTGTAAGTAACATTATCAACTTTTCCTATAATTCCTTCCGGGCTGTAATAATCATTATAGTCGAGGTTCAGGTCTGTAATGACGTTTTCCAGGTGGATGGGGATACCTGAGGATTTCATGTTGCAAATGTTGTTCCTCCCGAGGATATTGTTTCCGTATTTGATATAAATCCCCTTGCTTTTCCCCTGCGGATCGGTATTGGTACTGTTAACGCTGTTAAAAAGGGCGCGGCAGGTATCGAGGCTCTGGAGGTTAATCGCCAGCACCGGGCCACCACCTCCTGTTTGCACGAAATTATTGATCACATCAATCCGGCTTGAATTCTGAATATAAATACCGCTGGTCCCGTCCGGTGAATTGGCATGGCTCCTGACATTGATCAGCCGGTTAGCGGAAATATCTGCATAACTGCATTGGTTTTCAAGGTAGATGCCTGAATTCGTATTCTTTATCACATTATTCCGGATGGAAATAGTATCAGTACCCACCACATAAACGGACCTGAAACTTCTGTCGATAGTATTTCCTTCAATGGTGATATTCTTTGATGAAGAATTCGTTTTAACCAGGGTATTTCCCCATGAAGAAGCGCCGCTGATATCATTATCAAGTATCCGGATATCATAATTCTGATCAGCCGCGATGGTTATTGCGCCCGATTGTGAATTGATACATTCGAACCGGCTGTCGCTGATGGTAATATCATGGCTGGCACCGGAAATTTCAATCCCGATATCATTTTCATTCCTGATCTCAAAGAAGCAGTTGATAAACTCAATATTATTGCAACTGTTCATCGTAATAGCCGTATTGGCAATACTTGCGGTAGAACCTGTAAACAGGCCAAGGTCCTGGAAAACGATATACCGGGCATTAAAAAGGAGCACCATAGGTTCATAATTTACGGCTCCCGGCTCAATTTTCAGCACAGCCTGGGTATTATCCCCGCTTTCGCTGCGGAATACAATGGTATTTTCCGCAGAAATGCCTTTTATCTCACTGATAATTATCGTTTCATAATAAAAACCATCCCTTACCATGAATGTGACCGGGCAGGTGACCCCAGCCGTGTTGAGTACTTCGGCAACCTGCGAGAAGCTGTCAAAATCGGCATTTTCACCACCTACAGTGTAAGTCCCGCATAAGGGACCGGAAAGCTCGCGGCTGTAAAGGGTATCATTTGCATGGTTGCAGTCCTGGCTGGAATTTGGCCCGGTAGTCCAGGCTTTGATAATATAAGTCGAGCCTCCGGGGAAATCGTAAGAGGCCAGGAATACTTCCGTACTCCCCGCAGCCGGCAGATTGCCTGACCAATCATAAGATGCCTGCATTTCATCATTGACCATCCAGTTTATTGTGACTGATGTAAGTGCTGTAGTGCCCTGGTTTTGCAAGCGCACCCTGACATCTGCCGGCCCTCCTGTCAGGGGATTGGTCGGGCTGATAATTTCGTTGATCCCGGCGTCAATCGGGCATGGATCGTATTCCTTTGCCCCGATATCCGGGCTTGTAACATTCCTTATTGTACCGTCAATATCTGTGGTGATGCCTGCAACAGGACTGCCGGCATCGTTGAGAAGGACCTGGTTCATGGATAGGTCCGAAGGGCTTGTGAAGAAAGGAATGACCGATAATGAGTTCGGATCGAGCTGGGTTGCTTCCTGCCATGTGGCAAGACTCGTGTACGGGATGTCATTGTAATACCCGATCAACTGCCCGGTACTGTAATAATCATTCCGGTCAAAATTAAAAGATGTTACCACACCGCTGATGCTGACAGGGGTACCTGATTTTGTGATGTTAAGGATATTGTTTTTAAAGGAGATCCCGGTGCAGGTTTTTACAAACATCCCCCTGCTCTTATCCTGGACATCACTGCTGGTAATATTTGCACTGTTGAAACTGATCCGGCATTGTGAGGAATTCTGGATATTGAGACCAGAGACCGGGCCACTTCCTGAAGTATGGATGAAATTATTAAATACATCCGCTTGTGAGGTAAAGTCGATGGAGATCGCATTGGTCCCTTCCTGGGCGTTCGCATGGCTTTTTATATCTTTCAGCCTGTTCCCTGAAATGACAACCTGTGAGCAGCCCGTATTGATGCTAATGCCTTCATTACAGTTATTAATGATATTATCCCGGATAAGGACCGAATCGGTCTCAATCAAATTGATTGCCCTGAAGGAATTTTCGATCCTGTTGCCGGCGATTTGCACCGATCTTACCTGGTCATTAAAACTGAGGGTAGAAACATCCCAGAAGGTAGCGCCTTCAATTTGATTGTCCAGTATTTCAATGGCCCGTGTCTGCCCGCCTGTCACATCCATAGCATAGGCTTTGGCATTGAAACTCTTGAACCGGCTCTGGGTAACCGATATTTCATGGCAGCCGCCCTGGATAACAAGGCTTATATCCGACTCCTTCCTGGCCTCGAAATAACAGTTCCTGAAGCTGATATTCCCTGAGTTCATCATCTGGACTGCATTATTATCGTAATTCAGGTCCGCCCCTGTATGGATACCGAGATTTTGAAAGATGACATTTTCTGCCCCTTCAAGGTAGATCATCGATTCAAACTTGAGGGCGTCAAGGATGATATGTATCACCGCTTGCGTGCTATCACCGCTCTGCGACTGGAAAGTAACGGTATTTATTGCAGAGGATCCGGGTATGTTCCGGATCACAAGCTGCTCATAGTAGGTTCCGTTCCTGACATTAAAAATAACCGGGCAGGTGATCCCTGCAAGGTTAATAAAATTCACAGCCTCTGAGAACGTCTGGAAATCAGGGCTTGTCCCCCCGATGGAATAATCGCCGCAAAGCGGAACCGCCAGGTCAAGGCTTGAAATCGTATCGTTGACAGGGTTGCAGTCGCCAGTATTGTTCGGGTTAGTGGTCCAGGCTTTTATCACATAAATCTCACCTGGCTGGAAGTCATGGTCACCAATCGCCACAATTGCACTTTCTCCTTCGGCAAGGCTTCCTGTCCAGGGATAGGGTGATTGCAAAACTTCATTGACCGACCAGTTGATCGTTGCGCTTCCCAGGTTATTTGCCCCCTGGTTCTGAAGCAGGACGGTAACTTCCTGCAATCCGCCTGCCAGGGGGTTGTCAGGGCTGACAATTTCATTGATCCCGGCATCAACAGGACATAAATCATATTCCCTGGCGCCGATATCAGGGGTTGCCGGGTCCCTCAGCGTCCCGTCAATATCTTCTGTTATACCTGCGACAGGTTCTGCGGCATCATTCAACAAGACCTGGTTTATGGAAAGATCGGTATTCGAAGTAAAGAAAGGTATTACCGACATGGAATTCATATCCATCCCGGTTGCCATGGACCAGTTCGTGATATCTGAATATATTATACCATTAAAATTCCCGATGGTTTTGTCGGAACTGAAATAGTTATTCCGGTCAAAATCAAGTTGGGGCGTTAGATCATCAATATAAACAGGTGTCCCGCCATTTTTAATCCTGAAGATATTATTGCGGGCCATGACCTGGTTGTTACCGGTCAGGAAGATCCCTATGCTTTTTCCCTGCGCATCCGTGTTGGTGGTATTGGTGCTGTTGAAGGCTACGCGGCATGCCGTGGAATTCTCAAGTATGATGCACATTACGGGCCCTTCACCAACGGTATGGATGAAATTATTGGAAATATCCAGGTTTGAGGACTTATTGCTAAAGATCCCGCTGGTGCCTTCAGGTACATTCTGGTGGCTCTTGATATTGGTGAGCCGGTTGGCGGAGATTTCAACGGAAGAACAATCTTCATCAAGCCGGATCCCTTCATTGATATTATCTAGATAATTACTGTGGATAAGGATGCTATCGACTTCTTTTAGGAAGATCCCCCGAAATGACCGCTCCATATGATTTGAGGCAATACCGATGGTTTTTGCCCCGTCGGTAATCCGGATCGATGCGTAGCCCCATTCTATCGGGCCCCTGATGTTGTTTCCGTTTATGTCTATTTCCCGGGTATTGTTATCGTAAATATTGACGGCCCCGGCGCGTCCGCTGATACTTTCAAACCGGTTATAATTCACATCAACGTCGCGGCTGCCGCCATGGATGCTGATGCCGTAATCGAACTGGTTACGGACTTCGAAATAGCAGCCTTCAAAGCGGATATCCCGGGCATTATTAAGCAAGATGGCATTATTGGAAAAACTGACATTGGAGCCGGTGGCAAAGCCTAAATCTTCGAAGATGATATGCTGGGATCCGTTAAGGTAAATCAATGATTCATATTTCAGTGCCCCCGGAATTATTTTAATGACTGCCTTTGTACTGTCACCGCTTTCAGAGCGAAAGGTAATGGTATTTGCAGCCGATGAACCTGCAATCTGCCCCAGTTCGAACTGTTCATAATATGTCCCGTCCCGCAGGGCGAATGTTACCGGGCAGGTGATCCCGGCGGTATTCAATACTTCGGCAACCTGTTCAAAGGATTCGAAATCCGGGTTGGAACCGCCGATAGTATAGGTCCCGCATAAAGCCGAGACGAGGTATTTTGAAATGGTATCATTGTATGCGTTCAGATCAGTCTGGCCGTTCGGATTGCTTTGCCAGACCTTGATCATTACCGGGTCCTGGAAATCATAGGCACCGATAGAAATATTGCTCAGGGTTTGCCCGAACCCGATCGATCCAAACCATGGAAACGGGGTTTGGGTTACCCCATCAGCCTGCCAGTGAAAGGTCGTTGAGGTCAGTGTATTATATCCGAAGTTCCCCAGGGTCACCGTCACGTCCTGCACACCGGGTGACACCGGCGAAACGGGGCTGTCGATAGAAACCATCCCGCCGTCTAAAGGTAAAGATGCATAGATCCTGATATTGTCGATGGCCCAGAACCCCGCCCCGTCACCTGACCAGATAAACCTTAGCCTTGCATTGGTAATGCCACCGGCTATATCCGACAGGTCCACGATTTCAGTTTCAGGATTAGCTGTTACATTAGAGTAAGTGGCAACTACCTGCCAGTTGCTTCCATCATAAGCTTCAATTCTTACCTCGCCCCGTATGCCGGGATCAAGGACATGCACGAAATTCAGCAGGATGTAATTGCTGGTGGATGCGTCGAAAAGTGAGGTTTCAAGGGCTACTTCTTCTTCCTGGCCGTTGGCAGAGGTGCTGTCGCTGTCAAAAATGGCAAAAGGCTCGGTGACCGGATAATTCAGCTCCCGGTTGCCCGGGTTATCAAAATGCCATTGGTCTTCAGGGCTACCGGAAATAATGACATTTGTCCACCCCGACGGAGGTGTCGTTCCGCTGGTTCCGCTGAAATCCTCATTAAGGATGAACATCTGTGGAAATGCCTGGAAGGCTGTAAATAATAAGCCAACCAGGAATATATATTTTTTACCCATGTTGAATATCATGATGGAATAACAATGCCATATAGTATTCCCATAAAAATACTTCAATATAATCCCTTATACGTAATAAGGTAATATCAGTTACAAACCATCGGTTGGTGATTATTTTATTTGAAGAAACCAGGCGGGGTGGACTAAGTCCGGATGAAGGATTAAAATCTCTGGGTAAGGTTGATATAAAGGCGGTTAAACTGGTTCACCTTTTCAAAGGTACCTTCGTAGTTGACAGATAAGGCAAGCTTCTTGTAAATAACCCAGTTAAGGTTCACTTCAGCCATATTCTGCGGAATGGAAGTATCGGAATTGAAATAGCTGTAATCCACGTAACGGTACCCAAGCGACGCATAAAGCCTTCCTTTCAGGATGTCCCGGGAAAGCACGATACCATATATTCTGCCTGAGATATAGCTTGTTTCCATTAAAGTGACAGAAGCCGTGGCCGACATATTCACAAATGGGATCCTGCTGTATGTGACGAAACCGTATAAATTTTTCGACGGACTGGGATCGGATTTCCGGAAACGGTACCCGGCATTTACTCCAACCGATAAATACTTGATTGGATTATAATTTACGCGAAACATATATCCCTGAAGTCTTTCATAATCAAGAAGCTGGTCAATGATACTTTTATATGTTTCGTAATAAATAATATTCTGCCTGTTACTGTAAGAAATGGAAAATGATAACTGCTTTATCACCCTGTAACGCAGCGATAAATAGATATTCGACATATCAAAGCTGCTCTGGGGCTTTTCGGCGATAGTGTCATATTTGTACAGGTCAAATTCGATAGTGCCGAAAAAATTCAGTCCTTTCACAAGTGAATTGGAATGCTGGAAATAAACAAACCTGCGGTCGGTATTCCCGTTGTTTTTTTGTTCTGCAAAAGCAAGCGAGCTCTGCATATTGCCCTTCCGGGTCACCAGGTCATGGCTAAGATAGGCACCATATTGAAATAGGTTGAAATTGATGCTGTAGTCTTCATAATCGGGCCTTGATCCGGCCAGGAAGCCAGCAGTAAGCGATTTGAATTTCACCTCCAGCTGTGCCCCGTCGATCGCTCCCATATTCGAGAGCCGCGGATTTATTTTTCGTCCCACCCATACTTTGAAATTCTTGCTGATCTCATAATTCAGGGCGAGGTTGTATATTTTCAGGCCGTTAAAGATATTGTCCTGGATTTCATTCCATTCGCCGTCTTTATGAACAAATGAAATATAGCTTTCACCGGATAATTTGGTGTCTGCAATATTTTTGGCATTAATGGAGAAAGTGTACCTCATCCTTTGTGAATTCCCTCCCGGGGTGTTCGAGAAATTCGAATAGGAGGAAATTGAAAGACGGCCGTTGATATCCTGCTTTGGCTGCATATCTTCAGTCATTCCTGTTCCTGCTGCAGCGCCCCCCTGGTCTTTGCCTGAGCTGATCCCGGCTACTTTTGCCGGTTTATCTGCCTGGACCTTGCCTGCAGGTTCTGCTTTTGCCGGCTCTTCTTTTAATGGTTCCTGCGTTGCAACTGATACTTTGGGTTTTTGACGGGCGACAATTTTATCCGAAACTGTAAAAGGTTCAGTGGAGATGGGTGTGCAGACCGCGGAAATTGACGACTTATTGCTTACCACGAGGGCTGGGACAAGGTTTTCACCTTTTTGTATAAATAAAGTATCACCAATTGCCAGGTGATCCGTGGATTTGAATTTTACATAGACATTCTGAGAAGTGATATATGACACAGAGCCGTCTTCCGGCTCGACGGTAGTCTGGCTTCTGAGGCTTAATCCCAGGAAGATGAAAAATATTATGGTCAGGATATATTTCACGCTTTCAGTATTGGTTTAGTTGGACCTGAACATCATCTTTTTCCCCTCGGCTTCACCGTTCGGATGGCAGGCATAGCAAGCGTCGCTGTTGTATGAATACCCGCTTACTTCCTGGTGTTCATCGTCTGTTTCGGCCTGTTCATGGCAGGTGAGGCAGGTAAAGATTTCATAATTCGATGGATTCGGATGGCATTCGGAGCAGGTATTCCATTCCCCTTCATGTGATCCTGAATAAATCGGGAAATACTGCCCGTCATGGTCAAACGTGGAGGGTACCCAGGCTACGGTAGTATGGCAATCTTCGCAAGTTGTGGGGAACCCTGCCGCTTGATGGTCAGGGTCGGTAGTTCCGTTATAGTCATCAATGTGGCAGCCCACGCATTCGTTTGGCGTACTGTTGTAATCGCCTTCATGGCAGGCATAGCAGTCATTTGCGATGATCAGATGGGCCCCGGTCAGCGGCCAGTACTGGTTGTGTATCGGAAATGTTGCCGGCTGCCAGTCGGGATTGGTGGTATGGCAGGTTTCGCAATCGGTGCCGATACCAATGGCGTCATGGTCCGGATTGGAGGTTCCGCTGTAATCATCCATATGGCATCCTGCGCAGACATTGGGGGTACCGTTGTAATCACCTTCATGGCAGGTAAAACAATCGTTAGCGATTGCCAGGTGTGCACCGGTAAGTGGATAATACTGGTCATGGATTGGAAATGTTGCCGGTTGCCAGTCAGGATTGGTCGTGTGGCAGGTTTCACAATCTGTCGGGATGGAAATCGCATCGTGATCAGGATTGGCAGATCCGCTGTAATCATCCATATGGCAGCCAACACAGGCATTCGGCGTATTGTTGTAATCGCCTTCATGGCAGATAAAGCAATCCGCAGATATTGTCTGGTGTTCCCCTGTCAGCGGATAATAATTATCATGGATGGGGAATGACGCCGGTTGCCACCCGGGATTGGTCGTATGGCAGGTTTCGCATTCATTGGGGATCCCCAGTTCATTGTGGCTCGGATTTACCGAAAGGTTAAAATCGCCCTCATGGCAGGCTACGCAAATCGTGGGTGTCCCTGCATAGCCGCTTGAGTGACAATCGAGACATGGCGTGGTAATGTGTGCGCCGGTCAGCGGGAAATTGGAGTTGTTATGATTAAAGCTCCCCGAAGCTGAACCGTCGGGATGGCACTCCAGGCAGGCAATGCTGTTATAGGAATAGCCTCCGACATCCTGGTGGTCCTGGCCGGTTTCCCCTTCTTCGTGACAGGTAAGGCAGGTAAAGACTGCGTAATTGCCCGCATCGGTATGGCATTCGGAACAATTATCCCATTCCCCCTGGTGCTCTCCGGAATAGATCGGGAAATATTGCCCGTCGTGATCAAAAGTTGCTGGGGTCCAGGCGGTTTCAGTATGGCATGATTCACATTCAGTCGGGAACTGTGCTGCAATGTGATTCGGATCGGTCGTCTGGTTATAATCATCAGTATGGCAACTGTAACAGAGATTCGGTGTATTCACATAATCTCCTTCATGGCAGGTGAAACAGTTATTGGCGATTGTAGCATGTGCCCCGTTGAGCTGGTAGTAATCATTGTGGATGGGGAAAGTAGCAGGTTGCCAGTCGGGATTGGTGGTATGGCACATCGCACAATCGTTCGGGATGCCAATGCTGACATGGTTTGGATTCACTGATTGGTTAAAATCCGGCTCGTGGCAGGCAAAACAAATGGTAGGCGTCCCGCTGTAGCCATTTTCATGGCATTCAAGGCAGGGTGTGGTCAAATGGGCGCCTGTCAGTGGAAAGCCCGAGGAATTGTGATCGAAGCTGCCTTCTGCCGAGCCATCCGGGTGGCACTGAAAGCACGCCGGGCTGTTATAGGCATATCCTCCGACATCATTATGCTCATCATCTGTATCCGCCTGGTTGTGCTCATGGCAGTCGATGCAGCTGAAAATACTATAGTTGGACTGATTGATGTGGCAATCGGCACAAAGGTTCCACTCTCCCTGGTGCTTTCCTGAATAAATCGGGAAAAACTGCCCGTCATGGTCGAATGTGGCAGGTGTCCAGGCTGTTTCATTATGACATGTTTCGCAACTCTGAGAAAATCCAGAAGCCTCATGAGGAGGATTCTGGGTCTGGTTATAGTCATCCAAATGGCAACTATAGCAAAGGTTTGGGGTATTCACATAATCCCCTTCATGACAGGTAAAGCAGTTCGGAGCAATGATCGCATGCGCACCGTTCAACTGGTAATAATCATTATGGATCGGGAAAATTGCAGGTTGCCAGTCGGGCTCTGTTGTATGACAGGTCTCGCAGGTATTCGGGATAGCAATGCCGATGTGATTGGGGTTTAAGGATTCATTAAAATCAGCTTCATGGCAGGAAAAGCAAATAGTTGGTGTCCCGCTGAACCCGTTTGCATGGCAATCGTTGCATTCAGTGGTGAGATGTGCCCCGGTCAGGGGAAATGCCGAGTTGTTGTGGTCAAAGCTGTCTTCGGCATCGCCTGTGGGATGGCAATCAAGACAGGCCTGGTCGTTATAAACATATCCTCCGACTTCATCATGTTCCTCGTCTGTATCGCCCTGGTTATGGCAATTGATACATGAAAATATGGCATAATTCTCAGGCGCAGGATGGCATTCCGAGCAATTTGTCCATTCCCCGGCATGCTTTCCTGAATAAATAGGAAAGATGGCATCGTGTTCGGCATAGTCCGCGGGTTTCCAGCCAGGGGTCGTCGAATGGCAGAGTGCACAGTCGGTAGGAAAACCGATCGCGGAATGATTGGGATTTTCAGTGGCATCATAGTCATCCTGGTGACAGGAGACGCATTCTGCAGAGATATCGGAGTAAGGGCTGCCTTCTTTATGGCATTGGAAGCAATCACTGATAGCATGGCCATTTGTAAGCGGGAAGAAGGAATGGTTGAAATTTCCCCCGGTCCAGGTAAAGCTGGTTATAAAATGGCATTCGCTGCAATCGGTCGAAAAGGCGGCAGCCACATGGTCCGGGTTTTCTGCAGCCTGGTAGTCAGCCTGGTGGCAGTCGTAACACTCTACACCTAAAGGCTCGAAGCGCAAAAGGGAAGCTGATGGATGGCAGGTATAGCAATCAGCGGTAACATGTGCCCCTACAAGCGGGAACCGGCTCTGCTGGTGAACTGCAGTTATATTTTCAACGATCCAGGAGTTCGGTGTATGGCACCTTCCGCATTCAAATCCTACAGTCTGTTCATGGATATCAGTATGGCAGGCCATGCATTCCTTTTGCGTCTGCGAAAAAAGAAGCGTTTTGTGACAAAGCCTGCAATCGACTACTTTATGGTTCCCGACAAGGGGAAAGCCGGTTGTATCATGGTTAAATGAGAATGAGCTCCGGTCGATTTTCCACCCTTCAGTAGTGTGGCAGTCGCCGCAGTTCGTGCTGAAATCCTTGCCGTGCGGGGATTGCGCAGACAACTCCAGGCAAAGGATCAGTAATATTATCAGTGATGACAGGTTTCGCATTTGAATTCGTTTAATTTGTACTGCACTACCGTTAATTCACCTTGCTGGACAGGTTTGTGGCACTTGATGCAGGCAACGTTTTTATGTTTGCCGTCAAGCACAAACCTGGCTGTATTATGATCAAATTTGCCGGCTTTCCAGTTCTCATAATCATGGCACCGCGTACAATCACTGACGCCTTCCACTTCAAACTGACCGGCATGGGTGTCTTTGTGGCACTGCAGGCAGCTTGTGGTCAGTTCGGCAAATTTCTGCGTGGTTTTTCCTTCCGGATCGGTATCGAAATGGCAAGCCCGGCAAGTCGGTTTTGTATGTCCGCCAGCAAGGATATAGCCGGTTGTGCCATGATCGAAAGTAACGGCCCCCCATCTTTCGGCTGTATGGCAAATTTTGCAGTCGGAGCCCGGGTAGTATTTTGTATCGATGTAGGTATTGTGAATATCAGGGTGGCAATCGTTGCATCGCATACCAACCTCCCGGAAATTCCATTTTTCGGTCTTTAAATGGCAGGCAAAGCAGGGTGTGGCGACATGGGCACCCTCCAGCGGGAAGACCGAGGTATTATGCCTTTCAATGGTGAAAGAAGAGCCCTTGAACCCGTTTGTACTGTGACATGCAGAACAGTCAGGGGACTGATCCGGCTTTACAAATTGTTTGTTATGATAATCCACATGGCAGTCGGAACATAGGCTGTGCTTTACAGGATCAGTCAGTGCCGCTTTGTGGCAGAGTTTGCAGGAAACGGCCTGGTGCTTATTTTCCAGCTTAAAATTGGTCTTGTTATGATCAAAATCTGACATGCCTGCGACGGAATGAAAAGACTCTTCATTGTGGCATTGCCTGCAATCCTGCCCGAATTTGTCTTTATGAACATCGACATGGCAATTTGTGCAGCTGGCAAAAGGGATACCGGTAAATTTCTGGACCTGCTTGCTTCCCCTGGTTTCCATCTTATGGCACTTGATGCATTCGGTGGCCTGGTGCTTCCCGGCTAACCGGAACCTGGCTTTGTTATGGTCGAATTTTAAGGCAGGCTTAAAGGCATCCATCCCGTGGCAATCCGTGCAATTAGCAGAAAGCGTATTCTCATGGTAATCGGCATGGCATGATTTACAGGATGTCTCAAGGCCCAGGTAGGTTGAGTATTTTTTATCCTTTAATTTCTGACTGGCTATGAATTCCTTTTTATGACAATCGGCACACTTCTTTTTACTGTGGGCACCTTCAAGTAAATAGCCAGTTAGTTTATGGTCGAAAGCTTCTTTTTCAAACCGGATGATCTCGAAGGTCTTTCCATGGTGGTCATTATGGCAGGAAACACAGTTTTTGTCAATTACGCCGGAAGATGAATGGTAACCTTTTTTCTGATCGACACGATCTTTGATCTCAGTATGGCAGGCAAGGCACTTTTCATTTGAAACTTTACTTCCCAGGGTGTGGCACTGGGTGCAGTTCGACATTCCTTCAAGGTATGCATGTGCCTCTGCAAGGTCGCCGGGAGAGATCTGGCAAGCTGATTTCTGGTTGAAAAATACAATGATCAGTAATATGCTGGTTAATATTTTGATCCCGGTTTTCATTTAAGATCACCTTAGTTATTGGTAAAGTTAATGTTTTAATATTGCCTCGCCAAATTTCTTGGTTATATGGATGCCCGCTTTCTCGAGGAACTGTGTGGGTAATTCCCCTCCGGCAAAGATGTAAACCAGGTCATTTTTCACCCTTAAAGTTTCACCCTGGCTATCAGGCGTAAATATCACCTCTTCTTTGGTTATTTCCGCAAGATTTGTGTTGAGCCTCACATCTACCAGTCCTTCTGCAACAGCTTCGCCGATCTTTTTGCTGTTTTTCGGCTTTAACCTGCTGAAGCTTTCTCCACGATAGGAAAGGGTCACTTTATTCTGACCGGCAAGCAACAAAGCAGATTCAATGGCTGAATCGCCACCTCCGACGACAACAATATTCTTATCTTTAATATCTTCCGGTTCCAGGAGCCGGTACGCCACCTTTTCAAGGTTTTCGCCGGCAACGCCCAGCTTTCTTGGTGTGCCGCGACGCCCAATGGTCAGCAGAACGCACTTGGAATCGAATTTATCTCCAGATATGGTGTTGATTTCAAAATGGCTGTTAACAGCTGTGATCGAATCAACTTTTGAATTCTCCTTCACATTGATCTCATTTTTTGACAGTACATCTTTCCAGAGGTCAAGGAGTTCCGATTTACTGGTTTCAAACAATTTCACCTTGCCATAAAGCGGCAGGTCCATCGCTGAAGTCATAACGATCTTTGACCTTGGAAATGTAAAGACGGTTCCGCCAAGGGTGTCCTGTTCGAGGAGGAGGAATTTCAGGTTGTGCTTTTTTGCTGTCAGGGATGCGGAAATGCCTGCCGGACCGGCGCCGACGATGATAAGATCGTAAGCAAAGCTGTGGTCTTTCTTGAAGCCCTTTGCCATGTTTTCGACGGCTTGTTTCCCCTGGACCACGGCGTTTTTGATCAGCCCCATGCCCCCAAGTTCCCCGGCAATGTACAATCCGGGCACATTGGTTTCGAATTCCTGGTTCACATGCGGGAGATCGACTCCGCGTTTTTCCGTGCCGATGACCAGCGTTATAGCCTGTGTCGGGCAGGCATGGAAACAGGCCCCGTGCCCGATACAATGGGAAGCATTAATAGTGGTGGCTTTCCCGTTCCTGATACCTAATATATCCTTTTCAGGACATGCTGCTATGCAGGCGCCGCTGCCGATGCAACTGTTCGGATCAACCACAGGGTGCAGCGAAACTGGCTCAAAAAGTCCTTCCAGCTTGGCTTTTTCGATCTTTTCCTCTACCGATTTTGAAGCCCTTTTCTGTCTCCGCAGGTAGAAAAAAACGACACCAAAGCAAAGTAATGCAGTCAGGCCGTAAATCAGGATATTTTCAATAAGTGATTCCATAATTAAAAGATCCATCTGAACCCGAAGGTGACAGTCACAATAACATGAACGATCATGATGACCAGCATCACAAGTGCGAATGGCAAATGTGCCACATGCCAGTATTTGAACAGGTTTTGCATCGTAGTGAGCCTGTCAATTTTCCGGTTCAGTGAGATTTCATTTTTTACCAGGCCCATGATTTGCCTGTATTGCTGGTCTGGTATATTGTTTTTTATTAAAAGGGATTTAATCTTTCTAAGGGTGTTACTGTCGTCTTTAAATTTTCTCAACGTCCTTGCCAGTATGTTTTCCTCCAGAATGTCAACCTTTCTTTTAGTTGAATCGACGATATAACGCTGGCTTTCCTCGTCAAGGTTGTGAGAGGCATTGAGGATCACACCAATATCGCTCTTCATATCCTTCACTTCGCTGAGGCTTAAAGCCCTTCCTTCGATGGTTCTTGGGATCTGCAGGTAAATGAACCTCCCGATCACACCGCTGAGGAATACGGCTACCATGCTCCAAAAGCTCACCGCCACAATACCGCCAAATTTAAAGGCCGTATGAAATAAAACCAGGATAGGCCCAAGGGTACACATAAAGATGTGGAATTCCAGCCAGTGCTTAAGGATCCCCAGGCGCATCAGCACACGGTTCCTCTTCCTTGCCATGTAAGAGAATACACCAATGATCATCAGCAGCGAGCCGGCGATCCCTAAACCATGACCTAAGCCACCACTGGGCTTAAACGACTCATGGTCCTGGTGAAAAAATCTTTCTTCAAGGCTGGTGTTGTAATAGGAAATTCCCCGGTAGCTTAGATATGTGAGTGCCAGGAGTGTGACTAATGTAAAAGTCAGGAGATAAATAAAATGGGCAGTTTTTGACATAATACCAGGAAAATGATTTTGAGTATATATGCAAAGAATTCAATATCCAATTACGAAAATACGGATTATTTATTGTCTACTCCACCTTCTCTCTAACTTTTCTTATAATGTTGTAGGGAGTATCCGTTATGACCATATTGACTATCCAGTTGGGTATTGCACCACCCGGATCAACCGATCCTTCAAGGACCACATGTACTTTACCTTCCTCCACGGGTTCCATGACCCATTTCTGCCAGTAGTTTGTAATCCGGACCAATCCTGGTTTTTCGGGGATTACACCCGGCATTGGAACAGCGTGCACCGTCCTTACCCCTGTAACTGTGTCGTTGGTAATTTTTGATTCGACGCAGAGGTCCCTGTCATCTAACGGCCAGGGAACATCATAAACCAGGTAGTATCTGATGAATTCTTCTTCCTTGTATTCCAGCACTTGTATCTCACTTATATCTTTGTCCCACCATTCAAAGCTCTCGATACGTCCGATGATCCTGCTGATTTTCTCCATGGTGGTATTTAGCGTGGCTTCGCCTTTGTAAGATTTCACGGGATTTGTCTCATCGTTCCGTGTATAGATCCTGATCCCGTCCTTTTCCTTGATGAAGTTCCAGTCCTGGGCACTGATACTGCCTATAAAACCCAGGCAGACCAGGCAAATTGATATGGTCAGTCTTTTCAAATTGCCTGTGTCAGTTGTGGGGTTGAATGACGATCACCCTTGAGCGGCGCTGGAAAAGGCCTGAATAGGTATCAGTGGCTTTGAGCACAACATTGAAGTTTTTTGGCTCATTGCTGCTGTTATTAAAAGTATGCACGGGGTCATGCTGGGTGGATGTCTGACCGTCGCCAAAATCCCAGGCAAACTGGTCGGCATTTTCCGAAGTGTTGACGAACTGGACAGTAACCGGCGCCGGCCCATCATTTCCGGTCCAGCTAAAGCCTGCAATAGGGGTATCTACATAATAATCGGGGATATCTTCATGCTCGGTGCATGATTGAAATAATAAAGGGAAGATGATAACCGTTAAAACCGATAAAATTGCTTTTTGTGCCAGTGTTATTCGCATATCAAACCGGGTTTTTATTTTTGCAAAGATAACAGACATAACAATACATTGTAATTTCATTTATCTTCATGGTTTAATTGTTAACTGATGAATCCTCTCTTTTCATTATATGAACAGTCAGCCGATACGTTACAATATCGTATCAGCCGGATCATAGATAATCAACCTGGAGTAAATGCCGGTACTTCTGTCCTTAAAAATATTTTAGGGATGCTCGACCTTACTACGCTTGAAGGATCCGATAACAGGGAAAAGGTAATACAGCTCTGCAGGAACGCCCGCTTTTCAACACTGGAAAAGGGATTCCCCGATGCCGCCGCCGTTTGTATTTATCCTTCACTGGTAGCTGTTGCCAGAAAAGAGCTCCAGGGCACAGGGATCCGGCTTGCCTCTGTTGCCGGTGGCTTCCCTTCAGGCCAAACGAGCCTGCATGTCAAACTTGAAGAGATCCGGTTTGCAATAGATGAAGGCGCCGATGAGATCGATACCGTGATCAGCCGTGGAAAACTGATTGAGGGGAATTTTTCGGATGTCTTTGAAGAGCTTTCAGCGATGCGTGAAGCCTGTGGAGCAGTCTGCCTGAAAGTTATACTGGAAACCGGTGAACTGCCTACAGTGCAACTGATCAGGAAAGCCTGCGAAATTTCTATCCTTGCCGGGGCCGATTTTGTTAAGACTTCTACCGGGAAAATAGCTACGGGCGCGACCCCGGCGGCCTTCCTGGTTATGCTCGACACGATCAGGGAATACCTGGAAAAGACCGGAAAAACTGTCGGCATCAAAGCAGCAGGAGGGGTCCGGACGACAGAGCAGGCATTGCTGTATGCATCGTTGTTCACGACAGAACTGGGAGATGATTTGCTGAAGCCCTCTTTCTTCCGCATCGGGGCCTCCAGCCTCGCCGGCGAAATACTAAAATCTCTGTGACCTCTGCTATACCTCTGTGACCTCTGTGGTAAAAAGGGCAATAAGGAAATCTTTGTTTATTGGCACAAAAATTGGTTAATTAAAAATAAAATTGAATATGAAAACCAAACTACTTATAAGTCTTGCCGGCATGATGATGCTCCTTTTCTCAACATGCCTCCCGGTTGATGACGACAATGACCCTACTGATCCTAATGCAAAATTTCTTGGCGTTTGGAAAGTTACCGAAACCTGCAACAGGTTGAACTATGATGTGCAAATCGCTACAGATCCGGGCAACAGTGCCCAGGTGCTGATCTATAATTTCGGTAACCCGGGTACAGGTTACGATCCTGCCGTCGGGCTTGTGGTCTCAAATACCATTTATGTTTCTGCTCAGAATATCGGTGAAGGATGGACGGTCGATGGGGAAGGCACCTACCAGTCGAATGGAACGATAGTATGGAATTATGACCTGGCAATTCCGCCAAATAATTATACCTGTTCGGCTACTTTTTCAAAATGAATCTTACTGGACTGTATCGTTCGAAACTGTTGAGGCTGGGATACCGCTTTCCTTCAGGCTTAAATTCGTGATCACTTTTTCATAGATCCCGCTAAGGTCTTCCGTATGATATGCGTAATAGCGCATGCTTTCTTCAAACGTCTCTTTGTCGATCTGGTGCTTTTTCAAAATAACTTCGAAATATTCCCCCGATAAATGTCCCACCGGGATTGTTTTATCCTTCCGGGTGCTGATAACGCCATCGGCAAGGTGTAAATCGGTGAGCAGGGAAACCATTGAGTCGGCAGAAATTACCTTTGCCATGTCAAAATCCGTATTCTCAGTGGATTGATAACAGGAAGCCATTAAAAAAACCAGGAAAGCGGCGCTGATGATCTTTTTCATTAATTCCCTACCTCCGACATAAATTTGATGCGCATTAACCTGATCTCCTCTTCAGTATATTCATCTTCCCCCAGCGATGAAAGGGCTTCTTCTATAGAATCGGAATCGGCTTCGTGGAAATAACCATAGATCTCCTCCTGGTGATATTCATCGACATATTCATCAATGTAATACTTAATATCGAGCTTGGTGCCGGAGGATACGATCCTCTCGATTTCGGTCAGCAATTCGCTGATAGTTAAGCTTTTGGCAGTGGCAATATCCTCAAGTGCAAGTTTACGGTCGATGTTCTGGATGATATAAACCTTCAGGCCCGATTTATTCACTACCGACTTGACTACCATATCGTTAGGGCGGATGATGTCATTTTCTTCGACATATTGTGCGATCAGCTTCAGGAAAGGCTCTCCATATTTCTGGGCTTTTCCGACACCGACGCCGGTGATCTGGTGCAGTTCATCCTCGGTAATCGGGTACTGGATGGCCATGTCTTCCAGCGAAGGATCCTGGAAAATAACGAAGGGCGGAAGGTTTTCCTTGCGGGATATTTCTTTCCTGAGGTCTTTCAGCAGCGAAAACAGGGTTTTGTCGGCTGTACTGGTTTTGTGGGCTCCTTCAAGGATATCTTCTTCCTCCTCGAGGTTTTCATAATCCCGGTCATGTGTCAGCATGACTGAATAAGGCTTCTTCAGGAATTTATGGCCTTCCTTGCTGACTTTCAGGATGCCGTAGTTCTCAATATCCTTGACCAGGAGCTGGGAAATCAGCGCCTGCCTGACCACGGCATTCCAGAACCTTTCATCCTCATCGGCGCCTTTGCCGAATTCTTCCAGCGTGTTATGCTTATAAGATTTCATGGTCGTCGAGTTCTTCCCGACGATTATATTAACAATGTGTTTGGCCTTGAATTGCTGTTTTACCGAAAGTACCGTTTCTATTGCCAGCCTGATAAAATCTTTGCCTTCGAATTTGGCTTTGGGATGCAGGCAGTTATCGCATGACCCGCAATTTTCCTTCGGGAATTCCTCCCCGAAATAGTGCAGCAGCAGTTTATGCCTGCATACTGCCGATTCAGCGTAAGCCACAGTTTCCTGCAATAATTCCTTGGCAATTTCCTGTTCTGCCACAGGTTTATCTTTCATGAATTTTTCCAGCTTCAGGATGTCGTCATAGCTGTAAAAAGCGATGCAATTCCCTTCCCCGTCGTCACGGCCGACACGCCCTGTTTCCTGGTAATAGCTTTCAAGGCTTTTCGGCATATCATAATGGATCACAAACCTTATGTCCGGCTTATCGATGCCCATCCCGAAAGCAATAGTGGCTACGATCACATCCACGTCTTCCATAAGGAACCTGTCCTGGTTCTGCTTCCGGGTGTTTGATTCCAGTCCGGCATGGTAGGGTAGGGCCTTGATCCCATTGACCACAAGCGTCTCGGCTATTTCTTCCACTTTCTTGCGGCTCATGCAATATACAATGCCTGACTTGCCCATGTTTGACTTGATGTATTTGATCACGTCCTTGACAACATTGTCGGTCTTCGGCCTGATCTCATAATACAGGTTGGGCCGGTCGAACGAAGCTTTGAATACTGTCGACTGAGGGATATCAAGATTTTTGATGATATCCTGCTGAACTTTTGGAGTGGCGGTAGCTGTGAGTGCAATAAGGGGCACGTCCTGCCCGATGGTCTCTATGATCGGCCGGATCCGGCGGTACTCCGGCCTGAAATCATGCCCCCATTCCGAAATACAATGCGCTTCATCAATGGCGTAGAATGATATGTTGATGTTCCGCAGGAATTCAACATTTTCATCTTTGGTCAGGGATTCAGGGGCTACATACAGCAACTTGGTGTGGCCGTCAACCAGGTCCTGCCTTACTTCTTTCATTTCGGCCTTGCTGAGCGATGAATTCATGAAATGGGCCAGCCCACGCTCAGTGCCGAAATTTCTCAGGTTATCGACCTGGTTCTTCATCAGGGCAATAAGTGGTGATACAATGATCGCCGTCCCTTCACACATAAGGGCCGGTAACTGGTAACATAATGATTTCCCTCCGCCTGTGGGCATGATGACAAATGTATCCTTCTTTGCCAGCAGATGTTTGATGATCCCTTCCTGGTTTCCTTTAAAGTTGTCGAAGCCAAATACATCCTTCAACACATCCTTCATCGACGCTGCTTCCTTAACTATCATGCTGAGTCTTAAAATTGAATATCTTTGTAGGTTAAAATGAGCAATCTATAACTACCTTTTGCACATTATATTTTTATAAATATACAATTTTTTAAAAAAACTTTGACAAGCTTTAAATATTTAATTTTTTTTTCGACCTCTTTTATTTTTTATAAACAGGTGAAATTCTGTAAGTTTTGAAAACAAAGGAAGACATAAAGAAAATAGCCATCGGGACGATACAGGCTGAGTATGATGCAATAAAAGGCCTGCAGCATGCTGTAAATGATGATTTTGCAAATGTTGTTGAGTTGATACTTGCTGGTAAAGGAAGGGTGGTTATTACCGGGATTGGGAAAAGCGCCATCATCGCAGGTAAAATAGTTTCCACGCTGAATTCGACAGGAACCCCTGCCATTTTTATGCATGCTGCCGATGCTATTCACGGCGACCTGGGTATCATTCAGGAACATGACCTGGTCATTTGCCTTTCGAAAAGCGGTGAAACTGCGGAAATTAAAGTGCTGATCCCCCTGCTGCGGCAAATGGGAAATAAAATGGTGGCTATCGTCGGCAATACCCACTCTTATCTTGCCAAAGCCGCCGATTTTGTTCTCGATACCACGGTCCCGAAAGAGGCATGCCCTTATAATCTTGCCCCCACCTCCAGCTCTACAGCCCAGCTTGTCATGGGTGATGCCCTGGCAGTAGCCCTGCTGGAATGCCGGGGATTCACCAGCGGCGATTTTGCAAAATTGCACCCGGGCGGGTCCCTGGGGAAGAAAATGTACCTCCGGGTTGGTGACCTGTTCATCAATAATGAAGTCCCCCGTGTGGATCCGGAAGCCGACCTCAGGAAAGTGATCATGGAGATCTCTGCCAGGCGGCTTGGTGCTACTGCAGTCATGAACGGCAATGAACTTACCGGCATAATTACTGACGGGGATTTACGTCGTATGCTCGAAAAAAATGACCATCTTTCGGGTATCACGGCTAAAGATATCATGACAAAAAATCCGAAAACCATCCAGGCAGCCAGCCTTGTCGTCGAGGCCCTCGCAATAATGCGCCTTTACAATATTACCCAGCTTCCGGTTCTTGAAAATGAACAATATGTTGGTGTTATCCATTTACACGATATATTGAAGGAGGGTATACTGTGATCCTTGCCAATCCTTTCATTGGACCTCACGTCATTACGGAGAAATGATGACCTGCTGCAACCGATATATCTTTTGGCTTGTGATTGTAATGGTATTACTGACCGGCGGGGTTTCAGCACAGGAAACCCGGATCTCCGGTAAAGTTACAGACGCTTCCACCGGGGAACCGATTCCATTTGTCAATATTTATTTTAAAAATACCACCATCGGCATTATTTCGAGCCTGGATGGTACGTATGCACTCACTACTGCCAAACCCGGGGATACCCTTTATGCTTCTTCAGTTGGCTATGTTCCGATGAAGATGCCCGTAAAGAAAGGGACGACTCAGTTCATTAATTTCAAACTGGCCGAATCCGAGACCACGCTGAATGAGGTACTGGTCAGGCCTGAGGAAAGATGGGTGGAATTGCTGATGAAACTGGTATATAAAAATAAGGAATTCAATAATCCTGACAAGATTGAATTCTATCAATGTGAATTATACACCAAAATACAGGTCGACATAAATAATGTAGATGAGAAATTTACGAACCGGAAAATATTCAAGCCTATTGCTTTTGCATTCGAAAACATTGATACGAGCGCTCTGAACGATAAAGTTTATCTTCCTGCCCTGATCACTGAATCACTTTCCGACATTTATTTCAGGAAATCTCCCCGCTCTTTTCGTGAGATCATTAAAGCAAATAAAGTATCTGGCATTGAAAATGAGAGTTTTACACAATATCTTGGTGGCCTCTTCCTGAATATGAATATCTATGATAATTACCTGAATGTGTTCGATAAGAATTTCATAAGCCCTGTGGCTAATTTCGGACTGATGACCTATGAATATTTCCTTGAAGATACGGTGCTTATTGACGGGAGGAGCTGTTACCAGATCAGGTTTGAGCCGAAAAGGAAACAGGAGCTGACATTTTATGGAACAATCTGGATACAGGATACCAGTTATGCTGTCAAGCAGGTGGAAATGAGGACTGCTGCCGATGCCAATTTCAACTGGGTCAATGATTTTTACGTGTCGCAAACTTACGAAAATGTGAATGGCCAGTATTGGACTGTAACAAGGGATTACCGCCTTGTCGACATGAACCCATTTGAAGACCAGTTATTTAAATTACCTGGATTTTTTGGACACCGGACAGCAACTTACCATAATTATATCTTCGACCAGCCAAAAACAGATGAGTTTTATTCATCCTCGACCGGGGTAGTTGTTGAAAGTGAGGCATCTAAGCGCGACCAGGACTGGTGGCTTGAAAACAGGCCTGACAGCCTCAAAAAAGATGAGCAGGTGATTTATGAAATGGTTGATTCCATCATGAGTGTCCCTGCCTTTACGTATTATAAAAAAGTCGGCAAATTAATCGGTACAGGGTATTGGGAGCAAGGGAAATTTGATATCGGGCCGATCTATAAATTCTTAAGCTTTAATGCTATCGAAGGTGCCAGGCTCCGTCTCGGGGGCCGCACCAGCCATAGCTTCAGCAAGAAGCTGATGCTGGAAGGTCATGTGGCCTACGGTACCCTTGACCAGGCCTTTAAATACGGCGGGGGCGTGAAATACATACTCAATAAAAATCCCAGACGGACAATCGAGGTGTCTTACAAGTATGATATGGAACAGCTGGGCCAGGATCCGAATGCCTTCAGCGAAGATAATTTTTTCGCCTCTTTTTTCAGAAGGAGCCCCGCCGATAAGCTTACCATGGTTCATGAGTACAAAGCCCAGTATGAACATGAATGGTTTACCGGTTTCTCAAATACTGCCAGGTTTATCAGAAGGGATGTTTACGCCCTGGGTGATGAAAAGTTCATTATTAATGATAATGGAACACAATATATAGATAATTCGCTGGTGTCAAATGAAATCCAGCTTTATACCCGCTTTGCGTACCGCGAGAGATATGTTTACGGGCAGTTCAACAGGACGTCATTCGGAACCCCATATCCTACCTTTGAGCTGTTATATGGATATGGTATCCCCGGATTCCCCGACAGTGATGTGGAATATCACCGCCTTCATTTTAAAATGATGCAATGGTATAACGTTGCCAACATCGGCTGGTCGAAGTATATTTTTGAAACCGGGAAGATATGGGGAAAGCTGCCTTACCCGTTCTTAAAGATCCATGAAGGGAATGAAACTATTCTGTTTTATCCTCAAGCGGGCAATATGGTCAACTATTATGAGTTTATAAGTGACCTCTATGCACAGGCTTATTATACCCATCATTTCGACGGGCTTTTTCTGAATCACATCCCATTGATGAGGAAATTGAAATGGAGGGAAGTGGTTCATGGCCGCGCTTTCTGGGGCAGCCTGACGGAAGAGAACAAAAATTATTCGGTTCTGCCTGATGGCAGCGGGGATGTTTCCAAACCGTATTTTGAAGCAGGCGTGGGTATTGAAAATATTTTTAAAGTGGGAAGGATTGATGCGATCTGGAGGCTTTCCCACCTGGATACACCGGGAACCGACCGGTTCAGGATATTCATCTCGTTCCAGTTTCAATTCTGATGCCGGCTAAGATTGTTATATTTGTCATATGATCCTCAGGACAGAAAAAATCATTAAGAAGTACAGGCAGCGAACCGTTGTCAACGAAGTCTCCGTTGAAGTAAGGCAGGGGGAGATCGTCGGATTGCTGGGGCCAAACGGTGCCGGCAAAACCACTTCATTTTACATTATTGTGGGATTGATAAAGCCATTTTCCGGAAAGGTCTTCCTGGATGATGATGATATTACCGAAGAGCCAATGTATAAACGGGCTCAGAGGGGCATCGGCTACCTTGCACAGGAAGCCTCGGTATTCCGGAAACTCAGCGTTGAGGATAACATCAGGGCTGTCCTTGAGTTTACCAGCCATACAAAATCGGAACAAAAGGAAAAGCTGGAATCACTGCTTGATGAGTTTGGCCTCGTTCATGTCCGCAAAAGCCTCGGCATCCAGTTGTCGGGAGGGGAGCGCAGAAGGACGGAAATCGCCCGCTCACTCGCCGTAAATCCCCATTTCATCCTGCTCGACGAACCCTTTGCAGGCGTTGATCCAATCGCCGTGGAAGATATCCAGAATATCGTTTCCCACCTGAAAGACAAAAACATCGGTGTGCTGATCACCGATCATAATGTTCATGAAACCCTTTCTATAACCGACCGTTCCTACCTCCTGTTCGAAGGTAAAGTGCTGAAATCAGGCACTTCAATTGAACTTGCCTCTGATGAAGAAGTCAGAAGGGTATATCTCGGGGAAAATTTTGAACTCAGAAGATAAGACAGATAATGTTTAATGTTTAATGTTTAATGCTTAATGTTTAATGCTTAATGTTTAATTATTAATGCTTTAGATCTTAATTACGAATTATCCATTAATACATTAATTCATTATTAATTGCTAATTATACATTAAACACTAAACATTAAACACTAATCTTTCAACAGTTTTATCTCAGAAACTGCTTTAATTGCCCTGTCGGAAAAGAAATCGGCAGACGGGAACAGGCGGAACGCCCCGCCATCCTGGTTTTCAGGATCAGGGATCAAGAGGACTTCCGCCTGGTCGTTCCTGTTGAATATTTCACTGAATGTGTAAACACAGCGGTAGCCATCCACCGAAGCAACAATAAAATATCCTGACCGAAGCAACTCCGGTGTCATTTTAAAGCCAGGCTGCAGTATTTCTTTCAAAATGTAGCCTTCAAATGGTGTAGTGCTGTGGATCCCTCTTCCGCGACCGTAAAAAATGGTTTCGTAATTCATTTTCTGAACCGCAGCGGGGATTTTAGCAATTTCTTCAATGAAATTATCGCCATTATATACCTTAATTGATTTTGAGAACAGGGGGCTCATGCCTTTTTCAACCGGGTAAACAGCTGATGATGAATAAATTGTGATCTTGACAGGATTTGAAATATTTCTTTCCGTCAACAGGTCGGTGCCGATGATTAGCCTGGTCTCTTCAGGTAAAGGCCAGAGGTCTTTGGTCTTCGAAGGTACAATCCGGGCAACCTTTGTCGCGATGATGATCTCATGGCGATGAACCGGGTAATAAATTTCCCCCCAACTGATCACTACTGATTCTCCTCTATCGTTTTCAACCTTTATATACATGTCGATGATAGGAGGGAACTCCGCTTCATTCTTCTTTTTCAAAACAGAATGATTGAGAATGTCGTAAAGGGAATACCCGTCGTATCGATAAGCGCCGGTAAAGCGGTTCGATTCCCCTTCAGGCAGCGCTTCCTTGATGATCAGTGAGCGTAGTGGAAAGCCGGTAATGTCTGTTTTGTCCGGGTTTCCGGTCTCACCCGTAATTTCGATCACGGTTTGCCCTTTCAGGGAAAAAGTTTCCGCATCATCATAAAAGTCATTGGTGATTTCCTGTGATTTCACTGCATGTGTCCCTAATGTGAAAAGAATCATAAAGCTAATAATCTGGATTGGTTTCATAATCTTATTCTTCAAATATATCAAATTTAATTCCTTGTGCCAGGGGTAATTCTGTACTAAAATTAATGGTATTCGTCTGGCGCCGCATGTAAGCTTTCCATGCGTCGCTGCCCGATTCACGGCCACCACCGGTATCTTTCTCCCCACCGAACGCACCTCCGATCTCTGCACCGTTAGTAGCAATATTTACATTGGCAATGCCGCAGTCGGAACCGGCATGCGACAGGAATTTCTCCGTTTCAAGGATATTCCGGGAGAATATCGCCGAAGAAAGCCCCTGCGGAACACTGTTCTGGATTTCTATGGCTTCTTCAATAGTGGAATATTTAATAAGATAGAGTATCGGTGCAAAAGTTTCTTCCTGCACTATTTTAAAATGATTTTCAGCTTCTGCGATGCAGGGGATTACGTAACATCCTGATTCAAAGCCTTCGCCTTCAAGAACCTGCCCGCCGAAAAGGATATTTCCACCTTCCTTTACTACTTCCTGCTGCGCATGAAGGAAAGCTGCAACGGCGCTTTTGTCAACAAGTGGCCCGACAACAGTGGAATGTTTTAAAGGATGGCCGATTTTAAGCTGCTTATAAGCTTTAAGAAGTTTTTTTGTGAACTGGTCATACATGCAGTCATGGATGATCAACCTCCGGGTGGTGGTACAGCGCTGGCCTGCGGTGGCGATAGCGCCAAAAAGGCTTGCCCTTAAAGCCATTTCCTTGTCTCCGTATTTGGAAATAATGATGGCGTTATTGCCGCCAAGCTCAAGTATCGTCTTCCCCAGCCTTTCACCGACAATTTTTGCCACATGCCTGCCTACGCGCACGGAACCGGTAACTGAAATCAATGGCATCCGCTTATCGGCCAGGAAATTATCCCCCAGGGTGGATGAGCCTGCTACGACCAGGTTCAGGACTCCGGCAGGAAGATCATTTTCTTTCAATACTTTTTGAATGATATGATGAACCGCAATAGCGCAAAGCGGGGTTTTGGAAGACGGCTTCCAGATGACGACATCCCCGCAAACCATAGCGATCATGGCATTCCATGCCCACACCGCGACAGGGAAATTAAAGGAGCTGATCACCCCAACAACACCAAGCGGGTGGTATTGCTCGTACATCCGGTGCTGCGGCCGTTCGGAATGCATCGTCAAACCGTATAACTGCCTTGAAAGTCCAACAGCGAAATCGGCAATGTCGATCATTTCCTGCACCTCGCCCAATCCTTCCTGGTAGGTCTTCCCCATCTCATAAGTGACAAGTTTGCCGAGCGGTTCCTTGAATTTGCGGAGTTCGTTGCCGATCTGGCGTACGATCTCACCCCTTTTCGGGGCAGGGACCAGCTGCCATGTTTTAAATGCCTGCTGCGCCTGGACCATGACCTGTTCATATTCGTCCCATGTCGCCTGCTTAACTGAGGCGATAAGTTTTCCGTCGGATGGAGAAATAGATTGCAGGAGTTCCCCATTTGATTCTTTCCATTCCAAACCGTTGTGGATCCCGGTGTTAATATCGCTGATACCAAGTCTTTTTAATACTTCGTCCATTTTTTTTGAAGATTGTTAAATTGTTACACTGTCAAACTGTTAAATTGTCAAACTGTTAAATTGTTGAACTGTTGAATTGCTAGTTTACGGGCAGAAGATATTCTTTCAAATAATCAGGATAAGTAATTCCTTCTGTTGGCGGAAAAGGGATCAATGAATTATGGCCCGATTCCTCCAGAATTTTCATCCCTTCATCTTCATTCAGCATAAATTGAAGGAAAGCCCTGGCCGCCTGTGGATTAGGTGCATTATCCAGCAATGTGACCGAATAGGCAATCGTTTCGCCCTTCACTTCAATACTATTTTCGGGTGTTGTGCCTTTGATGAGAACAGATGCCTGCCTGTATTGTTCATTGAATCTGATATTCTTAAGGTTGATCTCATCCGGCAGGACAAGGTATTTGAGCTTATGCTGGATAGCGACTGATTTGTAGATAAAAATATAATCCGTTTCATGGAGCTCAAGCAAAGCCAGCAGATCCACTTCTTTTGGCCGGATATATTTTATATCCTTGGCAGATAGATTTTCCGTAAGCTTGCTTATGCCATAATGGATACCAGCGAGTTGCATTACTATCAGGGTCCTGTAGCCGCATGGATCGGCATCAGGGTCGGATCGTCCGTAACGGACATCCTGGTCAAGGAGAATTTCATACCAGTTCTTTTGTGTGATGATATCCTGCCTGCTTGATTTATCAGTAAAAGCAATTACCATCTCATTTCCGGCGAAGGGGAGGTGCCATGAAGTATAGGCAGGCATCAGCATGTTTTCAATGACTTTATAATCTGAAGAAGCCATCAGGTCGCAGGCCTTGTGCAAATCGGTGATCTTCCTTGCGCAGTCAACACTTCCCGATGCTTCAGGAAGAACTTTCGTGCCCGGGTATTTCAGCTCAAATGCCCTCGCAATCTTCTGGAACGGTACAGAAAGGCTGCCTGCATGGAATATGATTATATTGCCGGATACACTACCGGTTCCTGTTTTTAGAGGATTGCCCGTGTTATTGCAGGATACCAGGAAAACAGCCAGAAGTAATGAAAGTACTGATCTCATTTGATATCCCTCGTTTTTGTTTTGAACTCTTCATACGCCTGTTCCACTGCATCATCCATTTTGGTATGCAGTACGTCATATGCTTCAAGAAGTTTAATGGCTTTGCCTGTCAGTTGAGAGGTGCCGCCTTCTTTGCCGCCACGCTGGCGGATGATCAGTTCATAGCCCAGTAATTCCTCCGCTTTTTTAAGGTCGCCCCAGGCTTTGCGGTAACTGATCTTCATTTCATCAGCCGCTGCTTTGAGTGAGCCTTTTTCCTTGATGAACTGAAGTAATTTATAACGGTCTTCCTCAATAATTCCTTCCCCGGTTACTGACGACAACCAGAGTTTGTAATTGAGGAAGATTTCAAATTTGCTGGGCTTCACACGGCTCATAATTCAATATTTTCCGATATGCGTTTGAGTGCATATCGCTGACAAAAATAGTACAACGCCGGCAAAGCGCCAAATGATTAAAAATTTATTCCAAATGAGATTATTTATATCATAATAGCTTGCATATAAGGCGTATTTTCATTACATTTAACGCAGTATTTTGATCAGTGAATTAATAACCAAAGCCATGAAATCCTTAACCTGTTTTTTATTAGTTGGATTTTTCTTTTTCGTTTTTAATGGATTTTCACAAACCCCTGTTATCAGTGCAGAGGTGAATGGGGATAATGTAACCCTCTCTGAAATCGGCGCTTACCGGAATTGTGGGGCCGTCTACATTATGGAGATCAACATGGTTGATCATCACCTGGATTGGTACCAACTGGATTCAGGAGGTGCTGCACTTTGCTATTGTACATTCGATCTGGCAGTAACTTATGGACCACTTGAACCAGGTGATTATAGCGTAAATGTCTATTATACTGATTTTTGGTCTGGGGATACCATTTTTGAAGGCACAACAGCTTTTACTATTGGAAAGAGTAAGCAGGAAGTCTCGTCCGGTATTATTTCCCAGTATCAGAGCGAATGTTATACTGGAATATCTGGTCCGGAAATAGAAACAAGTGAGTTCAGAATTTTTCCGGTTCCAGTCCTGGATGGAAGTCTCATGAACATTGAAGTAGATGCAATCGATGGAGACGCAATCCTGGAAATATTTTCGCTGAATGGAGAATTGATTTTCAACAGGAATTACATCAATGTTCAAGCAATCCGGGATCGTTTGAGGAAGAATGAATTGTTTCCTTCACCAGGGATTTACTTTGTCAGATTGACAACTGGTGAAAATGTTTTTGTAAAGAAAATAACTGTATTGTGATCCTTCCATTCCCTCCCCCGTTTGGGGGAGGGTTAGGGAGG
>CAYJNJ010000015.1:0-8874 GCA_964371595.1 uncultured Bacteroidales bacterium | reverse complement strand
TTTTAAAAAAAAAATACATTGTTTTGTCACCAACCCCCCCCCCCCGGGGGGGGGGTGGGTTTGGGGGGGGGCCCGTTTTGGGAGGCTTAGGCTGGGGGTCGCTAGTCTTGCCTGTCTTTCACCAACTCGATCAGCTCCGGCAGATCCATACCAAGCTCCTGCAGGTGCCCGATCTTCGGGACGCCGTTTTTCGTCCATCCCCTCCTGAAATATACCGCATCCAGCAGTTTTTCATACTGCTCTTCTCGGTATTTCCGGGTGATTTTCATCTTTTCTTCGGTTGATAAACCGGCAGGGTCAACGCCGATCTTTTCCTTAAGCTGCTTGTCGTAGCGGTCGGCCCTTGATTCGTATTCTTCTTTGGTGACAGGACCTGCAGCACGGTACGGTTGGGCGTCGAATTTCCTCGTCCCGTATCCCCGGCGGATATTGAAAATACGCTGGAAATTGTAAACCCTTTCCGACATCCGGATCATCTCCTTCTTATCGAATTCTTTACCTGTAACGGCCTTATAAATAGTCACATAATTATCGACATGCTCGGGAACCTTGGCAGGCTCATCCGTTTCGGCATTATTTTCCGGCTCCACATCGTTCCAGGGCAGCTTGCAAAGTCCAACCAGCCCGAACCAGGTCCGGAACATCGGGAAATAATGCAAAGCTTCCGCTTTCTTTTCAAAAGTAGGTATCTGGTTGTTCACCATATCCATGAAAATGAGCCACGCTTCATCATGCTGCGGGCCTTTGTTGGTCATGGCAAAGCCGCCCTGCTGGGCAAGCGATTCCTTGGAAACATATTCCGAATATTCCAGGCCCTTGTTTTCCATGCCGATATCCTGCAGGAAAGCTGCGTCGCCCCAGCCGTTTTCAGCGAATAGTTGCTTCATTTTCCTTACACCCATTCCGGCAATCAGGCCGAATCCTTCGCCGCGGGCGAGCTGGTGCAGCAGTTCCATAGCCGAGTCGGCATTGCCGAAATTCAGCTTCAGGCCGCCTGTGCGCTCTTCATTGAGGATCCCGTTTTCATAGCATTCCATCACAAAAGCCATGATGGTGCCCCAGGAGATGGTACAGATGCCGTAAGTATCGCAATAAAAATTGGCTTCGATGATGTAGTCGGGATTGAAAATACCGCAATTGGAACCCAGTCCGCCGGCATTTTCGTATTCCGGCCCGTCGACGATCACACTCTGGTCTTTGTAGGGACCTGAGCGCAGTACGTAATTATCTACACCTTTTGCACAGGCCATATTACAGCCTATCCAGCAACCGTCGGGAATGCCCTGGGTGAACCTTTCTTTCCATACTTCGGAATGGATGGCGTTTGCATCCGGATGGCTCCCGTATTTGTAATTGTGAGTGGGCAGCAGGTCATAGTCGTTCATGACATTGGTGAGATGGGCCGTACCCTTGGTCCGCATTTCAGCCTGTGAATCATCCAGGTCGCGCATCTCGGTATTGAAGCGTTTGCCCCTTTCCATGATGGCTTCAAGGTTCACCACGTTATTCAGGTTCCCTTTCACCCCGGCAATTTTAGCGACGATCGCCCTGATCCTTTTGTTGCGGAATACGGTTCCGATACCACCACGACCGGCCTGTTTCAGGCGGACTTTTTTACGGCGGCTATCGTAAAAGCTGAAATTCAGCATCCCAATAAGGGAGTAATCAGCACCATTGCCGGTTGATACTACGGCTATATTCTTCTTGTCTTTTTCATCATCGGCATAGATCTCCGTAAGATATTCTGCAAGTAAATGGGAATCAACATCATTGATATTGATTTCGCTTATGCTTACCTTATGGTTTATCCCGTCGATAAAAACAATTACATCTTTTTCAGCCTTACCCTGCAGTTCAATGGCATCAAAACCGGAGAATTTCAAAAATGGCCCGAAATATCCTCCAACATTACTGTCGATAGGGATATCTGTCTGGGGAGAAATAGATACGCATATCGATTTACCTGTTCCCGAATACTGGGTAATGCCCCCGATGGGCCCGGAAGATATATTGATCTCATTTTCCGGGTCATCCCACCTTGTGTCGGGTTTGGTGCCATCCCAGAGCAACCTCAGACCATATCCCCGACCCCCGACAAATTTCTCTTTCATAAGCGGAGGGACGATCTTCTCTTTTATCTCTCCGGAACCGACATTCACATATAAAATTTTGTCGGCATATCCTTTATCCAGCGGTGTCCATGTATATGACCATTCTTTCAGGACTTTCTGGGTTTTAGCGATAGCAGCGGTATCCATATATAGTGTTTTGTTGTTAATTTTTTAGCAATACAAAAGTAGAAATTTTACTTCGTCAGCAGGTGATTTAACGTCTTTATTTTCAATATGCAAGGCGATGCATAACGGTAAAATGATTATTGGTTTTCATTCCCAAATAGTTAAGCTCTTATTTGGAAAGCCTAAAATTTCTTCACTTTAACCTGATTTGTTTAATTTTGACTAATGACTAATGACCAATGACCAATGACTAGTGACTATCAAATAAGAGAAAAACTTGGCAACAAGTGCGTTGGTATCGCCGGCTGCGGAGGGCTCGGCTCCAATTGTGCAGTAGCGCTAGCCAGGGTAGGGGTAGGGAAGCTTGTCATTGCCGACTTCGATAAAATAGAGCAGTCAAATCTAAACCGCCAATATTTTTTTACTGACCAGGTGGGTATGGCTAAGGTTGAAGCTTTAAGGGATAATATAAGCCGGATAGATCCGGTGATTGAAGTTGAGACCCACCAGGTGATGCTTGATGAGGCTAATATCCCGGAAATTTTTAAATCATGTGATGTGATCGTGGAAGCGTTCGACAAGGCTGAGATGAAGCAGATGATCATGGAAGTTGTCCTCGACAGGATGCCTGAAAAATATCTTGTTTGTGGCAGCGGGCTTGCCGGCTGGGGTGAAAATGAAACGATCGGGATGAAGGTTTCGGGCAAAGTCTTTATTTTTGGAGATGGGACGAACGAGGTGAATGAATCGCATCCGCCGCTTGCCCCGCGCGTTGGGATCGTTGCTAATATGGAGGCAAACCAGGTCCTCGAAATTTTATTAGGAAAAATGTAATCATGGAAATCATTCTAAATAATACGAAGGAAGTTATTCCGGAAGAAAATATAACCATTGCCGACCTTATCCAGATAAAGAATTTCACTTTCAGGATGTTAGTTACTAAAATCAATGGTCAGCTTGTCAAAAAAGATGATCGTGATAAGGTTTTTATTAAGGAAGGCGACGATGTTACAGTTTTGCATCTTATCAGCGGCGGATGAAAATTAAAGAACGAATTAAAATCCGTATCATCCGTGTTATTCGGTGCCAAAAAAATGTAAGCCTACAAGACCTCGGCAACTATGAAGGTACTTCCACCCACAAAAACCAGGTCCCGTTCCCCGGCAGCCTCAATTGCGGCCCGGTAAGCAATTTTTACGGCAGGATAGGCCTTGCCTTTAAGACTAAATGAATCTGCCTTCTTTTTCAATTCATCAACATCAAGTCCACGGGGGATATTGGCTTTGCAGAAATAATAAACGGCATTTTTAGGCAGCATGCCCAAAATTGTATCCGCATCTTTATCATTAACCAAACCAAAAACCCAGTGTAATCTTTCAAAAATTTCCTGTCCCAGCTGTTCCAGGATATAGCCGATCCCCGCTTCGTTGTGGCCAACATCGCAAATCGCCTTAGGCTTGTTATTCAGTTTCTGCCATCTTCCAAGCAATCCCGTATTTCGTATTACCTTTTTATATCCTGCTATGATATGGGCATCAGTAATGGAATAGCCCTGATTTTTCAACAGGTCGATTGCCTGGTATGCAGTAAGAAAGTTTTTCTTCTGGTAGATCCCTTTCAGCGGGCAGGTTAAATTCAGCCTGCCACCTATCTTTGAATCACGGTGAAATATCTGAAAGGCACCTTTCCCGGGTTTATTCAAACTGAAATTCTCCTCAGCAAAAAATATGGGGGCATCCATCTCCCTGGCTTTTTTCACAAAGACTTCTTTAACCTCATCCTGGATTTCGCCTATAATTACAGGAATTCCCTTTTTGATGATCCCGGCTTTCTCCGCGGCAATTTCCGGAAGGCTGTTCCCAAGGAAGGCCATATGGTCTTTGCTGATATTGGTTATTACACTAACCAGTGGAGTGACCACATTGGTGGAATCCAGTCTTCCCCCCATACCCGTTTCGATTACAGCGATGTCCACATTTTCTTCCGAAAAATACTGGAAGGCCATGACTGCAGTGTATTCAAAAAATGAGGGCTTGATAGGCTCAAAGTTTTTCAAGTTCTCTTTAACAAACTTGTTAACCCATGATTTGGGAATTTTTTTTCCGTTGATTTTTATCCGTTCCCTGAAATCCTTAAGATGCGGGGATGTGTAAAGTCCTGTCTTATAGCCGGCTTCCTGTAAAACGGATGCGATCAGGTGCGATGTGGAACCTTTTCCGTTGGTACCTGCGATATGAATGGATTTGAATTTATTTTCCGGGTTGCCAAGCAGGCTGCATAAAGCAATAGTGTTGGTCAGATCGGCGCGGTAGGCAGCGGCCCCGATACGATGGAACATCGGCAGCTGTGCAAACAGGTAATCGAGTGTTTGCCGGTAGTTCATTGAAATAGGTTTTATGAATGACTAATTCTGCCGGATGAAATTATAGGTGATGGTTCCGACCTGTGTCTCTGCCGCTTCAGGATCGGCTACGAACTTTGACAGCAATGCAGCGTTTTTTGCCAGCTGCCATAGGGTCTGGTCAGATACATTGGTGCCTTTGGCACCTGCAACGGCACTAATGACATTTCCTTTTCGGTCAACCTTGATGGTTACCACTACTTTGCCCTGTTCTTTTGAGTCATAGGAAGGCTTGTGGAGCATTAGAGAGCCCCTTCCGCCCAGGCTGTAGGAAATCCCATCCCCCGAGCCGTCTCCCTGTCCTGTGCCTGTCCCGGCACCAATCCCGGTTCCGGTTCCTGCACCGGGTGTTCCGGTGTACGTCGTGGCGTTCGCCGTACCGTTAGCTACGCCCTGGTCGCCTGGCTGACCGGTTTGTCCTTCCTGTCCACCTTTTGTCGAAGTATTGCCCGAGCCTTTATACATTGCCTTTGGATTGGGCTTTGGCTCAGGCTCAGGCTCCGGTTCTTTGATTACTTCCTTAACCGGTTCGGGCTTTGGTTCTGGCTTTACCTTTTCAGGCTCTTTCTTTTTAACTTCCGGCTTTTTCTTTTCAATGGCAGGGGCCTCCTCTGTATTTTGTGCAAGGTATTCTTCTTCTTTTGCCTCAGGTTCCGGAACAGTACGCGGTTTTTCGATCTCAGCAGGGGCTGGGGTTTCCTGCTGGTCAATACCCATACCGGTTTCATCAAATCCCAGGTTCACATAAACTCCTTCCTCGCCAGGCAGGGGTAGTGGTGTCCGGAGTGCAAGAAACAGCAGGAGTATCAATAATCCTATATGAAAAAGGATGGTGCCCGCTATTGCCTTGATCTTGTGTCTGTTCTCTTTAGTCATTTTGGCAGCGTGGCCAGGATTACTTTATGCTTGGTGCCATTGGCCTGGTTTATCCTGTTAACAGCATCGATAACGGATACGATATATTGGACCGGAACAGTTTTATCAGCTCTCAGGACCACTGTGCCCTCAGACTGACTGACAAGCTTTTCTGCAATGCGGGTTTCAAGGATGCTTTCTTCAACCTGTAATTCTTCAACAAAAAAATTCTGATTTTCGTTGATGTAAACTGTGACAGTTTGTTTTGCCATAGTTTTGCTGTCGCTGCTGGGTAATAAAAGCTTAATGGCATTTGGTGCCACTAAAGTAGATGTGATCATGAAAAAGATCAGTAGCAGGAAAACCAGGTCAGACATGGAGGCCATGCTGAAAGAGGGGCTGATTTTATTTCTTGTTTGAATAGGCATGGTCGATGGTTATTTCGCTGGTTCGTGAAGCAGATCCATGAATTCGGAGGCTCGGCCTTCAAGGATAAATACCAGCTTTTCCACCTTGGCTACCAGGATGTTATAAAACACCAGGGCGAAAATACCGACAATCAAGCCTCCTACTGTGGTTACCATTGCCTGGTATATACCATTGGAGAGCAGGGCAATATCGATATTATTTCCGGCCATCGACATATCGTAAAATGCTACGATCATCCCGATAACAGTTCCCAGGAACCCGAGCATTGGGGCTGCACCTGCAATAGTTGCGAGGCCGGCAATATTTTTCTCCATTTTCGCGACTTCCAGCTTTCCCACGTTTTCAATGGCCGTATTGATATCATTTAATGGCCTGCCGATACGCAGCAGCCCTTTTTCAATCATCCGGGCTATCGGGCTGTCATTATTCCGGCACAGGGATAATGCCGAATCCAGCCTGCCATTGTGCATGAAATCCCTGATATTATTCATAAAATGTTTATCATCATGGCTGGCCTTTTTGATGGCAAGGAATCTTTCAATAAAAATATACACTGCAATTATCGAAAGAACCCCAAGTATAGCCATGATCCATCCACCTTTCAGGGTCAGGTCGTAAACGGAAAGTGAAATTTCAGAAGGGGTAGCTTGTCCGGCTACCAGGTTGTTGCTGGCACTGATCTGCATTAAAATGAATCCTGTCATATAAGTTTCGGTTTGCTCAATATAAACGTCATTCCTGGTTAAATATTTTAGAAGGTTTCCAGGCTGGTAAATTTAGGTAAGATGATTAACAATTAGAACGACAATTTATCCAGTTATTCACTATAAAATGTTAATCTGTGCTATCTGGGTGATACACCACAGATTAACACAGATTAACACAGAATATTAACAGAAATAAAAGGAATCTGTCAGGATATCCTTCTTCTGTATATAAATAATGAAACGACCAGCATCAGGCCAATAGCGAGGACAACTGACCAGTTGGAAACCGGAATGATATAACCGCAGGTAGTATTGACACAAACCTCAGGTACATTATATCCGTATGTGTTACCACTTTGGTCATAATCCCAGTTAAATTGTTCCACGATTTCAAACGTCGGGGAAGAATCCTGCTGGAAAGTTAAATCTACTACGGTAACCACAACTCCGTCATCGCCTGGCAGGAACCCATCTCCTGATTCAGGTGGGATAGGATCCTGGGGCTGCTGTAAATCCCAGACGAGACTGGGGCAGAAATATTGAATGTTCAAAGAATTTGGATTATCCACATGGAAACAAATGCTGAACATTTTTGTCCAATCTGTTGTAGAAAGGTAAACCGGGTTATCATATGCAACAAGTTGCAATGTGCCGTTAAACCATTCCAGTGGACCGTTAAACCCAAACGGTGCCCCGCTTCCGGCGGGGCCTGTCAGGATCTGGGGTGCATCAGGACTTGCATATCCTGTCAGAAAATCTCCCATCCCTACGTATTCAAGTTCTGCATCATCATAAAAGAAGCGGATATTCGCCCCATAAACCCACTGTTCAGTCATATTCGATCGGAATTCCACATCAACACAGTAATTTTGGGTTGGACAATCGTAATGCGCATTGGCAAAACGAACGGTTACTTCCGGCATGGCGGGTTGGGCTTTAGTTACTAGTCCTGATAATAAGAAGATGAGTAACAATGGTTGGATGAGCTTCCGCGATGAAAGAAATCCTGTTTGAAAGAATTTCAAAATGTTATTCAAAAGGAGCCTTTTCATAATTAAAGTATTTACAATGATACAATTTATTGAATTTCTGTGAGTAAGAAGATGATCTTTTTTTCTAAAATTAATTGTTAGATTTTTCATGGCCTGAAAGTTTTATCTGGGAACAATAGTGAAGATACCGTTGTTGAACTCCCAGGTAGTACGGTCATTATAGTTACAGTCGCCATTCAGGTTGAAATCTCCATTACGATAGCTGCCTGGTGTACCGTTCTGTCCTCCCCAATATACGTTGTCGTCAAAATTGAGGTCTGTATCCGAGAATATTTCCTGGGTCTGGTCACCGTTGCCGGCATACATGGCATACTTATTCGGATTGCCGGGTATGATCAGCTTTTGACCATTGCCATAACTCTGATTAGTACGGAAATCATGGGTCAGAATGCCTCCAACTATTGGAACAGCCGTATTTGACATGATGATCAGATGATTACGATGCTCAATGACCAGGTAATAGGCACTGGCTAAATCGAGATCGCAACAGTCAAATCCACCATTCACAAATTCGATATGTCCATCATTGTGAAGTAGTGCTGCTTTCATGCAAACTGGGATCCCATCAGGCGTTTCGCGGAGCGATACAAGCACCCAGTCAACAACTGTAGCAGGATAGTTGGCTGTACCGGGATCAGGATTTCCAAATGAATTAAATCCTGCACCCTCAGTGCCGCCATAATTCCATGGTGCAACATTATAAGGCTGACCTGCAGGTGTGTAAATGTTACCTGCAATTAAACTGTTATAGGTCTGTCCGGGAAGCACCTTCACATTGGCAGCTGGATTATTCAATCCGGTACGCATAGGAAGTGAATAGGTCTGGACACCGTTAGGATTGATTGCAGAACCATCCAGGTAAACATAAGCTACAACATCAAGATCATCAACTACGATAGTCTGTTCACAGGTGGCAAAATTACCGCAATTGTCTGCTATTCCATAAGTGCGGATAACTATATTACCCTGGTCATCCTCATTAACAAGGATAAACGAATCATAGTTGACCCCACAATCATCTGTAGCCAAACCACCATCAGCATTAAATGTCCAATAACTGGTATATGCTTCTGGGATATTTGAAATGCAAACGGTTGTGAATCCATCAGGGCAAGTTAATTCCGGCGGATCATTGTCAGCAGCAACACCAAAGTAAGCGGTGACGCTTCCGGTATAGCAGAGGTCAGTGACGT
>CAYJNJ010000014.1:0-52192 GCA_964371595.1 uncultured Bacteroidales bacterium | reverse complement strand
TATCGGGCAGTTAACATCTTCAACATTTTTTCCCCAGGGTGTCTCGAAGTTGGAATTATATTTAACCAGGTAGGTGGAATAACTAAAAGGGGCCGGGTATGGCACCCCTCCGAAACTGGCCTGCCACCCGGTGCAACTTCCCGACGTATACAGGTTCCCTTCCTGGTCGATATCCAAACCGGAAAGCACGCCCACATCTTCCTGCACTAATGAATCAACCAAGGCACCCTCTTCGTTAAAAAATAAAACATAGGAATTCATCCACGTGGAATAAGCAACGAAAAGCATATCCTCATGCAGGACCATTTCGGAAACGGTCCCCTCCCCCATCGGCAGGCCTGTGAGATTGAGGCACCATTCAAGGTCGCCTTCACTGCTGACCCTGGCCACGAAAGCATCGGTCCCTATGCCGGTCTTTTCCAGCGAACCCTCGCCCCAAAAATCGGCATCTGTTAATATCTGGCCTGAAATATAAACGTCGCCGTTATCATCGCTCACCATCCCTTTGACGCAGGATTCGCCGGAAATCGACCTGGACCAGGTTTCAGCACCGTCCTGGTCGTACTTTTTCAGGAAAAGCACTCCCATCGATTCATTATAAAAAGAAATATGCTCCCCGACACCATAGAAATAGCAGCCGCCCTGCGGGTTAGCAGCCGTATTATAAGAGATCATCCCGGGGTTCCAATCATATTCGATTTGGGCTGAACGCAGCCAGTCGAATGTCTGTGCATTGACCTGTAAATATATGAATGACAGAATAAAAGCGAGAGTAAATGTTCGTTTCATGTTACTTGAATTTTAGATAAGATAAGTAACAATCATTGGGTGGAAAGGTTCACTCCTGCTTCAAGCATAACAAACCGCCCTGGGCAAACGGCGCCTTTACTGTCGTAATAATCCACGTCGAACAGGTTTTGTATTGTCAGTGCCAGGTAGAAGTGCTTAAAATCCTTCCATGCCTTGGCATCCACCGTAGTGTAAGCCGGGTACTGGTCATCGCCGACGATATCATCATACACGTTCTGTTCATTGACCCAGCGTTTCCCTGAAAACTTGGCCGCGAGGGAAGCGTTCACAATGCGATTCATCCAGCTTATTGATCCTGAAACCATATCAGCAGGTACATCAATGAGGTATTTCCCTGAAAGATCAGTTGCACTTTCCGGATCAGGGGCTTCATAATCGGTAACCTGCGAATGGGTGTGGGAGTATGATAACATCAGCCTCAAACCGGGCAAAATATCATAATTAAATTCGGTTTCTATTCCGAAAATGCCTACCCCTGTGATATTCTCAGGCATATAGATCGGCCGGTCGCCAAAGCCCATATCGATCGAATCGCCGGTGTTGACGTAATAGATGAAATCATTGCCGATTGAAAAAAATACTGAGCCGGAAAACATGATCCGGTATGGCAACTCAACATCGCCCCCAATTTCAAAATTATCCAGCGTTTCGGGCCCCAGTTCGCTGTTGGCCATCTTAAACCCTCCCCGCATGCGGCCGGAACGGCAAAGGTCATCAAGTACCGAAGGCCGGAATCCCCTTGCATAAGAGACATAAAGGCGGTTATTCTCCCTGAACCTGTACTGGAGTGATAATTTCGGGCTGAGTGCATTCCACCTGTGCTCTGCCTGGCTGCTGTCGACATACTGTGTCATCCAGGAGGTTTCACCTGAAGGCGTTTCAATATAAAAAGCCCCGTCGTAATAATGAGCGTTATCGTACCTAAGGGCCGCAATCAACCTGAACCTGTCATTCACAAACGACATCTCGTCCTGGATGAAAATGCCGAGGTTTTTCATCTTTCCCTGGTTATAAACAATATCGGTGGAAGTGTAATAAACATCCTGTGCATCCACGCTGCCATTCTTCAAATCGGTGCCAGCTGTAAACCGGTGGTGGTCCGAAAGTTTGTACGAATATGAAAACAGACCTCCCATGTCATCCCTTTCCGAGAGGACATCGTAAAGCGTATAATCATCCTTCATGTATTCATTCACCCTCTTGTAATCTTCGCTGAAATAGAAAAGGCTGAGGTTCCAGCCTGACCTGTTCTTTTGCCCCTGATACCTGCCCCTGAGATGGTAGGTGTCGTGGTCGGTCGTATTGCCCTCCTCCTGGTAAACCTGTTCGCCGGTGCCCTGTCGGTCGTTGAAGTTGATAAAATCGAGCTCGACGTAATTATCGGGGCTGAGGTCATAGCCCAGCTTGATCCCGCCGCACCATTCCTTCATATTTGATTTCACAATATACGGGTTGGCTGCCTGGTCGGCTTCCGACTGGGTGATATAGCCGTCGCTCTGCAGATACCTGCCGTTGAGCCCCCAGTAAAACCCTTTGCTGACACTGTCATTCACCCTGCCTGAAAGGGCAAGCCGGGCACCCATGGTGTTGAAAGTGCCATATTGCAGGCCGAATGATCCGGCTAATTTCTTTTGCGGCTTGCTGGTAATTATATTCACGGCACCGCCCATCGCATTGCCACCATAAATGGAGGATCCCGGGCCCTTCACCACTTCGATGCGGGCGATATCACCGGTATTGATCAGGTTCCAGTTGACAGATCCGCCATCAGCTTTGTTAACAGGCACCCCGTCAAGCAATACCAGCACCCTGCCCTGCTCCTTGCCATCGAGACCGCGCATGGTAACTGTCGATTTCGAGGAAAATATACCGAAAGGCCTGCTGACATTGACACCCGGCAGGTACTGCAGGTATTCGTCGGTGAACTGTACCGGGAGGGATTTTATTTTGTAAGATGACAGGATATTGACCCTGGTCGGGATATCCCGGGCATAATTTTGCGTTTTCGTGGCAGAAATAACGACCTCGTTCAGCATCAGGCTGGAAGAAACCGTGTCTTTCTCCTGCCCGCAGACCGAAAGGCTGACTGCCAGGAATGCCAGCACAAGTAATAATGATCCCTTTTTCATTCCTGAATTTTTACTGCAATTTCCATGGAGCCGCCCTCCGTTTCATCAGCCCTGATCACTTTGACCATGCCGTATTTCCCCCCCGTTGTTTTGAAAGGAATGACTTTACCGGTATAGCAAAACTTGCATAAGCCACTCACATTTTGAGGTTTATATCCTGCAACCAGCAGGCTGTCATTCATAGCTGCATCAAACTGCGCTTCAGAAACCAGGTCGTTATCGGAGGTTTTATAATCATAAAGGGTTGAGTTCTTCACCGGCCAGTTTGCAAATTCCGGGTAATACGTCTGAGCCGAGGGATATGCCGGACAGGTAAGCGTAGGTGACGATTTGCCGGATGAATAATAAAAGAATGAAGCCAGGTCGATTTTCTGCTCCGAACCGTGTACATTTTCCTGTGAAAAAACAAGGCCCGAATCCAGGTCAAGGTAATGCGGGTACCCGCCATTGGTTGGATAACCCAGTGTGATGGAAGGAAAATACAGGATATCCCCGTAAGCAGAGCCATCTCCCAAATAAATATCAAGATAAACCGAGGCCGAATCCCTGTTTTCATTCAGAATAAAGATATTCCAGGTTTCAACCGGTGCACCGCTTTTCGTGTAGATAAGCGTGGTGTCAAGCCCGCCCGTGGCAAGATAAATCCCTTTATCAAGCTCGGTAACCGTCCCCTGCCCTGTCATTCGCTTCACCCTGAGGTTGGTGATAGCCGACCCGCCGCCGACTGCTGAAATGGCGAATTTCAACTGGCCCCCGACCGGTACCCGTTCCCCTGCCTGGGTAAATTCATCCCCGGTATCAAGGAGTATGAACGGGTACTGGTCAGTGGTTTCTTCCTCGCTGCAATTCGTCAGGCCAAAGGCCAGGAGTAGCAGGAGGATAAGATTTAAGGATGTTATGCTCCGACGGGTAAATCCGTCGGTTCCTTGGGACTCTGCAATCACTTTTTAACTTTGATTTCAAATTCAACAGAGCCGGTCGAATCCTGAACGACTTCAGTAACTTTCAAAATGCAATATGTACTATCCTGGAGCTGGAAGGCATAAATATCATCGATTTTCATGTCCTTTGCTTTTCTAAAGGCATTAGCAGTATCGAAGGAAGTCTCGATAAGCTGGTCAGTTTCTTCCAATGCATCAAATTGCTCAACGGTGAGGGTAGTCTTGGTGAAATAAGTGGTATTCGCAGTGGTCCAGTTTTCCGGGGCGCTGCTGCCTTCAAAAATACCGGTAATGTTAGTGCCGGGGGAAGCCAAAGCAATATTGTTCCCGTTTCCGGCTTCGTAAAAGCAAAGAATATCGATGGCAGCCTGGTTCTGGCTTGCAGCATCCATCGTATAGACTTTGTTTTCTGATACCGAATAAAATCCACCGGTTACCATATTATCCTGTGCACCGATCTTCACAATTTTTGCTTCCGGTTCTTCATCCTTATCACAGGAAGTCACAATAAAAGAAACTGTCATCAACACCATCAAAAAATAAAAAAGCTTTTTCATAAAATAATAATTACAGGTTTTAAATTAATTTATCGATATGCTCATCATTGCATATCGGTGCAAAAATATCATCATTTAATTATCCTGAAAATTTTCAAAGAAATTTATAAACAGTCTAAAGAATGAACCGACGGATTTACCCGTCGGAGCACCAGAACCTCATCGAGGCAGCCTTAAAAGATAAGATTTTACTAAAAAAACTTCGTGGTTCTTCGTGTCTTCTTCGTGTAACTTCGTGCAATCAATAGACTGTGGTAGTTACACGAAGGTCCACGAAGGCTTCACTAAGTTCCACGAAGGCCTTTTGAAACAGCTACGATCTTAATAATTTCTTAACCCAAATCGCGTTATTTACCTGTGTAAAACCGGTAATTTTATACCTTAAAAACTCATTTTCAATGAAAACCATCTACATAGTAAGGCATGCCAAATCATCGTGGGATATTTCGGATCAGCCGGATGAGAAGCGGGAGCTGATGGAAAAAGGAAAGAAAAGGACGAAAAGGGTCATCGATTTTTTCCATAAAAACAAGATATCGGTCGATTATATAATTTCCAGCCATGCCGTCAGGGCGCATGAAACGGCAAAGATCATGGCCCACGGATTGAATTATCCACAGGATGATATCAAGATCGAAAAGCAGATTTATTATGCTGATGGTGACTCCATCCTTGACCAGTTTTACGACCTGCCTGAACGATTCAATTCAGTAATGATCGTCGGGCACAACCCAACACTTACCGACCTTGCCAACCGTTTCCTGAAGACACCCATCGAAAACCTTCCAACCTCGGGCGTGGTCAGCATTACTTTCGATACCAATAAATGGGAGGAAGTGTTAGTCGCCGCCAGGAAAACCAATTTCGTCCTCTTCCCGAAAGAATTGCCGGAGTAGAGCCAGGAACCGACGGATTTACCCGTCGGAGCAATACTCTCTCCCGTCGGTTCAATCTTTGCACTGAAAATAAATAAGTTCATTAACTTTGCCGTAATTACGTTATGCCTGTTTTACGGGCTGTTTTTATTGAATACTATGGAAGATAAGGATCAATATTTTTTTAACCGGGAGATAAGCTGGCTGCATTTTAATGAAAGGGTCCTGCAGGAGGCCATGGATAAGGCTACCCCGCTTCTTGAGCAAGTGAAATTCCTTGGCATTTATTCCAATAACCGCGATGAGTTTTTCAGGGTGAGGGTCGCTACGCTGAAACGCATGATCAAACTTGAGGAACATGAAGCGGTACCCGATCTGAAATATAAAATGATCCTTGACCAGGTACTTGACATAGTTTCCAGCCAGGAAAAACTTTTCACAAAAGCCTATTCGAAAGTTAACAGAGCGCTGGCCAGGCACAATATCCATATTGTCGACGAAAAACAGCTCAGCCCGATCCAGGGTGCTTATGTCATGCAGTTTTACCGTGATAAGGTCAGGCCAAACCTTTTCCCTCTTATGCTGCACAATGTCAGGAGTTCGCTTTCCCTGCAGGATGCATCGATTTACCTCTGCGTCAGGCTGCGGAAATCATACGACCAGGAAGCAGAGGAGTATGCGCTGATCCAGGTCCCGACCGATGTCACAGGCCGCTTCCTGACCCTGCCCGAGATTGGCAACAAATCATACATCATGCTGATGGACGATGTGATCCGGTACTGCCTTGAAGATATTTTCTCCGCATTCGGCTACGACAGGTTCGATTCGTATACCATCAAATTCACCCGCGATGCTGAACTTGAAATAGATAATGATGTTTCGAAGAGCTTCCTTGAACTGATCAGTGTTAGCGTTAAAAAACGGAAACTCGGTGAAGCCGTGCGTTTTGTGTATGACAATACCATGCCTGACGACTTATTGAAGATCCTTACCAAAAAACTGAATATTTCCAAAAAAGATACGATCAGGGGTGGCGGCCGCTACCACAATTTCAAGGATTTCATGGAATTCCCGAAGGTAGGCGACAGCAAGCTGTACTACCCGCCGGCGCCTCCGCACACATACCCCGGACTGCCTGACCATAAAAGCGTTTTCGAGGCTATCCGGAAGAAAGATATCATGCTGAACTTCCCTTACCAGTCGTTCCAGCACATCATCGACCTGCTGCGGGAAGCCTCCATCGACCAGGATGTCAGGTCCATTAAAATGACCTTTTACCGGACGACACGGAATTCCGCAGCCATGAACGCCCTGATCAATGCGGCGCGCAACGGGAAGTACGTCACGGTATTCATGGAGATCCAGGCCCGCTTCGATGAAGAGGCGAATATTTACTGGACCCGTAAGCTGCAGGAAGAAGGCGTGAAAGTGATCCAGACCATCCCCGGGTATAAAGTCCATGCCAAGCTGATCCTGATCCGCAGACGTGAAAACGGCGATAATAAGCTGTATGCGAATGTCAGTACAGGGAATTATAACGAATCCACGGCAAAGGTCTTCTCCGATTTCAGCCTCCTGACCTGTGACCCGCGAATCTGCGATGATGTCTACAATATCTTTGAATTGCTTGAAAGCAAATTCATCCTGCCTACTTTCGAAACACTGATCGTTTCACCTTTCCGTCTCAGGGAATTCTTTATCGAAAAGCTTGAGAAAGAAATGGAAAACGCCAGGAAAGGAAAGGAAGCCTGGGCCATCATCAAAGTGAACAGCCTGGTCGACCGCAAAGCCGCGACCAAGCTCTATGAAGCGAGCCAGGCAGGCGTGAAGATCGACCTGATAAACAGGGGGATTTGTGTGATCAAACCGGGGATACCGGGGGTCAGCGATAATATCAACGGGTTTTCGATCGTCGACAAATATCTCGAACATTCACGGGTTTACATTTTCTGCAACGGCGGCAATCCTTTGTTCTTTATTTCATCCGCCGACTGGATGCCGCGGAATTTTGACCACCGCATCGAAGTGGCCTGCCCGGTATTCGATAAAGACATACAAAAAGTCCTGTGGGATGTCCTTCATATCCAGATGCGTGACAATATCAAGTCGCGTTACCTTGGACCGGATAACCTCAACCAGCACAGGGTTTCTGAAGAACCTGAAATCCACCGGGCACAGTTTGAGATTTATGATTATTACAGGGATAAACATCAATTCCAGATCTTATGAACCAAAATGATGAAGGCCGGTCATGGCCACGCAAAGGCATTAAAAAATCCGTCAGTCCCGGATTAAGAAGGACTGGTTATATCGTGACCATTATCGTCATGTTCATCATGATCTATATCCTGAGGCATCTCAGGGAATGGGGAGTGACCTTCCTGACGGAAGATTTCGAAAGATGCCTTTTCTACATCGAGTTAGCCATTTATGTCACCATCGGGGCAAATATCCTGTTCATCATTTACGACCACCGCTGGTTCAGGCACCTTGTGCAGGTCGTGGTCAATGCGGCCAATGCGCTTTCAACGATCATGATATACGTCATCTTCCCATTTGCCTTAGACAATGCTAACTGGACCAAATGGCTGAAGATCGGTATCCTTATCGTATTCGTGATCACAGTGATCAGTATCGTCGTGGAACTGGTGAAAGGGATCCGGTACCTGGTAAAGGATGCGGAGGCTGCTTAAATCCTTTATTTTTTGACGCTGACAGGTCTGACGACGCTGTCAGGTCATTTTTCTTTCTGATCTTTGTTTAAAAAACTTTAGCGGATTTTGCTGAACATGTTGGTGAGGATTGTTGGCGACTTAAGAAAGAGGGGCAAGGAGTGCTGTTTTAATGAAAATTAAGGTTAATGATTCCAAGAAATGATAAACTTAATCTAAACGGTAAACCATTCCCTCAATTTTAATTCAAGTTGCAACCGTTTCGCAAGCAAAGTCAATTCTGCTTTGTCCATTTCACAGGCATAGTAGCGATTGAAGAGAGATTCTTTTTCTGGTATTGATTTCATAAAAGCTTTAATTATATGATTTTAATGATTTAAAAGGTTCACAATTAATTGCGTTTAATTTTATTTAATTTGAGCAATTCCTATTTCTTGGTTTACATATAAATCTAAGCGATTATAAAAATTTAAAAAAAACACCTTCTCAAAGCTTGAATGATCAAATTGCGCTTTTAATTTTTCTATTATATTCTTGGGATCATACAAAATTTCAAAAGTATCTGCCCAAATAAGTAAGATTGATGCTTTACCTCCATTTTTCTTAATGTAGATATCCAAACATTCTTTTTCGATATCAGAATTTGAAAAATGCACATTATCAAAGTCAAAATCAATAAAAATGTTACCTCTGCCAAAAAAATTGGAATGACAATCCTTAGGAACACTTTGTAAGCACACCATAGGTGTAAAACTTAGTAACCGTTCATCTGTTACCGGACAATAGATGTATTCCTTTGATGAAAGCAACGTTGCTTTATTGTCTAAAATCGATTTTGCAATGAAATTAGATAAAGTTGCCTCTATTTTTTGACTATTTATTGGTATTTTAAAAGGTTTATGCGAGTGAATAATAACATTCACGGGACTCTCAATTGCTATTAGTTTTAATATCCTATCGACTAATTTTCCAACTTTTTGCTCTGATATTTTTCTTCTTTTAAGATATTCTGTAATTGTAAACCTAGTAATTTGGATCGATTGTGATTTAGAGTTTAATATTTTAATTACTGCATCCGGTCCTTTATTACTATCATCTTCACAAACTTCGACACCAATAATTGGAATCTTATCATAGAATAAGAATTGAGCATATAAAGAAGCAACAAAATATTCTGCTGTTTTTTTATTTGTTAGAAGTTTTGGAGCCATGTAAGATGGTAATCCTCGACTATATCCAAATTTAAAACTACCAAGAGACCCTGCGGTAAAATCAGCATTTGTCATTTGTTTAGATTATTAAGCAATTAAAATATTTCATATCGCAAATGTTAAGATATTAATAAGAATAATAGAGTTTAATAAACTTATGAATAATTGCTATTATCTTAATAAGATTTACATCATAAAACATTTATCTGGTTTGAGATGCGCCAATAAATTTACATAATTCATTAAAATCAAGATAATTTATATCAGATAAAAATTGCAGCGAATAAATTTTCTAAATAGTTTGAGAATAGGCAATAAAAAAACCGGCTGACTGCTCAGCCGGTCCTCACTCTCGGGATGACTTCCTTTAGAAAGGTAGGTCTTCACCAGCGGTTTCAGGAACAAGAGCCTGTTCGGTTTCTGTTTTGTCCGTTGCAGGTTCTTTGAAGTTGCGAACTGTTCTTTCGGCCTATGTATTATTGAAAACAAACACGATCTGGAAGTAAGAATAGGTCTCGCCTGTCTCCTTATTCGTTGATTCCTGTTTCTTTCCCCATATCATCTGAGCAGTTTCGCCTTTGCGTACTGAGTAACCGGCAGTTTGCCAAAGTTCCAATGTGAGCCACACCTGGTTCTTCTTTTTGCCGTTGTAAGTTTCCAGGAGGGCATCGTTCAAGTTTGTAGCTTTGATTTTACCGGCTTCCATAAGTTCTTTCACGGTCTTGGAGGTCTTCTTTAAGTTTTCTCTCCGTTCGGTCATTTTGTTTGTATTTTCCATCTTTTGCGCCCCTGCCCTGGGGTCTTGTGTTGGCATCTGGCTCGCCTGTTAATGAAATATGCACGAAAAAAAAGGTAGCGAGATGACCCGGCAAGGTTTCATGTCTCTTTTGTCTACAAAAGTGAACGAATATAGCCTGACCTTGCAAGGGGAAATCGAACGAAAATACCTTTGTGCAAAATATTCATGACAGGATAAGAGCCTGATATGCCATAAACCACCAGCAGGGAAAGCAGGAAAATACGAAATGAACGAAGGAGTTAGAAAACCCGAAGACCTCTGGACCAGGAGCAAGAGCCGAAGCCAGGGGTAAAATGCTATAAACCGATAACCAGGAAGCCAAAAGGAAAAAAGTCAGGTCGCTTTCAGTGGATCTTAAGCTGCGGTCAGGACCATCAAAGGCCAGTCAGATCGTATATGAGGAAAAAGGGATCAGCAGGGAACAGGAAAAAGAGTCCCCTACCATCCAGGCCAACATGTTTTCATTCAGGTCAAAGTCGTTCAGCAAAAAAGTCGGGGAAAGAGAAAGAAGTCAGAAAAGGAGTTCCGATGCCGGTGAAGAAGCGTTTAAGTGGTCACATCAAGCATCGCCAGGTTAAAGCATTTTATCGCCGGTTAAGAATTGAAATAAAAATGTAACGCTCGAGTGCAGCGCCCTGACCAAGTAGCGCAAATTTTTATGAGCCCCAGGCTAGGGGATGGAGAATGTTGTGGTACGTTTAATATATCAAAAACCGTCATACATTATTATTCCTATTTCATCATTATTAACAAATGAAATATTAACCACTTTATCCTGTGCCAGACTGCAATTTTTAACAATGCATTTAATTAATCGTTTACTCTGTCTGCCCATAAAAACATTCCAGTATATAACTACGTTGTAATCAGCAGTATTGAAGTAATCAGCATTAGGTTTCGTTTCATTCAATGTTTTAATGTATTCCAATTGCATTGCTAAATTCGTAACCGAGTCAATGGGTGCACGGGTTGCAGGCACAAATGAATTTAAATTCCCGGTTCTATTCCATTTGAAATTTGGAAAGCCGCCAGCATAGCAGTTAGTGAACCATGAAACCATCTCCCCATTTTTGTCAAAATATAGTGCTTGTAAAGGCTGAAGGTGATTCTTTCGAATAAGCCATTGAGATGTATCAAAGCTGTTAATAAAACTCTGATAAGATGAATCAAGGATAAAAAGATGATCAGAGGGAATATTTCTTTTTTTAGCTATTTTTTGAATCTCTTCTGTGGTTCTTTGTTTAGGAGCTTTAATTCCATATGTTCTGATTAATAACGTATTACAACTTGAAAATATGAGCAAGCTAAGGAAAAGTAATATTATTTTACTTTTTTTCATTTCATTTAATTATTTAGTGCACTATAACGCTGGGTGATGTGCGTCCGCTATGTGGGGCCAAATCACTCTTTAAAATTCCAATTGATAATTGGTAAGGATCGTTTTCGGTTCTTATTCCATAAGCCTATTTGAATACCTTTGATATCATAGGTTCTATTAATCAGACCAATTTGAGCGCCATGTATAATTAAAGAGTCATTCGATAAACCAACTGACAGACCATTTACCTTCGTAATTGAATTCCAAAGTAAGTTAAATGAAATTCCATTAACGTAGGTACCCAAACTCATCCATGCAGAAATAGAAACACCATTAATTTGGTTGCTATACGTTCCGAATGGAGAAAGTACTATTCCATTATATAATACTCGTTTAAGGGTAGTATCAGTAACAAACATGAGTGAATCTACGGCCAATCGAGTGGCAGTTTCATTATTGGATTTATAATAAGTTTTAAAGGTCGCATGACCGCCTAAGCATAAATAAAATATTGAAAATATTCCTTGCCCAATTAACTGTATTGCCACTCCATCAATTGATTGAGTATATGATTTATCACAAAATACTTCAGATCCAACTGGGCCAATTGCTATGCCATAGATATTTTGAGCACGCGATGGGATTAAACCTATAACATAAAAATTTTTGGGCTTCTTAATGACCACATTATCAAGAGTGTCAGAAATAGAAATAGAATATAAATTTGGAATTATTAAAATGATTGACACTATGATGATGAAAAATCTTTTCATATGATTTGGTCACACCTTACGCTCAGCGCAGCGCCCTGGGCCGGGTTAAGATTGCGCCATGGGGCTGGGGCTGTGTAAATATACGAATTTCTATTTTCCATTTTCAAGTTTCCTACACAGCTCCTGACTTATTGGCGTAACTTTTTTTGAGCCCCGGGCTGGGCGCTGTGCGGTTGTTAGGCCTTGTTTATGAATATTTTAAGCGTCAAGGTATTTATACTTTAATTATTTTTTGAGTCCAGGATTGATTTCCTGAAATAATGCGAATAATATATTGACCAACTGGATACTTGGTTAAATCAATAGAAAAGGATATTTCATTTTTAGGTTTTTGATCCTTGGTTAACAAGTCTCCATATATGTTATACAATTCAATTATTACGTCCGAGCCTAGTTCCTGGTTAAAGGCTATAATTATTTTTGATAATGCTGGATTCGGATAAATCTTAATTGAACAATCAAGATTTGTTTCATTTGTAGATGCCGGAGATAGTTCAATTATGCTGACTGTATTTTCCGGGGAATTAGTTGAAAGTATAAATGCTCCATCTTTAGTTATTGCTAAAGTTCTTGGATAACAGCATTTATAAGTTGAATCTGTAGTTTCAAAAAGAAAAGTTCTCCCTGAATTTATATCATATTCAACTACATCCAATTTATTGGGAGGAAATAATGCAATGGAATTTTCATGACCACCAAATTTAAAGGAATACAGTCTTTGTAATACTTTATTATAAACAATTGTTGTCAAATGGTCAGTTGCTGGAGATGACAATTCGTTTTTCTGACTTAGAGTATTATAATCAACTTCTATTGTGTTGTATGGAAAATCTCCACCAAAGAAAATCGATCCTATACTTGGACAAGTGAGAAAGCAATCCTCAAACAAGCTTGCATTATAAATAATACTTTGCTGAGTTAACGAAACCGTACTATAAACAAGGACTTCAGGGGGATTTATTCTTCCTTGTATAAAAATCCTGTTTGACAAAGTATCTAATCCTATAAAGGAGGCATAGCTTTCTTGACCATTAGTGTAATATGGAATCATGATGATTTTACCACTGACAAGATCTATGACATTTAAGGAATCACCTTCGGTTCCGTTTGCTGTTGTTATAAAGATCCGATTAGTTTTATTATCAATTTTGCTTCTTCTAATCTGCTGTGATAGCTCCCATTGTCTTGAAATGAGCCTTTTTTTAATATTATATTCAACTACATTTTTACCTGCTAAATATATTACACTGTCATTTGATGGCATTAGGATTTTATTGATACATAGCATTGATATTGTATCTATTCTAATTATTTCTTGGGATTTGGTATCGATTATTGTCAAAAATGTAAATCCAGATGCAGGAATTCCAATTATAGCGCAATCTTCAGACGGTGGGTCTGGAGGGAACATGAAATCAGTATAACTTGCAATAATTAGTTGAGTACCATCATTATTTAAGACTGAATGTATTGGAATCGGCATTTTAAGAGATTTCACGAATTCACCAGATGGAATACTAAGTATATCGATAGCATTCCCAAGTCTACATCTGATGAAAGCAAATTGATCATCCTTGCTGATTATTACTTGTTCCGGGTTCCTGGACACCCGTATGTTTTTGATATTACCTAGTGGATTACAATCATGGATTTGGTCACTATAGTTATCATTCTGATAAATATTATTGTTATTGGACTCAAATAGAATAGGGTTTGATGTTAAAGATTGAGTAATAAATGACTCTTCAAAATAATATACTTCTTGGCTATCAATCAGAATATTATTGCTGATGCTCAATTGCTGTATAACCTGAGCTACGATAAGCAATGAATGTGATACAAATATTAAAATAAAAATTAAATTTTTCATATATAAGGTCTTTGCGCGTTGGTTAGGTGTGGCCAAAAATCAAAGAAAGTGGCATTAAAAGATATATTCTTAAAATTTTAATCCAATACCAAGTCGTGCACTAAAATAATATGGAAATACAGCACCAAAGTTAGTGCTGTTAGTTGTCATTTCATCAATTGTAAGAGTGGGGTCTTGGTGTTGGTAGTACTTATAATAAGCTTCAAATATGCAGACAGGAATATTAAAGTTAATAAAGAATTTTGGACTGCAATAATAAGTTAGACCTGGTGTTACAAAAATTCTAGCCCCAAAATATTTATAAAATTCTGCAAATTGAGTTTCAATTTCAGGATTTGAATTTAACTGAAAATAATATGGATTCATACCAAAACCTAGAGATGGGACTATCTTACTGTCCTTTTTTTTATTAAAATTGACAATATAGTCATATCGAACAGAGGTTAATATCATCAGACCACTTGAAAATTGTAAATCTGATAATTCGATCTCGTGAATATTATTTTTTTTATTTGTCCATTGTACCGCAAAAGTAGGGTGGAAGATTTGGTATGTACCATTTCTATATTGCCAATCATATAGAGTTGTGTCCGAATTGTAAATGCTCTCACCTATAACACTAGTTTGGTTAGAGAATTTAATAGCACCTTTAAAATCAAGGTTAGTATTCTGCGCCCAACCACTTTTAACGAAAAGTAGCAAAACAATAATTGCGATGTACTTTTGCATAATAAATCGATTTGGTTACATTATTGAACGATATTACGGTGTTAATCAAATAACAATAAATATACCACTATTATATTTATTCCGTGTATTTTAAATTTCTCACCTTTTTTGGTTACACCTAATGAAGGTATAAATTGAAAGCATTTCAATATTAAAACAAAATAGCAATGAAAATATTTTCAATTGCCCAAAATTGCCATTCCGCGGAAGCGGAATTGCCTTTTTACACGGTATCTCTTTGCTTCTTTCTCTATGCCGCTGGTAATCATAGAGAAAGAAGTTTTTCAGGGCATTTACGCCCTGTTTTTACTAAAAAAAAGGTCAACGACCTATAAAACACGAACATACGAACAAAAAAAACAATGTTTTTTTTGTTCGTATGTATCTAGCCGGCGCTCCGCCCTGTCGCTTTTTGGTAATTGCCTGAATGTCTTTTTACCGATAAATGAAAAGGCCTTGATTTGCTCCCCTACGATCCAGGGGTGCCGGTTCCCCTACCATATCCATTGAGACAGCAGCACGCTGCCGACATGGGAAGGCGCACTTGCTAATGATCACAGTTCCAATCCCGGATTAAGGAACGCTCTGATTGTTAGCAAGTGCGCAGAAAGAAAAGAATGACCAGGTGAAACAGAATAGTTCACAAGAAATTTCCTCGCTTCTCGCGTATTGAAGTTATATTGCGAAAAAAAAGCGGCGCGGCAACCTCACCCCTTTTAACCCCCTGACCCCCTGGCCCCCTTTCCAACAGGTCCCCGCGAAAGCGGGGAACCGGGGGCCAGGGGGTGAGGGCAATGCGTCATTCCGACGAAGGAGGAATCTGCCAGCGTGCCGCACCGCCGTCATTCCGACGAAGAAGGAATCAATCAGCTAAAATTCCGATATTTGTATTAATTACTCTGACCATGAAAATCGCAATTCATAAGCTGCTACACCATCCCCTTGTCCCCTCCTCTCCCTTTCCCCGTGTCCCCTCTTCTCCCCGCCTCCATGCCTCCCTGCTCCTTGCCGTATGCATCCTGCCCTTCGCTCTTAGCGCCCAGTACTTCACTACCGGCACCGATCCTGCATCAGTCCGCTGGCACCAGGTCAAAACGGAGCATTTTAAAATAATCTACCCAAAAAATCTTGATTCGCAGGCAATTTATATCGCCAACGCTTTTGAGTACAACCGCCTGCCCGGTGCTGCCTCCCTTGATGCGCTGCCAGGCAAATGGCCCGTGGTGCTCCATAACCAGACCGTCGTTTCCAATGCTATGACTCCTTACGCCCCCAAGCGGATCGAGATAATGACCACACCACCCCAGGATAACGCTGATACTTACGCACAGGCCTGGATCGATCAGTTGGTGATCCATGAATACCGGCATGCTGTCCAGTATGCGGCAGTAAACAAAGGCCTGACCCGGGCGCTGACCTACGTATTTGGCCAGCAGGCTGTACCGCTGGTGCTGGGATTGTTTGTCCCGTTCTGGTTTATTGAGGGAGATGCGGTTGCCATCGAGACGGCAACAAGCAACACCGGTCGTGGGCGTGTCCCTTCATTCGAAATGAAACTGCGGGCCCAGTTCCTGGAAAAAGGGATATTCTCTTATGATAAGGCATATAACGGCTCTTACCGCGATTTCGTCCCCGATCATTATGAACTCGGGTACCTTCTTGTCGGCCAGGCACGGTTAAAATACGGCCCCGGGGCCTGGAGCCGGGTGATGAATAAAACCGGCAGGCTCCCGGTAATGGCAGTACCGTTTTCCAATACCCTATATAAAGAAACAGGCTTTGGAAAAAGAAAGCTTTATGATAACATCACCTCCGGGTTGCTGCAATCCTGGTCGGACCAGGACAAAGAGGCAAGTCTCACCCTATACATCCCCGTTGCAGATTCGAAAGGGAAATATTTCACAAACTATACGCAACCCACTGTGATGCCTGATGGCAGGATCATCGCCCGTAAATCTTCCATAGATGACATTACCCGTATCGTAATCATTGATTCTGCAGGAAGAGAAGTCATTCTCACCCATCCCGGTTATATGTTCGATGAAGTGCTATCGTATGCAGGAAACCTGGTTTGCTGGAACGAGCTTCACCGGAATGCCCGCTGGGACCTTCTCACATTTTCGGTAATAAAGCTGTTGAACCTGGAAACCGGGCAGACAAGGCAGTTGACTTATAAATCAAGATACTTCTCCCCGGATATCAGCCCGGATGGTAAAGCCATCACGGCAGTTGAAGCCGACCTGTCGAACCGGTATTTTATTGTTATCCTGGACGCGGAAAATGGGGATATCATTCATCGCTATCCTACACCTGAGAATTATTTCGCTGGCCACCCCACCTGGTCGCCTGATGGCAATCAAATAGCCATGATCCTGACCCGTGATGAGGGAAAAAGCCTTGCCGTACTAAATCCAGCTACCGGTAAATTCGATATCATCCTGCCATTTTCTTATGCTGAGATCTATAAACCGGCCTTTTATAAGGGGTATATCCTCTTTACCGGCACCTACACAGGCAAAGAAGACATATTCGCCTTAAATAAAGATACCAGGCAATTGTACCAGGTGACCTCCTCGCGTTTTGGCGCCAGCGATGCAACGGTTTCGCCGGATGGTCAGCGTCTTTATTACGCACACTATACTTCTGACGGTTACGAACTGGTTTCTGCTGAAATGAAGCCGGAGACATGGAAAGAGCATGATCCGGCTGAGGTGCATCATTATGCGCTTGCTGACAGCCTGGCTGGGCAGGAAAATTTCATATTCAACTCCGGTGATGTCCCTGATTCGGCATATCAAATCAAACCTTACCGAAAATGGCAGCATTTATTCAATTTTCATAGCTGGGCGCCTTTGGCAATCGATGTTGATAATATTAATGTCAGTCCGGGTGTGACGCTCCTTTCACAAAATTTACTGGGCACCAGTTTTACGACGCTGGGTTATGAATATGACCTGAACGAAGAAGCCGGCAAATATTTTGTCAAATACAGCTACCAGGGGTTTTACCCGGTTTTTGATGTGAATACTGATTATGGTAAAAGAAGAGGAGTGCATACCGACAGTTCAGGTCACCATATCAAATATAGCTACCACGAGCTTAACATTTCAGGTGTGGCACGGATACCGCTCAACTGGTACGTCAGAAGGTGGTTTATGGGATTGCAGCCATTTGCAGGCTATACGTACAAATATCTCAGGATGGACCCCGGTTCGGAGCTTAAATTTGTGAACGACCGGTTCCATTCCCTGGAATACCGGCTGTATTTTTATACCCAGTCGCGTATGGCTCAACGTGATATTATTCCCCGCTGGGGCCAGGTGCTCGATATTAATTACCGGCACACGCCTTTTGATACCGATACAATAAATTCAATTTTTTCGGCTGAAGTGTCGGCGTATTTTCCCGGCCTGTTCAGGCATCATGGACTGCGCCTTTACGGAGGGTACCAGGACAGGGTGGCTGACGATTATACTTACAGCGGGCTGCTAACACTTCCAAGAGGGTATTCGGGTATTTATGCCGATGAACTGATGAGCATTTCCGCTACGTACCAGCTGCCGCTTTTTTACCCTGACTGGAATGCCGGGCCGCTTATCTATCTGAAGCGGGTAAAAGCCGCCTTGTTTTACGACCAGGCCTGGACATTCGAAACAGATCCGGCGACCTACCAGTCATTAGGCCTTGACCTGACTTTTGATTTTCACCTGTTACGATTGTTTGTCCCGCTTGAAGCAGGCTTAAGGACGGTTTACTTTCCTCAGGATAACAGCATGGGATTTGAGTTTTTGTACAGCATGAATCTTAGCTACTGAGCAACACTGACAGTTGGTATTGCTTTTATCCTTCCTTTTCCGGACCAGTGATATATGTAACATTTTCACAAACATCTGTAACACTTTCCGGAATTAATGGCTGCACCTTTGCATTGTGATAATGGTATCACATTTAAAACCTAGAACAATGAGAACTAAGAACTTTTATCCAATCGCAGCCATCTTGTTGGTTATGTTTATGGGAAGTTGTACTAAAGATAATCTTGAGGATCCTAATTCTTCAGCAGGGAATAAACCCAATGGAGGATTAGCAGTTGTAAAATTAGGGGTTGCAGGCAATTTTGTAATTCTTTCAAAATCAGGGATTACCAATGTGTACAGATCTGCAGTTACTGGGGATGTCGGAACAAGTCCAATCACGGGTGCAGCCCTTCTGTTAACTTGTCCTGAAGTAGCCGGGACAATATATACAGTTGATGCAGCCGGTCCGCTGCCATGCAGGGTAACCAATGCAAGCAGGTTAACGACGGCCGTTAGCGACATGCAAACAGCATATACTGATGCGGCAGGACGTCCTAACCCGAAATTCCTGAATCTGGGCGCAGGAAATATCGGAGGTAAGACACTTACACCTGGCCTTTATAAATGGACGACTGCAGTGGTCATCCCGGCTGACATAACGATTTCAGGCGGCCCTAACGATGTGTGGATATTCCAGGTTGCGGGGAATCTTAATATGAGCTCCGCAGTAAAGGTTATTTTAAGCGGTGGTGCACAGGCAAAGAATATTTTCTGGCAGACATCCGGTTCTGTCACTCTCGGAACGACCAGTCATTTCGAAGGGATCATACTTGGTCAGACGGGTATTAATTTAAAGACCGGAGCCACAATAAACGGAAGACTGCTGGCTCAGACTGCTGTAACTCTTCAAAAGAATACTGTCACACAACCATAATCAGTTAAATGAATGATAATCAATAAAAACCGTCGTTAAAAGGCGGTTTTTTTATTAATTATCTGGTTTATCCCTGGAAAGAACTTGTGTGAATTATGTAAATTATAAGAATAGTTATGTAACACTCATCGATATTTTGAAACTTAACTTTGTTCGATTATAAAGTGAATGAGATTTTAAAACAAATAAAATGGATGAGTTAACTATTGCACGCCAGGAGCTCAACTTTCAACTCGGCGAAAATAAAAAATTATCGGCAGAGTTAGTCCTTGCCCGCCAGGAACTTGCCTTTCAGGATGAAGAGAAAGGAAAAAGGGCAGCAGAGTTAGGCATAGCTAATATAGAGCTTGCCTTCCAGGATGAAGAGAAAGGGAAAAGGGCTGCTGAGCTAGGCATAGCTAATATAGAGCTTGCCTATCAGGATGAAGAGAAAGGAAAAAGGGCAGCAGAGTTAGGCATAGCTAACATAGAGCTTGCCTTTCAAAACGCAGAAAAAGAAAAACGCGCAGCAGAATTAATCATTGCTAACTATGCCCGTAGTCTTATAGAAGCAAGTCGTGACCCGCTATTTACAATAAGTCCTTCAGGAAAAATCACCGATATGAATGATGCCTCGTTACATATAACAGGTATTTCACGAAATAAACTAACAGGAACTGACTTCTTCGATTATTTTACTGATCCTCAAAAAGCACGTGAAGTATACAGGGAAGTATTTGCGAAAGGGTTTGTGGCTGATTATCCGCTAACTATCAAGGACCATAAACTGACTGATGTTTTATTAAATGGTTCCGTATATAAAGATGACAAAGGCAATGTGCATGGCGTTGTTGTAGTGGCACGGGATATTACAGACCAAAAAAGAATTGCAACAGAATTAACAGAAGCGAAAATATTTGCCGAACTGGCAACAGGGATTGCTGAAGAAGCTAAAATGAAGGCTGAAAGTGCGACAATTATTGCAGAAAATGCAGTGAAAGCTAAACAGCAATTTTTATCAAACATGAGTCATGAAATCCGTACCCCGATGAATGCGATCATTGGGTTCACCAAAGTGTTGTTAAAATCAGATTTGTCAGCAAAACAAAAGGAATATTTAACAGCCATAAAAATGAGTGGCGATGCACTAATCGTGCTTATAAACGACATACTCGACCTAGCAAAAGTGGATGCGGGAAAAATGACATTTGAGGAAGCACCATTTAAAATGGCATTATCTATATCGGCCATGCTTCATATGTTTGAGACAAAAATTCAGGAGAAAAACCTGGAGTTATTCATTGAATATGACAACAATATTCCCGAAGTTTTGGTTGGAGATCCGGTGCGCCTTCACCAGATAATTTTAAATCTTGTCAGCAACGCGGTCAAGTTTACAACAAATGGAAAAATTACGGTAAAAGTTTGTCTGCTGAATGAAGATGAAGAAAAAGTAACTATCGAATTTACAATTACAGACACTGGAATAGGCATAACAGATGATAAGCTGGTGAAGATTTTTGAGAACTTTCAGCAGGCATCAAGTGGTACAGCCAGGCTTTATGGGGGAACAGGATTAGGACTTGCCATTGTCAAACAATTGTATGAAGCACAGAATGGGACCATTAGTGTAACTAGTAAAGTTGATGAAGGTTCTGCATTCAGATTTATTTTGAATTTTGAAAAAACAAACGCAGAGGCAGAATTGGATACAGTAACAGAAGAATTGGATACAGAAATTAAAAACATTAAAGTATTGGTGGTTGAAGATATACCACTTAATCAATTGCTGATGAAAACTCTGCTTGACGATTTTGGATTTGAACGCGATATCGCAGCAAACGGGAAAATTGCCATTGAAAAATTACAATCCAAATCTTTCGATATTATTTTGATGGACCTCCAAATGCCTGAAATGAATGGGTTTGAAGCTACGGATTACATTCGTAATAAATTGAATTCCAAGATTCCGATCATAGCCTTAACAGCCGATGTAACCACCGTTGATCTGGCTAAATGCAGGGCTGTCGGAATGAATGACTACATCGCTAAACCCGTTGATGAAGGGGTGTTGTATAATAAAATAATCGGACTGGTTAAAAAACCTGCAATTATTAAATACCCTGATCAGGAAAAGAATAATGGTGATGGGCGTAAAAAATTGAAATGTACTGACCTGGATTATTTGATCCATCGTACTAAATCCAATCCTAAATTGATGATGGAAATGATTTCGCTTTACCTTGAACAAACCCCGCCATTAATAAGCGCAATGAAACAAAGTCTGCAGGATAAGGATTGGCAGTCATTACACGCAGCAATACATAAAATGATTCCCTCATTTTCTATTGTGGGTATAAGTTCTGATTTTGAAAACATGGCAAAAAAAATTCAGGAATTTGCCGGTACACAGCAGCATATAGATGATATAAATGACATGGTGTTTCAGATTGGAAGGGTTTGTAGCCAGGCATGTAAAGAATTAGGAGAAGAATATACCAGGATTAAAAACACACTGTGAAAATATACATTAAATATATGGTTAGTAATCGCTGCAAAACGGCGGTGAAAGAAGAGCTGAAAAAACTTGGGCTGCATTTTATTATTGTCGATCTGGGAGAAGTTGAGATTATGGAAACCATCTCTGAAGAACAGAGGAAGCAGTTAAGGATTGGTTTACTCAGCCTGGGACTAGAATTAATGGACGATAAAAGGGCAATTTTAATCGAAAAAATAATCAATGTAATTACTGAAATGATTCATTATACTGATGAAACGATTAAAATAAATTTTTCCGACTACATCAGTGAAAAACTTAATTATGATTACAACTACCTGTCCAATTTGTTCTCTGAAGTAAAGAGCATCACCATACAGCAGTGCATAATAATGCATAAAATTGAAAGAGCAAAGGAGTTGCTTTTATATGACGAGCTTAATCTTACGGAAATTTCTTATAAACTAAACTACAGCAGTGTTGCACATTTGTCCAATCAGTTTAAAAAAATTACCGGGCTTTCGCCTTCACATTTCAAGCAAATGAAAAGCCACAGGCGAAATCCGATTGAAGAAATCGGCAACGGGAAATTAAAATATTAATAGATCTGACCCATGAAAAACGATAATAAAATAAAATTATTCCTGGTAGATGATGATGCCGTGTTTCTAAAATCATTAGAAATTGAATTCCTTCAGAGTGCGGATTTTGTAATTGAAACTTTTGCAACGGGTGAATTGTGTATAGCGAGTTTATCGCACTCCCCTGATGTTCTCATTTTAGATTACCTTCTTGACGGTATTGATAAAAATGCGATGAATGGTATAGAAACACTCGATAAAATCAAAGCTTTCAATCCGGATATTCCTGTGGTGATGTTATCTTCCCAGGATAAAATTGAAGTAGCTATAAACTGCATGCATCACAGGGCCTTTGATTATGTAGTGAAAAGTGAAACTGCCTTTATGCGGTTACAAAAAATCATTACTACCATTTTTAGGTATAAAAAAATGGAGAAGGAGTTGAAATGGTATATGGAGAGGATGTAAAAATCTATCTCTCAAAGTTCCATCCGAACGAAAAGTCGATCATCCCGGTGAGGCCGTATTTTTTATAATCCCCGGGAACCGGTCCGCCACTATCGGTGTATATTGCTTCATTGCTCAGGTCATAGGAAAAACCTGGCAAAACCCCAAGGCTCCAGTAAAAATTCCTTCTTGATTTCCAGCGGTATCCTACATTAATATACCCAACCACAGCCGTTCGTGTCTGTTCATATTCGTAACTCGGCACATCGGTGTCCTTCAGTCCTTTCTCGTAAACAAATTCACCAAAGAGGCCCCAGTAGATATGTTGCAGGTTTCGGTCGCCGGGGATGAATTTTTTATAACCAAGAGCAATGGCAGTACTGACCGGATTGAATTTATTATAATCCTCGAAGTTAGTCCAGTTATACTGGCTTACAACACCCGCATAGCTATACCTGATCCATGGCACCAGGTACCCGCGGTTTGTGATCTTGAATTCCATCTGGATGACCGGTCCGTAAAGTGCAATATCGACCAGGTTGATATTGAAAGTCCAGGCCGGCAGGTTGGCTTCCTTATTCCGGTAAATGGAATCCATACGCTCGGAAACCTGTGAGAATGACTGCTGTGACAGTGCGATAAATGCAAGGATCAAAAAGAATTTGGCAGAATTTTTCATAAATTGTGTATAAACAGGATTATCCACATAAAAGAAGGCCTAAAATTACTATTTTAATGGAATTACAGATGAATTCCTGATATATGACAGGAGAAAATATCAAAAATATTTAATGAAAGCTTTGCAAGTCTTATCCAGGCAGAAAAAAAACAGCCAGCCCTTTGATGCCGGGCTGGCTGTAATTAGTTCTCATAGATATCTTAATAAATTGAAATTCTTACTGTATGATGATTTTCCTGCTCCAGGTTTTTGAAACAGACGATACACGGACCACGTAGCAACCCGGTGCTGTGGTGAGGGTCAGCTTTTCAAACGATTCAAGCGTTAAGTTATGCCTTTCAAGCAACCTCCCGTTAAGATCGATAACATCTACCATGCACTTTCCGGGATTTCCGCCGGATGGCTGCAAGTAGACTTCATGCCTGAAAGCATAAATGCTGACATCAATCTCATTTTCAAGAATTTCAGATTTTTTCTGGGACATTTCCTGGTCCGGAGCTATGATATTTCCGTCCTGTCCTACCGGGCTGCTTGCCTGGAAAACCGAAATGGACATCTGGTCGACGAACAGCAGGTTTTTCTGGTTTGAGACGAGGATCCTTACTTTTTGTTGCGGGTCAGGATCATTCAACACAAAATTATATTGCTTCCAGGAACCCTTTTTAAACGAAACAGTAGAGAGGGTTACCCATGAGCCGTTGTTTTCATTCTTCTGAACTTTAAATGTCGAAGTCTGATCTTCATTTCCTTTATAATAGAATGTGATGGTGCCGATTCCATAGACAGCCGGTGTAACCAGGTGAGAAGTCGTTTCTTTTTTAAATTCGATGGATTTCGCACCGGCGTATTTCCATGTTGAGCTTTTCACGTTCCGTCCGTTCCATGTCCCTGACGATAAATACAAAGAGCCAGAGTAATAGCTTCCCGGGACTCCGCTTTCAAACCCTTCAATGAAATGAACAGTCGGATAGACGAATTCAACTGTATAAAGCCTGGTTGTATTTCCGTCTTCAGCTGTAACGAGTATGGAGGTTGTGCCGGGTATTGTTGTTGCAGGGGTTATTTCCACTTCAGCTTCGCTGTCGTTAGGTATAGCCGTAGTTTCCGGCACTGTAGAGGTCCCGACTGGCACTGTGTAAGTATAACCAAGTGTATCCGGATTGAAACCCGGGATCGTGGTACCATTTACAAGCAGGTTACTCAGGGAAGCGTCTGTAGAGAGATATAGCGGATTATACCCATGAGGCCCGTCACCTGTCGGAATAATTGTATGACAAACCGTACAGTCATCGAGGGTCCCTGAATGCCCCTGCAATTCTATGTTTTGAACATTATCCCTTGGGTTTGCCGACGGGAAGATCACATGCGGTGACCCGTGGCAGGCGCTGCAATATAAGCCGCCATGCCCTTTCGACTCCCGGTATAATTTTCCAGGTTCTTCAGCAAAATCAGCGCCATGGCAATCGCCGCATTTTGGTTCGTCCAGCCAGGGGCGGCGGCCATTTTCAATGGATTGGGCTACCTGGGTCATGCTTCCATGACAATCCTGGCAAACCATACCCTCGGTGTACATAACATCCCGGAAGCATTGTGTATTCGGGCCCGGGTGGCATTTGTAACAGTCATTAGTGTACTCTTTATGCTTGTCGTGCACGACAAAGGAAAGGGACCCTGCCTCTGGGTTCCCGGGCATTCCAAGTGCAACATCGGCATGACATTGAGAGCATAATACCGGGAGGTTGGTTGGATCAAAACCGCCCTCTTCTTCATGTTCATTCAGGATATCCTGCTGGCTGCTGTGGCATCCCGATGATACGCAATTTATCTCACCGGAAACCGGCACGACAGGATAAGTTTCAGCCAGTAACTGACCGTCTGCGTCAAGCAGCTGAAGAAGGGCAAGCTGATAAGGATCTTCTGTAAACAGGTTGGTATCCTGGTAAGGAGTGATGGGTATTCCATCAGCCTGGAAATAACCCGCATGCTGTCCCATTGTCCCTGACAATCCCATTCCGGCCAGGCCGATATTATCCGGAAGGTTTACACCAAATAGTAGGGAATCAAAAGTCCAGAAGTTTGTCTTGCCGACAGAATAAGTATTTCCCGGAATAGAGTAACTGATACTATAACCGGTGTCAATCACCTGCGGCAATTGATCTGCATTTCCCCGTAAAATAGCCTGGGCCCTGACATTATTATAGGGAGGAAGGATGACAATGCTGTCAAAATCCTTGTTTGCACAATGCATTCCCAGGTCATTCCAGCCGATAATGATATAATTTCCGGTTGGTGTGGGAGGAGAAGCTAAGCTCATTAAGAGAACTGGTGTAACCAGTATAGCTGCCAGGTAAAGAAGATAATTCCGTTTCATAAATTCTCAATTAAGTTAGTACTTGGTAAATTGTGGTTTAATCACTGAATGGATATATGGTAACATGTAGATTTATGCATATATAGTGGAATTGAGGCCCTGCAAAGAAATTTTTCATCTTTATAGCAAAGCATATCAGGAAGATAGTTCCCAATTTAGATTGAGGATAAATTACTGGATGTCATCTTGCAAAAAAAAATGTACTTTTGCCATCTGATTCACACCCACACCTCACTTGCACACTCACACCCAAATCCTCTTCGGGGTGTAGCTTGGTTAGCGTATCCGCCAGTTGGCGGAAGGTCGTGAGTTCAAAATGGCTAATAATGTTCTTAATAAATTAATTCGGGGTGTAGCGCAGCCTGGTTAGCGTGCTTGACTGGGGGTCAAGAGGTCGAGAGTTCAAATCTCTCCACTCCGACAAGAAGCAGTTATACAATTGGACAGTTGGACAGTTGGATAACTGCTTTTTCAATTGGACAGCTGGACGGTTGGACAAAGTTGTACTCATCTTTCAATAAATCAGTTATTAACAATTATTTTTCGCGCTGTTAATATAATTCCGGCATTATCATATAACAAAAATGCGGTTTCCGGATTAACTGCGTGGATGGTTCATTAAAATATCTTTTCTTTTTCCTTATCCTGTTGGCCGGATGCTCGAAAGAGCCAGCCGAACCGGTAATGGCTCAGCTTTCTGTTGAAAGTAACGGCGAGTATTTAATTACTTATGGCACTTCATATTTTGTAACGGTTAAAGGTGAAAACACCTGGTCGACAACGCTTAATGTTAATCCCGGCGATACTATCCAATTATCGGTCAGAACAGCAGAGACCCCGGCTACGCTTTATATGAGGGTTGAAGTCCGTGAAGGCCTGCTCTTCTGCAAAAGCCTTTTTATTGAGCCTGAAAGTACCGGCGTAATGAACCACATCGTAGAACCGTAAAGGATTTCACAGCTAGCTGTCCAATCGAAGCGAAGCGTAGATCCCGGCTTTGTCGGGACTATCCAACTGCCCACCCTGTGAAATATTATATCTATTTTTCTTGGATATGATGAATTTATTACCTACATTAGCCGTCATATCAATGTCTTATGAAAAACCTGAGATTGGTAACCCTCGTTTCCGGTGTTTTATGCAGCACATTCATTTACAGCCAGATAGGCATAAATACTGATGGAAGCAATCCGCACAGTTCCGCAATCCTTGACGTAAAATCCACTGCAAAAGGATTTTTATTTCCAAGAATGACGACCGTTCAGATTAAAAATATCTGGAAACCTGCTGCCGGGTTAATGGTATTCAATTCGGATTCGTCTGATTTTTACGGCTTTAACGGAAATATCTGGCAAGCTTTATGGGATACCGAAGATACCCTGCAACGCATGTGCGAAGACAGCCTGTACTATTCCGGGCAATGGTACACAACGGTTCAGATAGGAAACCAGTGCTGGATGGCAGAGAATCTCAATGTCGGGACTATGATACCCGGATTGACTTACCAATCGAATAATGCAATTATGGAAAAACACTGCTACCTTGATACCCCGGATAGCTGCACAATTTACGGCGGGCTTTATGAATGGACCGAGACGATGGGCTATTCCACTGTTGAAGGCTCACAGGGAATGTGCCCGGCAGGCTGGCATATCCCTTCGGCTGCAAACTGGGATACACTTGCCAATCGCCTTGGGGGAACCAGCCAGGCGGGCGGAGAAATCAAAGCCAGCGGGTACCGCTACTGGAAAACGCCAAATTACGGTGCTACAAATTCCAGCGGGTTTTCGGCTTTAGGCGGCGGTACCTACCGGCCTGCCGGCTATAACTATTTTTATCTCATACAGGAAGCGGGCATATACTGGACATCCAGCATGAATGGATCTTACTTTGTCTGGCGCCGGAACCTGGATTATACTTCGGCAGGAATCGAGCCATATTCCTGCGAACAATACCATTCCTTTTCAGTCCGGTGTGTAAAGGACTGAATATAAGCTGCTATTTTTTTTGTCCTCAAGCAACCATTTATTAATTACACCTGTCTTGTTATTATGCCAGACCAGGCATTTAAAACAAGTTTTACGATGGTTTAACAAGGCAAAAGAATTTGAAACCTGGCCGGGTTATTTGATTGATTTATAATCATCAAACACCCAATACTATGAAAAAGTTCTTTTTTATCCTGATCCTCCTTTTCCTGGCCGTTACACAGGCAAATGCCAGTGGAGTTTGTATTGTTGATGCTTACCAGGGCATCTACTTCCGGTTGATTTCCAACCAGGTCAGCGTTATGGTCAATGACCAGATTGCCACAGTGAAGACCACACAGGAATTCCGAAACCTCACAGGTTTCGACAAAGTCATCAAGTATGCTTTTCCCCTGCATGAAGAAGCGAGTGCGACAAATATCCGCTGGAAGCTTGGCGGGATATGGTATACGGCTATTATTTCCCCAAGCCCCCAGGATACAACCCTGCCCGGCGGCGGCGAGGACCCGGATCCTGATCTTGTAGCCCATCTTGGAGAAACACCGCTCTATTTTAACCTGCTCGATACAATCCCATCCGACTCCATTCTCACCATTGAGTTGACCTATGTCCAGCTCTTGCCGTATTCCTACAGTAATGTAGATTTCTTCTTCCCGAACGATTATTCATTGATCCAGAGCTTTCCTTTGAATTTACAGCAGCTCGACTTCAGGTTATATTCGCAACGGACTATTGAAAACATACAATTATTCAGCCCGCAAGGAGGGATTGCCACTAATTATGGCGATAGTGCAACCATTTTCTTCGAAACCTGGGAATCTCCGGCAAATTTTGACTATTCCGCTCAATATGAATTGAATTCGGATGAACTGGGATTATTTTCATTCAGCACTTTTTTCCCTGATTCCCTTGTGACCTGTGATAATTTCGGACGTGGATTTTTCACTTTTATCGTTGAACCTGACCCCAATGATACATTGTACGTGATTGATAAAGTCTTCACGCTGATCCTCGACCGGTCAGGCAGTATGACCGGTCAAAAGATAATCCAGGCAAAAGAGGCCGCTACATATATTGTGAACAATCTTAATGAAGGGGATTATTTTAACATCGTTGATTTCGAGACAGATGTAGCGACATTCAAACCTGATCATGTCCCATTCAATACACAAACACAGCAGGAGGCGCTGAATTATATCAACCCGATCCAGGCGGGTGGATCTACCAACATTTCGGGAGCTTTCGGTGAAGCTATCCCCGACTTTGCCGGCAGTGATTCTACTGTTGCCAATATCATCATCTTCCTGACCGACGGCCAGGCAACTACCGGTATTTTAGGAACCGAAGATATTCTGCAGCATATCCAGGACCTTATCACTTATAATGAAGTGAACAACCTTTCCATCCATACTTTTGGTATCGGGCAGGATGTGAATTACCAGTTGCTCTCCCAGATTGCTTCCCAGAATAACGGCCTTTGCCATTTTCTTGAAAATGAAGAACTGCTTGAAGCCATTACTGAATTCTACAATTTGATCCGTAACCCGGTCTTGCTCAATCCTGTCATGAGCATCGAGCCGCCGATCATTACAGAAACCTATCCTTTTCCTCTTCCAAACCTTTATCTTGGCCAGCAACTCATCGTAACAGGAAGGTATGACACCGCGCAGCCTGTTACTGTAACACTGGCCGGTGAAGCTTTCGGGATCCAGCAGGAATATGTTTACGATGTGGGTCTTGCTGATACGATTATTCAACAGAACCAGTTTTTGGTAAAACTCTGGGCCAAGCAAAAGATGGATTACCTGTATGTCCTTTACTTTACTTATGATGAAGGCAGCCCGGAAGCTGAGGAGATTAAGGAAGAGATCATCGCGATCAGCATTTGTTACAATGTGATCAGCCCTTTTACCAGCTACACCGGTGGCGGAGGGGGCGGAACTTCTATCGAAGAAGATAAATATGCGGGAGAAGAAGAATCAGCAAAGTTCTGCAAAGCTTATCCCAACCCCTTTGTTAATGGGACCACATTCAGCCTTAATGTTGAAGAATTCATTACCGGGACTGCCATATTAAATATTTATGATGTTTCCGGCAAATTAATGCAGGTCATTTCGATCGAAGTGAACGGCCCCGGAACATATGAAATAACATGGAATGGCCTGGATTCGGCCGGTAATCCTCTGAAATCGGGAATGTATTTCTATACAATCAGTCTTGGGGATAAAATATACAGCGGGAAGATTTACCGGGTTTCAGGAAATTGAATTATGAAAATATTTCCGTTTACAGTTCCTGGAATCCCATAGGTTGAAGTTCTTATTTTAATTCTTGTTAATAATAAGTTAATTTATACTGAATCAGGTCTTTTTGAAATTATTTTTATTCCTGTATTTTAATAAATGGAGGATATAAAAATGAATAAATATCTGATAGAGATCGCTCATGGCGCTGATAAAAAGGCTTGTGATCATGCTATCCAGGTTTTTCACGAAACCGGGTCACATTTTCTGACCAACGCTGAGTGGGGTTGCCTTGATGGTGTTCATAAGGCATGGATGATTGTCGAGGTTGAAAGTAAGGAAGCAGCAAAGTATATCGTACCCCCTGTTTTCCGGCATGACGCCAGCATTATTCAACTGACTCACTTCACTTCAAAGGATTTATTGCAACCTGAAAAAACCCACCAGGCCTGATCATAATTCCTGTCTCTACAGTTGAAAACGAAAGATTACAACCCTGGTAGTATCCATTTTCGGACACTATAGGATAGCTTATCTTTTATTTAACTCCGAGTCTGCTGTCTCTTCTTCCAAGCTATAATGGAACCTATCGCCTTTGCTGATCACAAATCTCATAGGTTGTGCCAGCCCGTCTTCCCTGGCTTGCTCGGTGAAGTCCTTGAGTGTGTATGTGTAGTTCCCTGCATGCATAGGTACGAAGAGGGCAGGATGTAGTTTTTCAAGAGCATAATATGTCCCGGTCTTCACCTGTTCCGGGGTTCCCAGGCCGCATCCCCTGATCGGCCCGAAGAGGATATCGATGCTCTTGTTTTGATTAGCGATCAGATCGATTTCGCGGGTAAATGCCGGCATCAGGTCATCTTCCCCATTGGCGTGGTCACCCATATGGAAGATAACCAGCCCGTCGACCTCAACCAGGTACCCTCCACCCGAATCAGTGGATTTGTTGACATAGATCACCATACCATCCAATTCTGCTTCGCCATTGACGGGAATATAAGTATATTCATCCGTGATACCGGGAGGATTGAAGCAAAAGACAAAATTAGCCGCAGGATTGGTTTCTCTTAAGGAAAAGATAGATGCAGTGAAATGGTCGGCATGTTCATGGGTACTGAATACGGTATGGTGTTGGTTTTTCATCACAGCCGTATCGATACATCCTGAAAGCAGGCATACGTGATCTGGTTTCCTTGCCCTGGCATCATCGAAATAATCGAATACCAGGAAATGGTTTTGTGTTTTTACAGCCCATCCGCTATGCCCCAGGAAAAACACTTCTGCCTCTCCCCTTCCCAATGATGCGGCCATAGGACATTCAGCATTGATATATTCTGCTAGTTTACTATCATCGGCACCGGCGGCCAGCATTTCATACCCAATCCGGTTCTGGCCGTAGAAGAAGGCATAGTCAAGCGGTGTTTTACCGCAGTTATCCTTTACTTCAGGACAGGATCCTTTTTCTGTAAGCAATTGAGCGATATCGCCGTAGCCCATAGCTGCAGCCATATGCAGTTCGGTACAACCCTGCTCCTTCTCTTTGACATTGAGGAATGCCCCATGCTCTGTAAGAAACTTAACTGCCTCGAAATTTCCGCTTTTAACGGCATTTTGTAAAGGCGTTAATCCGTCATTGCTAAGGCAATTAACCCTGGCGCCATTGCTTACAAGGGTCTCAATCAATTCGGGTTTACCCATTGCACAAGCTGCGTGCAGGGGAGTCCGGAAATTCGGACCGCAGGTGCAGGCTTTGTTATTTTTACAAGGGTCCGGATTAACATCTGCGCCGTTGAGGATAAGGAACCTGCCCATTTCATCAGCATTGTTCGCCCAGGATGCATATGTCAGGGGGACAAATCCATCCTTAGTTGCTGCATTAATATCGGCGCCATTATCAATAAATAACCTTGCAATTGAGACAGTCCCCCTTCCGGCAACATTATGCAAAGCCGTGTATCCTTGAGAATTAATATGCCTCACATCTGCCCCTTTAGAGATCAGGAGTTGTGCAGCATCATAAGAATTCCTGCCAACCGCCCAGCATAAAGGCTGGTCTCCTTCATCGGTTTCCGCCTCTATATCGGAACCATTTTCCAGGAGAAATTTAACAGATTCCGCCTTTCCATAAGAGGCAGCACTATGTAAGGGAGTGATGCCACGTTCAGAGGTAGTGTTAACCTGGGCCCCATTATTCTTTAGTAGTGTCAACACCTCAATATTCCCGGAAATGGTAGCCATATGAAGAGCTGTCATACCATTAATACTGCAGGTTTTGACATTTGCCCCATGCACAACCAGGTGCCGGATCATTTCTGTCTGGCCCCTGCTTGCAGCAAAGAGCAGCGGGGTCATAAGATTCATATCTTTTGTATCGATATCCACTCCTTTTTCAAGTAACATATCCATGACCGGGATGCTGCCACTGATCGCAGCAAGATGAACAGGCTGTGAATTTTCCCTGTCTCCTATTGTAGGATCGGCGCCCAAACTGAGTAATAAAGCCGCCACTTCTGACTGGCCTCTCTCTGCAGCCAGGTTCAGGGGTGTAAGCAGGTCTGTGTTCCTGAGATTCAGCAGTCCCGGTTCCTTTTCAAGTAATTGCCGTGTAAGGTCAACATTTCCTTCGGCGACGGCAGTATAGATATCCTGTGAATAGCCCGGCCTGATGGCAAGGCAAATAAGTGCCACCAACAGGCACCGCATTTTAATACTATTTTTCATGGCTGTTTTGATGTATTATTTATCGAACGAAAGGATTAAGATAATCATGATAAATAACACCGGAGTAAAGGAATATACGATTGGGAGGTATCAGTTTACGGCTCGCCTTCCCTGAGGGTATCATACTCCCCTTCCCACTTCGCAATCACCACTGTCGCAAGGCAGTTCCCGACAACATTTACTGCAGTCCTTGCCATATCCATCAGTTCATCAATGCCAAGAATGATAAAAATCGGCCAGGTAGGCAAGCCAAAACTGGTAGCCGTCCCGAGCAGTATTACAAGGGATGCCCTGGGAACTGCGGCAACACCTTTGCTGGTAAGCATAAGGGTGAGCATCATCACGATCTGTGTATCGAATGAAAGGTGGATGCCGGCCATGTTTGCCACAAAAATTGATGCCATCGCCAGGTAAAGCGTGGTGCCGTCTAGGTTAAAGCTGTAACCGGTCGGGATCACGAAAGCGACGATCTTACGCGGGATACCGAATTCCTCCATGTTTTCCATGGCCCTGGGCAGCGCCGACTCGCTGCTGGTCGTTGCAAAGGCAATTGTAGCAGGCTCGGCAACGGCTTTGAAGAATTTCCGTATGGGTATTTTTAAAACCAGGATGATCGGGAACAACACCAGCAATAAAAATACAATCAGGGCAACATAAAGCGTAGCGAGCAATTCGAAGAGGTTTACCAGTACATCCAGCCCCATGTGGCCAACACTGTAAGCAATCGCTGCGAAAACCGCAAAGGGGGCGAACATCATCACGATGTTGGTGAACTTGAACATCACGACTGATAATGATTCAGAGAACCTGACAATAGGATTTCGATATTTCTCGCTTACCATGGCTACCGCAATGCCGAAAATAATGCTGAAAACCACGATCTGCAGCACCTGGCCTTCCGCTATCGACTTCGCCAGGTTCTCAGGGAAAATGTGCAGAATAACATCATGGGCATTCTGCGGTTGCACCTGTGGCAGCTCCCCCTGTGTCATTTCTGCCGGTATCACAACCCCTTTGCCGGCCTGGCTGATATTAATCGCGGCCAGCCCGATAAAGAGCGCAATGGTGGAAACCACTTCGAAATAAACCAGCGATTTCCATCCCATCCTGCCTACCTGCTTAAGGTCGGCATGACCTGCAATACCAACCACAAGCGTCCCAAACAGCAAGGGTGCGATGATGGTCTTAACAAGGCGGATAAAGATCTGGCTGACAATATTCAATTCTTTTGCAATAAGCGGCACATCATGCCCGAATTCGACCCCGGCAAGCATGCTTACAAAGATCCATGTTGTCAGCTTGTTCTTTTTAAAGGCATAAAGGAAATAGAAGACGATCGGTATCCAGCGCAGGAAAATTAAAAGGCCGGCAGGCAGATTTAACCGGAGAAACCTGTCGAGCAGATGGATTATCACGACAACGGTCAGGGAAACAATAAAGCCAAGGATTAATTTTCCGGGTTTTAGCATGCAATTCAGATCGAGTACCGATCAAAAATAAAGAAAATTACTAAATTACCTGGCTAATTCTTCAAACTCCTCTCAACTGAAGCAGTTTTGCAATTAACCCGGTCCATCCCGTCTGATGTGATGCCCCCAGCCCTTTGCCATTTTCTCCATGAAAATATTCATAAAACAAAACATAATCCTTGAAGTGCTGATCCATCCATATCGGCTTTTCTTTTTCATTTACAGGCCTTTCCCCGCTTTCGTCCTTCCGGAAAATTTTAGCCAGTCTTTGTGATAGCTCAGAAGATATTTCATTCAATGTCAGGTATCTGCCTGAATTTGTCGGACATTCAACCCTGAAGTCATCTCCATAATAATGGTGAAACCGTTGCAACGATTCGATAATCAGGAAATTTACCGGAAGCCACACGGGCCCGCGCCAGTTGGAATTGCCGCCAAAAAGACTACCGGTTGATTCAGCAGGCTGATAATCCACTGTATAATCGATATTATGCAAAGCAAAAACAAAGGGGGTATTTTCATGAAACTTCGACAGTGACCTGACGCCATAATCAGATAGAAATTCCGTTTCGTCAAGCATCCGCTTTAAGATCTTTTTCAGGCGGCTCCCCCTCAACAGGGAAAACAGCCTGCGCTCCCCTTTACCTTCAACGGCCCACCGCGAGACAAGATTTGCCAGGTCGGGCCGGTAGTTTAAAAACCAATCCATTCTCTTTGCAAATTGCGGGCAGCTTTTGATAATATCCGGCTCAATGACTTCAACCGCAAAAAGCGGTATGAGCCCGACCATCGACCTCACTTTTAATTTTTTCGTGTCATCATCAGAATGAAGGACATCGTAAAAAAACTGGTCATCTTCATCCCACAGGTCGATGCCATTACCTTCGATATTCGACATCGCACCGGCGATATAAAGAAAATGCTCGAGGAATTTTGAGGCAAGGTCTTCATAAACACGGTTCTTCTTAGCCAATTCGAGAGCAATGCGCATCATGTTCAGGGTGTACATTGCCATCCATGCGGTTGCATCGGCCTGTTCAATCCGGCCGCCGCCGGGAACCTCCACACTGCGGTCAAATACGCCGATGTTATCCAGGCCAAGGAACCCGCCATGGAAGATGTTCCGGTTGTTCAAATCTTTCCGGTTGACCCACCAGGTAAAATTGAGCAAAAGCTTATGGAAGACCGATTCCAGGAAAGCCCTGTCACCTCTGCCATTATTGTGCTTCATTTCCATTTTATAAACCCGCCAGGTGGCCCAGGCATGCACAGGAGGATTGACGTCTGAAAAATTCCACTCATAGGCAGGGAGTTGGCCGTTTGGGTGCATATACCACTCACGGGTAAGCAATTTTAACTGGCCCTTTGCAAAATGCGCATCAACCAGTGCCAGTGTGATGCAATGAAAAGCAAGGTCCCATGATGCGTACCACGGGTATTCCCATTTATCCGGCATAGAAATGATCTCGCCGTTTGTAAGATGTTCCCAATCGCAGTTCCGCCCGTTCTTCCTTTCAGCAGGCGGTGAAGGCTGGGCAGGATCGCCGGATAACCATTGCGGAATATCGAAATAATAAAATTGCTTATTCCACAACATCCCTGCAAGGGCCTGCCGCTGGATGATTTTCTCTTCTTCTCCCGAAACTTTCTTCTGAAGGACAGAATAAAACGCATCAGCTTCCGATTGCCTTTGTCTGATAATATCCGCGAAACCTGAAAACGGGCGCTCGTTTGGGATTGCAGTCAACCTGAGCTGCACAGTGGCTTGCTCCCCCGCCGGTATGTTCAGCAAATAATTAAATCCTGCTTTAGTGCCTTTGTTTTCAGGATTTATGGCTTCCCGTCGTCCATTGACAATGAAATCATTGATCCCGTCTTTAAAAAACCCTTTGTTATCCTTCAGGCGATAAAGCCTTCCGCCATTTGTTTCATTTTCGCAAAACATTGCCCCAGGCTCCCCTTTTGCATATAAATAATACTTTCCCAGGCTTTTATGATCTGTTGAAAATACATTCTTCTTTACAAGGGTGATCTGGGGTTTCTGCGGATCATATCCCCACGACCAGGTATTCCGGAACCAGATCTGGGGAACGATATTCAGCTCCGCTTCTTCATTTCCCCTGTTAAATGCCGTTATTTTAATAATGATGTCATTTTCGGCACATTTGGCATATTCAATAAAAATATCGAAATATTTGTTCTCATCGAAAATCCCTGTATCGCACAGTTCAAATTCCGGTTGTGATTTATCCCTTGTCCTGTTTTCTAAAACCAGCTGTGCATAGGGAAATTCCTCGCAGGGGTATTTGTACAGCATCTTCATGTAGGAATGTGTCGGGGTATTATCCAGATGAAAATAATATTCCTTGACATCTTCTCCATGATTGCCTTCAGTACCTGATAATCCGAAGAGCCGTTCTTTCAGGATAGGGTCTTTCCTGTTCCAGAAAGCCATTGAAAAGCAAAGCCTCTGATGGTTATCGCTTATCCCCGCTATGCCGTCTTCACCCCATCGAAAAGCTTTGCTGCGGGCCATATCATGCGTAATATACCCCCAGGCGTCGCCTGATGCGCTATAGTCTTCCCTGACGGTTCCCCACTGGCGATCGGCCAGGTAGGGGCCCCATTTCTTCCAGTTTTTCTGATGACTATCCGATTCAGCCAGCCTGTTTCTCTCGGCATTCAATTTTTCCAGAAATTATAATTGTTTTCTCTTATCAGAAATACTGCCAATCAGATTAGTCCATGATTTGATGAATGCTTCCGCCCCTTCTTTCTGCAATTGTTCAGCCAGTTGCAGGTAATTGACCGATAAACCGCTGAACTGCCCGATTATCTTTTCGGCCCATTCTGTAGAATCCGGCAGCACCGGGCCGGTTTCGCCATGATCGGCAAAAGCAAGGAGGGTATTTTCCGGAATAGTGTTGACTGAATAAGGCGCGACCAGGTTTTTAACATACAATATATCCGAAGCCGCGGGATCTTTTGTGCCGGTGCTGGCCCATAGCAATCGCTGAGGAAATACGCCGAAATTCATGGCTTTCCCGACCCTCTCGGACGTTAAAAAACGGCGGTATGTATTATAAGTTTTATGCATTACGGCAATCCCCAGCTGGTTTTGCAGGCCGGCAGGAGCCACCTCAGCAACCGATTTGTCCCAGCGGCTGACGAAAACCGAGGCAACAGACCTGATGTCAGGATTCAAGCCTTTATCGATCCTGGATTCCACACCTTTCAGGTATGCCATGGCGGCAGCTTCATATTGTTCTGCGGAAAATAACAGGGTAACGTTTACCGGGATCCCTTCGGCAATTGATTTTTCAATGGCAGGCAACCCCTGCGGTGTCCCTGGAATTTTTATGAAGACATTCGGCCGGTTCACTTCAAGGAAAATGGCTTTGGCCGCTTTTAGCGTGTTTTCGGTGTCGTATGCCAGCAAAGGCGAAACTTCTATGGAGACAAATCCATCAAGGCCGTTGGTCTGCCGGTACACCGGCAGAAAAAGGTCAGCAGCCCGCTGGATATCCTCAATGGCAAGCTTAAAGAAAACTTCCTCATCAGAAAGATTCCCCTGGCTAAGTTTCCGGATGGCCTCATCATAATCAGAAGTTTTGGCGATGGCCGCTTCAAAAATGGAAGGATTAGAGGTAAGGCCTGTCACCGAAAGTTCATCGATATAATGCTGCAGCAAGCCATTATCAAGCATTTTGCGGGTAATGTTGTCGAGCCATAAGCTCACGCCCTGCCTTCTAAGATTTTGAGTTTGTTGATTCATCTTCATATAATTATATGTTTTATGCCGTTTTTTTTTACGATGTCACGTCCTCAAACCTAAACCTGACATCGTTCGAAGAACATGTCAGCGTTTACGCAATTTTGCAGCCGCAACTTCATCCAGTAACCAGGTGAGTTCACCGCTTCCGGGCTGGACCATTGATGCCGGCAAATGTTCCCAGCCTGGTTTTTTGTCAATGATCCGTTCTATTATTTCCGGCTTGGATCTACCTGTTGCAATGAAAATGACACTCGCAGCATTGTTGATCACTTTCCCGGTTATTGTTATCCTTTTTTGCTTTGTCTGAGGGTGTTCAGCCACTTCAAAAAGCTTTTCACTGGTGAAAAGATGAAGGTCACCGGGAAAAATTGACGCCGTATGTCCATCCTCCCCCAGTCCGAGAAGGACCAAATCAAAGCGGGGGATGCCATTGTGCACAGGGACCCGTTGGCTTACGGTTTCTGCATATCGAACGGCTTCAACCCGGGGATCTTCTTCTCCTTTTATCCTGAAAATATTATTCACCGGAACCGGCACCTTGTCCAAAAGGCTTTCCTTCGCCATTCTATAATTGCTTTCATGGTCCCCTGGTGGCACGCAGCGTTCATCTCCCCAAAAAATGAACAGTTTTTCCCATTCAATTTTATCTTTATAATTCCTTGATAGATATTCAAACACCTTTTCCGGGGTAGATCCTCCTGAAAGCGCTATTGAAAAATTCCGGCCGGGAGGGACCTTCTTTAAAAGCGAAGCAAGATGTTCTGCAAACCAATGTGAGAGTTCATCACTATTCCTGAATATTTTAATGATCGCACCCATGGTTACAATTCACAATAAATGCCGTCATCTGAAAGGTTTTTGCAGGGATATCGCCAGGTCATTTCCTTGTCCTCGATCAGGTCATCCGCATTCTCAGGGCCCCAGGTCCCGGCCGGGTAGCCATAAAGCGGGACATCTTTGAAATCTTTCCATGCTTCCATCACCGGGGCAAGGAATTTCCACGCAGCAAGGACTTCATCCGTGCGTGCAAATAACGTAGCATCACCTTTTAAAGAATCGTAGATCAGGCGTTCGTAAGCTGAGGGGATCCGCTGGTTCGACAGGTCTGAATAATGAAAATCCATATTCACCGTCTGTACTTCAAAACCGGCACCCGGTATTTTCATTCCGAATTTCAGCAAAATACCTTCATCAGGCTGGATCCTGATCACCAGCTGGTTACAGGAATTGCTGCCTGCTTCCCTTGAAAAAAGGAAATGCGGCGTAGGCTTAAAGTGGATCACCACCTCGGTAACGCGCGTTGGCAGGCGCTTTCCCGTGCGGATATAAAATGGCACCCCGCCCCAGCGCCAGTTATCGATATAAAATTTCAGCGCTGCATAGGTTTCTGTTTCGGAAGCCGTGTCTACATCCGCTTCTTCGCGGTATGCCGGGATTTTTTCATTTTTTATAGTCGATGCCAGATATTGTCCGCGTACAGTATGAGTTTTGACATCTTCCTTGCGGATAGGCCGGATGGATTGGAATACTTTTAAGATTTCATTCCGGATAGCCATAGGCTCCAGGGAAGAAGGGGATTCCATTGCTGTTATGGCAGTCATTTGCAGGAGATGGTTTTGCACCATGTCGCGCAGGGCACCGGAATTATCATAATACCCGCCCCGTTTTTCAACGCCAATGCTTTCGGCAGAAGTGATCTCGACATGATGAATATAATTGCGGTTCCATAATGGCTCGAATATCCCGTTCGAAAAGCGCGTCACCAGGAGGTTCTGAACAGTTTCTTTCCCGAGGTAATGATCAATCCTGTATAATTGATCTTCCTTCCAGTCTTTCAGCAATTGATCTTTAAGCTTGATCGCTGATTCAAGATCGTAACCGAAAGGCTTTTCGATGATCAGCCTCTTCCAGCCGTCGTATTGCATATTCAAACCAACCGATGCCAGGTTTGCCGGTATGATGCCGTATAATTCCGGCGGGGTCGACAGGTAAAAGAGTGTGTTTCCTGAAATATCCGCATCAATCCTCAGCTTGTCGAGACGCATTTTGACACGATAATAAGATGATGCGTCATCAACCGGGATAGAGGTATAAAATATCTTTTTAATGAATTCTTCTATCCCCGACAGGTTATCAATTTCCTTAAACTCATTGATCGCAGATTTCATAGCTTCCCTGAATTCCTCATCGGTGAATTTCGTCCGTGAAACGCCGAGGAGGGCAAACTTATCCGGAAGCAGGTCCTGGATATACAAAGAATACAAAGCGGGGATAAGTTTCCTTTTTGTAAGGTCGCCGGATGCCCCGAATATGACAAAAATATGGCTTTGAGTGCTGTTCATTGCCCTGCTATTCCTTGGATTTCACTGCATGGCCGCCGAACTGGTTCCGCAAGGCTGCGAGCATCTTCATAGCGAACGATTCCTTTTGCCGCGACTGGAAGCGGGTAAAAAGCGAGGCTGTAATGACATGGGCAGGGACATCGAAATCGATAGCTGTCTGCACGGTCCATCTCCCCTCCCCGCTATCCTGGACAAAATCTTCAAGCTTTTCCAGTTTGGGGTCTTCCTTAAGGGCATTTACAGCAAGCTCCAGCAACCAGGAACGCACGACGCTGCCGTATTGCCATGCATCGGCAATTTTCTGCAGGTCAAGGTCATAAGGCGATTTTTCAAGGATCTCAAAGCCCTCGGCATAAGCCTGCATCATCCCGTATTCAATTCCATTATGCACCATCTTCACCATGTGGCCTGTGCCCGAAGGTCCGCAATAAACAAAGCCATGCTCGGGGGCCAGGGCTTTAAAGACAGGCGCTGCAAAATCTGCTGCTTCTTTGGTCCCGCCATACATCAAACAATAGCCATTCTGAAGGCCCCAGACCCCGCCGCTCGTCCCGCAATCAAGGTAGTGGATCCCCTTTTCGGCAGCCCTCAGCGCCCTCTCCTGGGTATCCCTCCAGTATGAATTCCCCCCGTCGACGATGATATCATCCTTATTCAGCAGGCTGAGAAGGGTATCAAGGTTATCATCCACCGGTTTCCCGGCAGGAACCATCAGCCAGACCAGCTTCCGGCCTTCCAGCTTTCCGGTCAGGTCCTCCAGCGAAGCCGAACCCGTCGCCCCCAGTTTTTCTATCTCCCTGATACTCTCTGTTGACCTGTTATAAACTACAACTTCGATGTGATGATTCAGTAAACGATGGACCATATTGAAGCCCATTTTCCCAAGTCCGACAAATCCGATTTTCATATTCAAATTATTAGTTCGTCAATTCTTTACTTTAGCCGCAAGCCACAAGCCACAAGCCGCAAGCCACAAGCTACAAGCCGCAAGCCGCAAGCCACAAGCCCAACACTACTCAGTGTAAGGCCGTTCGCCTGTCCTCTCAACGCTTATGATAAAATATTTTGTATCACCTCGCCAGGGAAAAATATTATATCGCTTTATATAATGAAGGTTGACCCGCTCCCCGCTCAGCGCAACAACTTCAAGCTCCCTGATCACTTCAGGTTTATCGTTTGCAACCGAAAAATCGAAAGTCTCTGCAAATGTCGAAGCCCCTTTTAATGCCCCGAACGACTGCAGGTTCAACTGACCTTCGTAGGTTTTGAAAATAATTCCTTTCTTACTTACCCTGACCACGGTTCCGGCACGAACGCCTTCATCGTAAATCCCGAAATACAATAAAGTAAACACGCCAATTAATGCAAGTAATACAATAATTACCAGGTTACGGAATAAATGCCTTTTCTTTTTGATTGGTGAAGGGTTTTGGTTTGAAGTTGCCATTGTTTGGAATTTTAGAGTGAAGCTTTAACAAAGATAAGGATTAATTACTCCAAAAAAGCTTGTAGCTTGTGGCTTGAGGCTGACAATTAGCCGCAAGCTTCAAGCCACAAGCCTCAAGCTTTTCATTTGAAGAAATTAATGCTTCACAATGATCTTTCTCGTAACGCTTCCCTTTTCTGAAGCGACCTTCAGCATATAAATCCCTTCGCTGAATTCACGGGTGCTGATACCCTGGGTAGCGCCCAGGTGCAGATCTTCAATTATTTCTGAATAAACAATTTGGCCAAGGAGGTCATTGATCGTCACAGTGACTTTTCCCTGGAATGATCTGCCGAATGAGAGGTTCAGCCTGTCGTTGGCAGGATTCGGGAAAGCAGATATCTCAAGGATCTGTGCTGGGTCATCTACTCCAAGGACATTGTTGGTAGCCACATTTGAGTAAGAGCTGCTGTATTCTCCCGTCCTGTTTGGATTGCAGCCATTAGGATTGATGACCTCGACAATGTAATAAACATCACCTGCAGGGGCCCCTACGTCGGTATAACTGTTGAAGCTGGCAGAGATCGTAGCGATCTGTTCGTAATTCCCAGATCCGGCCTTACGGTAAAGGTTATAAGTAGCCACATCGAAACCCACATAACCCGTCCAAATAAGGTTCCAGGAATTCCCAACACCCTGGTTGATGGTCAGGTGGATCGTCTGGTGAAGGTCGCCAGCAGGGAAAATATGGCCAACAGCGTCAGCAAACCCTAATTTATAGCGGTACGACTTCATATTCGGGTTCGAATTGGTATCTATAATTACCGACTCATCAGCATAATTCACCATTCCAAGTACTTCATAGATATTGGCTTCATTGCTTTCCTTGTAAATTACAAACTTATCGATCAGCTCGAAAACCGGCTTTTCCCAGACGATAACATTATGGTTGGTGGTACTGTCGACAGAAACCATGCATATCGGGGTTTCAGGAAAGGTTATGATCGTGAACAGGCCGCTTGTATCGCTGACGAAACCCAGGTAATAATCCATTACGCGCACCTGGCACTGGTTTGAAGTAATCACGGGAGTAGTCCATTCATAGGTTCCGGTTGCGCCCTCAACGGTGGCATACGTTAAAAAGTTCCAGTACTGGCCGTTATCTGTTGAATACTCGACGTAAACATAGGATGCATTGGGATTATCATACGTCCATGAAATGGTGTAGGGCTTACCGGTATTCCAGATCTCTCCGCCATTGGGAGATGTAAGTGTAATGACCGGGGTTTCCAGGATGGTGAATGTGCCGCTAACGCCTGATTTTGAAGGATCGTTAGAATCCGAGATACGGATAATGCAGGTTCCGGAAGGTGTCCCGGCAACTGTCCAGTAATAATAGCCAAGGGTAGCATCGACAGCGCCCTCGATCAATTGCCAGCTCTGGCCGTTATCGGTAGATAAGTCAAAGTTCACGGTCGTGATATCCGGAGTGGCTATCCAGCTGAAATACATATTCTGGCTATTGTAGTATTGTTCTCCGCCATAAGGATAATAAACGATCACAGGCGGAACGGATACGGTAAAAGGGGCAGCACTCTGATCGAAGACAATATCAATATAGTAATCCGAGATCCTGATCAGGGCATTTGTCGTGGAAATATAAGGAACGCTTACGGAAGCGCTTCCGCTTTCAGGCTCACTGTAGCCATAGCCAAGATATGACCAGGTAGAGCCTCCGTCGAATGAAAATTCAATATAAACATAAGCCGGAAGGTTACTTCCTGTCCAGCTTATCGTGGCATAATTACCGTAATTCCAGACTTCCCCGCCGTTCGGGGTAACAAGGTTTAACACGGGCAATTCCGTAATTGAAAACACGGGGCTCAATCCATAAGCGGTAGAATCGGCAGCATCGGCTATCCTGATCACAGCCTGGTCGGTAACCACATTGGGAGCGGTCCAGGTATAATCGTAACCACTGTAATTTTCAATGATCGTACTCCAGGTTTGTCCGTTATCCAGCGAATAATCCAGGGTGAATACCCCGATCGTTTCAGAATACCATTCGATAAAAACCGGTGAATCCTGGTAATAGGAATCGCCGAAATAAGGCGACCAGATATAAACCGGTGGCTCGCTGATAGTGAAAACACTATCGCTTTCATCAAAAACGGCAGGATTATAATACTGTGATATCCTGATCTTAGCCTGTGTAGTAGCGTAGATATAGTTCTGGAAGGTGTAACTCGTTGCAGAATCCAGTGCATAGATGTAATCAAGGTAATACCAGTACTGGCCACCGTCCTCTGAATATTCAATCAGCCCGGAAGCCGGCTCGCCGGTATATTCCCATGTAATGGTGCAGGTTGATCCAATGAGCCAGTTTTCACCGCCATTGGGGGATACCACCGTGATCGTTGAAGTCTGGCTGAAAGCCATTGAACCGATCAGCATCGTAACAAAGAGTAATGACAGTCTTTTCATTGCCTTAACCGTCGATGAGTAGATTTTAGTTTTCATTTTTTTTTGATTTATGTTAATGAATGAATGAATTTGATGCAGCAAAGTAACTGCGCGCAGGGGCCTCATGAAAATCAAATGCGATCAGCGGGAAAATCATTCGGCTGAACAGGCAATTTCCGGCTCCGGGTGTTTTTCATACCTTTGCGCCTCAATCTAATCTTAAGCAGAATGATCAAAGATATTCGCCCTACTTCTTATCACATGTCATCGTTATTGACCGGGAAGGATTATGAAGATACCGGCTGGATGCTGGATGCACCGGGAGAGGAAAAGGCATCGCTATTACAATCGGTTTACAAAACCCAAAAACTGGAAGTTAAGGAAGACGGATACGGCTTATATAAATTTGCCGGCTGGATGCCGGTAAAGAGGGTGCTTGAAGGGTCGTCGGCACCGGTAACCTTTAAAAGCGATCATTTTGCCACTGCAATTGGCCTGGAAAACCTTTTCATCACTTTCAGCGGGTGGTGGCCTGAAAAAGGCGCAACGATGAAAACCTGCTCATTCAAGGAAACCGAGGCATACAGCGTTTGTGCACGGATGGATGGGAAGAGCAGCAAAGTCCTTGTGGTTGCCTCCGCGGGGAACACGGCCAGGGCTTTTGCAAGGGTTTGTTCCGATAATAACATCCCTCTTTTATTATGCATCCCGGAGGACAATCTGGATGCCTTATGGTTCGACAGTGAGATCAAAGATTGCGTAAAAGTTATCGCATCCAGGTCTGGCGGGGATTATTTCGATGCCATTCACCTTTCGAACCTGGTTTGCAAACTCGACAGGTTCTTTCCCGAAGGCGGGGCAAAGAATGTTGCACGCCGAGATGGGATGGCAACGACGGTACTTTCAGCAGTGACAACCATCGGTCGGATCCCGGATTATTATTTCCAGGCAGTGGGCAGCGGAACCGGGGCAATTGCAGCCTGGGAAGCCAACAAGCGTTTCGTTAAAGATGGTCGCTATGGTAGTAACAAAATGAAACTGATGGTTTCGCAGAACGCACCGTTCCTTCCAATGCATGATGCATGGAAAGCCGGGTCGCGGGAGATGCTGCCGCTCGATGATGGCCTTGCCCGCAGGCAGGTTGAAGAGATCAACGCCAAGGTGCTTTCCAACCGGAAACCCCCGTATCCTATCATCGGTGGCCTGTTTGACGCGCTGAAAGATACCGGTGGCGATGTGATTGCGGTTTCAAATGAAGAGGCGTATTCAGCCGGAAAGCTTTTTAATGATACCGAAGGCATAGACCTTCATCCTGCGGCGGCTGTGGCGGCGGCTTCGCTTATCATGGCCATAAAGGAGAAAAAGGTTAAAAAAGGTGACCTCATCATGCTGAATATCACCGGCGGCGGGGAAGAAAAGTTTAAAAAAGGAAGGCAATTGTTCTATTTGAAACCTGCAGTGGTTTTTGATCTGAACCCCACTCTGGATGAAGTTGAAACGAAATTGCAGGCTATTTTCTGATAAATTTTAAAGTTGATTACTCCAACGGGTAAATCCGTCGGTTCCATTTGTATTGTCTTCACCACTACACCACTACACCACTACACCACTCCTATTCCTCGTCCGATTTCAGCTTGAACCTGAACCCCAGGTTAGCATAGAAAGCCTGCATCTTGGCTTCGATCGGGTCATCAACGAATTGCGGTGTCAGTCCCCAGCCATAGCTGATATCAAGGAAGATAAACCAGACATTGATGCCTGCGCCGGCAGAAATATCGAACTGCGGGCTCTTCACGTCTGCTTTGGCAATTGTATAATCATTTTCTTTAATACCTACCGGGATCAGCATGGATGGTCCGAGAAATATCTTTAGTCCGGCAAAACTGGTGGTTGATCCGATGAACTGGAAGCCAAAATTTACCGGGATCCTTACAAAACCTGCGCTGTATTTAAACTCTGATTTTTCCACATCGGTCGGGTCCATGTCCTGGTTAAGCTTTGTATAGAATATCCCCGGCTCGACATACAATTTGCGGCCTATCGCTAGGCTGGCTCCAACCTGGTACCCGGCTTTGCTTTGCGTTACAATACTATCGCCCATCACTTTAGGGTTGCTGTCGAAGCTGGCAACTGTAAGTCCGATAGCAGGCTTGAGCTCAAGCTGGGAGAAGCCGGCCGTAGCGGCCAGGAGAAGGAGGAGGGTAAAAATGATGTTCTTTTTCATTTTTGTGGAGATTTTTTACAAAGATGAAAAATAATCAGTTATAGCAAACGACTTTTTTAACCACAGAGGAAACGGAGGTTTAGCAGAGATAACAGAGGATGATTACATGGTTGAATTGACTAGCCTTTTTATTCCATCAGTCATTTTAGTTACATTAAAGTTCAGGAGTAATCCATATTTGCAATTTGAAAGCTTTAGATATGTCAGAGTCTGGGCAAGATGAACAGCATTCAAAAACTCAACTGCTTTTATTTCGACTACAATTCTGTTTTCAACCATAAGATCAATCCTGTAACCACAATTTAACCTCACATCCTCATAAATCAACGGCTGTGGTTTTTCTTTAACGACATTTAGCTGAGTTTTCATCAGCTCATAAAGCAAGCATTCCTGGTATGCAGATTCAAGCAATCCGGGGCCTAATTTCCGATGCACTTTAATAGCACACCCGATAATAATTTCTGTAATTTGGTTATCATTCATAAGATTTTGGATTAAGATTTATTATTAATCCGGGAAATCAAGAAAAAATACCCGGTCATGTGGAAAATTTTCTCTGTTGCCTCTGCTAAACCTCTGATTTCTCTGTGGTTAATTATGAAATGGATTGAAGTGTTTTGGTCAGAAATTTGGGAATTTTTACAAAAAAGAATATTATTCAGATATTGTAAACGGCTTTCTTAACCACAGAGGAAGCAGAGGTTTAGCAGAGTTATCAGAGAATGATTATATGCTTGCATGGTACTAATCTTTTTATTCCATCAGTCATTTTAGTTACATTAAAATTCAGGAGTAATCCAAATTTGCAATTTGAAAGCTTCAGATATGTCAGTGTCTGAGAAAAAATACCCGTTCATGTAGAAAAATTTCTCTGTTCCCTCTGCTAATCCTCTGATCCCTCTGTGGTTAAATAAAGGATAAATCAAAGTGCTTTGGCCTGAAATTTGGTATTCTCTCTATGCAACTTTACCCAATTCTGGCGTTTTAAAATGCAAAATGCAAAATGCAAAATGCAAAATGAAATTCTCAAAACCATGAAATACTATATTCTCCTTCTCCTCGCCCCTCTTCTCCTCTTCTCCTTTTCCTGTAAAAAGGAGCCTTCGGGTCCGAAGCAGCCCAAGCCGATCACGCTTACTGCTAAGGCGGATGAAGTGATCATGAAAAGCAACGGATTCGGCATCGACCTCTTCAGGTTTGTTGCATTGGAAGAAAACGAAAATATGATGCTATCGCCTTTGAGTGCGAGTACCGCGCTTACCATGCTGCTCAATGGCTGCAACACGCAAACTTATTTGCAGATCAGGGACATGCTGGGCTACGAAGGGCTGACAATGGATGAGATCAATGCGGCCTACAACAGCCTTACCGGCCAGTTGCTTACAGTGGATCCCGAAGTGAAACTGGCCCTTGCCAATGCAGTGTGGTACCGGCAGGATTTCTTCGTTAAAGAAAATTATCTGAATGAAATGGATTCTTCATTTGGTGCGGAGATTGCTGCCCTTGATTTCAGCAGCCCTTCGGCCCTCGAAACAATCAATGACTGGGCCGGCGATAATACAAACGGCAAGATCCCGAAAGTGCTGGATGAAATTGATCCTGATTTTGTGATGTTTTTGATGAATGCCTTGTATTTCAAAGGGAACTGGACCTACCAGTTTGAAGAAAGCCAGACTTCCGACCTGCCATTCAACCTTTCAGACGGTAGCGTAGTGAATGTGAGAACCATGAGGAGCCTGGTCCCTACAAAAATGTACACCGGAAACGGTGCAACTTCGGTTGAACTTCCCTATGGACGGCAGAACTTTGCGATGGTTCTTATCCTGCCGGATGCCCAGCTGGATGAATTCCTGAACGAATTCGATAATACCGCCTGGGCCAGTATTACATCCGGTCTGGATTCATTTGCAGACCCGGAAGAAATCGAAGTATTACTTCCAAAATTCAAGTTCGAATATGAAAAATTTCTCAACGACCAGCTGAAATCACTTGGGATGCTGGATGCCTTTGACCCTTACCTGGCAGACCTTTCCGGTATTTCCGATGCTGATATTTATGTCGATTTTGTAAAACAGAATACTTTTGTTGATGTGAATGAAGAAGGCACGGAAGCTGCGGCGGTAACTACCATCGGGATAAAAGAAGTCAGTATGCCGCCATCAGTAGTCATCGACAGGCCTTTCATCTTTGCCATAAGGGAAAGATTGACAAATACATTATTGTTTATCGGAAAGGTCGAAAAACCTGAGTACTAATATTTCTCGCAAATTTTCGAAGATTAAAGACGCAGATTTACCCAGATTAATAAATGAAAAAAGCTATCGCATTAACCTTGCTCATTCTGTTGCCGGTCATATTTAATGCCTGTGCTAAAAATGAAAGTGAATATATGGGAGAAGGGGTTCTGACCGGCTATGATCCGAGAGATTGTGCCTGTTGCGGCGGGCTGCTGATCAATCTTAACAGCAGTTCAACAGAATTATTCTCCGACAGCACCTACCAGGTCGATCTTGTCCCTGACAATTTTGATATTGATATTACGACAGCCTTCCCTGTTTTTATAAAGCTTGATTATTCACGTAATACTAAAAAATGCGGGAAAACTATTGATATCACAAGGTTTGAGAGAAAGTAACCGGGTCTAAGGATTAAACAGGTAAGAGCTTTTTCTGGAAATCTCCCATAGTACAATCCCTGCGCTGATAGCAACATTGAAAGAGTGCTTTGTCCCGAATTGCGGGATTTCAATACATCCATCCGCAATGGCCAGTAATTCGTCTTTTACGCCAAAGACTTCATGCCCGAAAATGATAGCTATCCCGGCCATTTTCCCGGGTTGAAAATCTTCCAGAGAAATGCTGCCTTCTGCCTGCTCTATGCAGTATAAGCTGTAACCGTCTTTTTTAAGCATTCTTAACGCTTCCCCGGCATCCTCAAAATACTTCCAGTCGACCGATTCCGTAGCCCCCAATGCAGTCTTGGTAATATCTTTATGCGGTGGCCGTGCCGAGATCCCGCAGAGATAAATCCCCTCAACCCTGAAAGCATCCGCTGTCCTGAAAATCGACCCAACGTTATAGGCACTGCGGACATCATCCAAAACAATTACTACCGGTAGCTTTTCGGAATTTTTAAATTCCTCCGCAGTAATCCGGTTCAATTCTGCCATACTTCTCTTTTTCATCTTCGGTTCTGTCTTCTGTCTTCTGCATTCTGTCTTCTGTATTCTGTCTTCTGTATTCTGTATTCTATTTCCCCATCTTGCTAAATTAATCCTATTTTTGTCAGTAATGAAAATCCATTGTCTTGAGCCACGAACCTGATATCATCGACACCCCACTGATGCGGCAGTATGCCACCATCAAAGCAAAATATCCTGATGCACTTTTGCTTTTCAGGGTCGGGGATTTTTATGAAACATTCGGGGAAGATGCCGTCAAGACTTCGAAGATCCTGGGTATCGTGCTCACCAGGCGGGCCAATGGCGCTGCTTCCTATGTCGATCTTGCCGGTTTTCCTTATCATGCGCTCGACACTTACCTGCCTAAACTGGTCAGGGCCGGTCAACGGGTTGCCATCTGTGATCAACTGGAAGACCCCAAGCTGACTAAGAAAATCGTCAAGCGTGGCGTCACTGAACTGGTGACCCCGGGGGTATCTTACAATGATAAAGTCCTCGACCACAAAGAGAATAATTTTCTTTGCAGCCTACAACTGGGAGATAAAATCTCAGGGATCGCATTTCTTGACATCTCCACCGGTGAATTTTACGCCGCAGAGGGTAATAACGACTATATCGATAAACTTCTGCAGGGATTTAAACCCAGTGAGGTTATCATCCAAAAAACCAGGCGCGAACTCTTCCAGCAACTGTTCGGGAGCAAATTCTACACCTTCACTTTTGATGACTGGGTGTTCACATCGGAATTTGCCAACGATATCCTGACTGCCCATTTTGGCACGACATCGCTGAAAGGCTTTGGCGTGGAAGACCTGCCCCATGCTATCATTGCGGCCGGCGGCGCATTTCATTACCTTGCCGAAACCCATCACGATAAGATCCAGCATATTGTCAAAATATCGAGGATCGAGGAAGACAAATATGTCTGGCTCGACCGTTTCACTGTAAGGAACCTGGAACTGGTCAGTTCTATTAATGAAAAAGGCCGGACCCTGATGGATGTCATCGACCGCTCCCTTACACCGATGGGATCACGAATGATGCGCCGCTGGCTGGTGCTGCCGCTTAAAGAGCGGAAACCCATCGAAGAGAGGCTGGATATTGTCGAATACCTGATGACCAACGACGAGAAGGCCGAAATGTTTGCAAAACAGTTCAAACTTACCGGCGACCTTGAACGGCTCATCTCAAAAGTGGCAGTAAGCCGCATCACGCCACGGGAAGTGGTCCAGCTTAAACGGGCCCTTTACGCAACCGAAGAGTTAAAGGACCTCTGCGAAAAAACCGGCCATGCTGCACTCCGGAAAATCGGCGAGCAGCTCAATCCCTGCAAGATCATCAGGGACAGGATCGAAAATGAAGTCCAGGACGATCCTCCTACTGCTGTAAGCAAGGGGGGAGTAATGAAGAACGGCGTTTCGCCGGAACTGGATGAGTTAAGGGGCTTGCTTTATTCCGGTAAAGAATTCCTTCAGAAACTCCAGCAGAGGGAAATTGCACAGACTGGTATCTCTTCCCTGAAAGTCGGTTACAATAATATCTTCGGGTATTATCTTGAAGTCACCAATGCCCATAAGGAAAAGGTTCCCGTTGAATGGAACCGTAAGCAAACCCTTGTCGGTGCCGAGCGCTATATCACGGAAGAGCTTAAGGATTACGAGCAGAAGATACTGGGCGCAGAAGAAAAGATCCTGGTGCTGGAAAGCCGGCTTTATGACGAATTGATCCAGGGACTGGCCGATTACATCCGTCCTGTCCAGCTAAATGCCAGCCGTATCGCCCATCTCGACTGCCTGCTTTCGTTTGCCGTGATCGCTAAAGAAAATAATTACCACAGGCCGGTGATCCATGACGGGTTTGAGATAGAGATCAAAGAAGGGAGGCATCCCGTTATTGAGCTTGAGTTGCCCCTGGGGGAGAAATATGTTTCGAATGATATCCTACTCGATCATGAAAAGCAGCAGATCATCATAATCACAGGCCCGAATATGTCGGGGAAATCGGCATTGCTCAGGCAGGTTGCATTGATCGTGCTGATGGCCCAGATGGGTTCATTTGTCCCGGCCCAGGAGGCCAGGATCGGCCTGGTCGACAAGATTTTCACCCGTGTAGGTGCGTCGGATAATATTTCTTCCGGTGAGTCGACGTTCATGGTAGAGATGAATGAAACCGCAAGCATCCTCAATAATATCAGCACCCGCAGCCTGATCCTGCTCGATGAGATCGGCCGCGGGACCAGCACGTATGATGGTATATCGATCGCCTGGGCTATCACCGAATTTCTTCACGAACATCCCGCATACCGACCCAAAGTGCTGTTCGCCACCCATTACAACGAACTGAACGAGATGGCGGCCACGCATAAGCGGATAAAAAATTACAATATCAGTG
>CAYJNJ010000013.1:41689-55961 GCA_964371595.1 uncultured Bacteroidales bacterium | reverse complement strand
AGACGGGAAGACGGGAAGACGGGAAGACGGGAAGACGGGAAGACGGGAAGACGGGTATTGACAATTTTCGGTTGAATGATTCCCTGGTATGCTGATAAAGTGTATTTTTAGGCACTTATTATTTGTTGCCCTAAATGTTACTTTACCAAAATTTGCTTAATGTCAGGAAAGAAAAAAAAGTACAAAATAGATTCCCGGGAGGTAGGTCTGGAGCTGGGTTTGAGGGTTTACAAATTCTTCCTGAAATCGGAATATCTTCATTACGGGTATTTTAAAGACGGGCTTGCGGCGGATGTTGCCAACATGAAGCAAGCGCAGGAGAACTATGCCGAACTGATCTTCGCGAATATCCCCGAAGGTGTGAAAACCATCCTTGACGTCGGCTGCGGATCGGGGAAAACCGCGGAGCAACTTATTTCCAGGGGCTATACGGTCGATTGTGTTTCCCCGGGACAGATCCTCACCGCTTATGCTAAAAACATGCTTGGCGATAAGGTCAATTTCTACCAGTGCAGGTTTGAAGACCTGGTGACCGATAAAAAGTATGACCTTATCCTGTTCAGCGAGAGCTTCCAGTACATCCCGATGGATAAAGGGATACCGGGAGCATTAATGCTTTTAACTCCCGGCGGGCACATTATTGCAAGCGACTTTTTCCATACCGATCCCGAAGGCCGGTCAAAGCTCGGCGGTGGCCATGACTACCAGACCTGGCTGCAGCTAAAATCAACATTTCCAATAAAAACCCTGGTTGAAAAGGACATCACTGCAGAAACTTCCCTGACACTGGATATTGTCAACCAGTTAAATACAGAGGTGATCAAGCCTGTGTGGACCTCCGCATGGGCGCTGGCCGACGAGAGATTCCCCTTTATCATAAAAATATTAAAAAAAATCTACCGGAAAAAGATTGATAAGCTTGAAGATAAGCATCTGACAGGCAAAAGGAACGGGGAACTTTTCCGGAAATACAAGAAATACGTTTTTTACCTTTTCCAGGCAGAAGAATAAGTGCTGAGTTACTGGCGATGTGTTCTGAACAGGGTCCTGGTTTTAAATAATGAATTTTTTGCTTTCCGTTTTGCTGTCTGTAGTCTCATTCCTGCTGATTATTGATTCCCTGTAAAGTATTCTTTTAGAATCTGCTAGATTTATAGCACCCTAAAAGAATTACCAATATGAAAACTTTGTATGCATTCTTAAAGATCGGGGTCATTTCCGTGATCCTTGTATGTTTTTCAGTTCTTGTCACCACTGGTCAGGAACTGCAGTCAGGCAGCGATGATGAAACAGCTATCCGGCAGGTTGCGCTGGATTATATCGATGGCTACTACTCCGGCGATGTAACCCGAGTGGAACGGGCTATCCACCCGGACCTGAACAAGGCAGCACCCCGGGACCTGCCGCAAACCGGCCGTACTACAATGAATTACACAACCTGGTCAGGGCTGATAGAATTCACCCGTGCCAAAGCCGGGATGATAGATGATACGGCACGTCACATCAAGGTTGACATCCTGAATATCGAAAATAATGTTTCCAATGTCAGGATCGTTTCGCTTTTGTTCACCGACTACATCCAGGCGGTAAAGCTCAATGGGCAATGGAAAATCGTCAATGTCATGTTTACATCGGGGATCAAGCCTCCTCCGCGCCTGAAGAATTTCGATGCCGAGGCTGAAAAGGCGGAAATCAGAAAAACAGCCATGACTTATTTGGACGCTTTAAGTGCCGGTGATGCCGGTCGGCTTGGCCAGGCCATCGATGCCGAATTCAACAAAGTGACACTTCAGCTGGTTGCGCAGACAGCCAAAACAACTATCAGGCGCCAGCGTTATGAATCAGTCATGGAAAATGCATACGCTGGCATTGGAAAGCAGGACGAGGTTTACAGGAACAATAGTGTCACAATTCTGGATGTAAAAGACGGGCTGGCAGTTGCCAGGTGTGAATCTACCGGAATAATTGAGTATGTGCAGATGTATAAAGGCGATGGCCAATGGAGGCTGTTCAACAGCATTGCCCGGCCAAATACCGGCCTTACATTAACACAGGCCATGACTGCAATTGCCGGTGACCCGATGCCCGATTTCACACTGCCGCTATATGGTGGCGGATCGTTCAATTTATCCTCCTTCAAGGGCAAAAACGTCATGCTCGTTTTTCCCCGCGGATGGACCGGGAACAACTGGTGCTCCTATTGCCCATATCAGTATCTGGAACTCGAGCAACTGGAACTGAAATCAGGGATCAAAGATAAATACAACCTCGAAGTAGCCTATGTAATGCCTTACAGCAGCGAGCGGATCAAAGACTGGCTGGAAAAATTCCCGGATGCCCTGCAGGTTGTTGAAGGTATTAAAAATCCGAAGAATCCTCCTGCTGCCGGCACTATCCAGGCTGATTACGCAGAATGGGTCAGGACTAATTTCCCGATCGTCTTTGATGTTAAAAAGGATGATCCTCACACTGTTATCCCGGTTATTGTTGATGAGGACAGGATAGTTTCACGGCAGTTAAAGCTGTTTACCGGCTTTTGGGATGGCGTTTCGGCTGAACAAAATATTGCATCCGTTTTTATCATAGATAAAAATGGAGTGCTGCGATTTAAATACATAGGCCAGATGACGGAAGACAGACCCAGCATAAAGTTTCTCCTTGATTATGTGAAGACGCTTAAATAAAGCTATTTAAAATCTCAACTTTGTATACCTGAAACAGCATAACTTTGCATCCGAATTTTACCGGAAAAATGGACAGGAAGAAAGTTGTGATCGTTGGTGGCGGATTTGCAGGAATCACGCTTACAGAGCACCTTGATGAAGATCGTTTTGATGTGTTACTGATCGACAAGCTGAACCATCACCAGTTTCAGCCCCTGTTCTACCAGGTGGCGACATCACAGTTAGAGCCGAGCAGTATTTCTTTTCCCTTCAGAAAAGTTTTCCAGTACCGGAAAAATTTACAGATCAGAATGGCCGAAGTCCTGAGAGTAAACCCGGGTTCTAATTCCATCAGTACCTCCATCGGAAATTTTGATTATGATTACCTGGTTATCGCCTCCGGGTGCAAGACCAATTACTTTGGCAACCCGGGCCTTGCAAAATACACATACAGCCTGAAGACCACCTATGATGCCATCAAGATCAGGAACAATGTCCTGCAGGATTTTGAGGACCTTTTATCGGCTGATGAATATGAAAGGGAATACCTGCTCAATATTGTCATCGTCGGAGCAGGCCCGACAGGCGTCGAACTGGCCGGGGCTTTCGCTGAAATCAAGCGGAACATCCTTCCGAAAGATTACCCTCTCATCGATTTTAAAGATTTGCGGATCATCCTGCTTGAAGGCAGCCCGCATACGCTCAACAGCATGAGCCCTATGGCCCGGAAAACCTCCGAGAAATACCTGAAGTCGCTTGGTGTCACAGTGATGACCAATACATTTGTCAATGATTATGATGGAAAAGTCGTCACGCTGAACAATGGAGAAATCATCAAATCCAAAAGGATGATCTGGGCGGCGGGGGTCACCGGCAACACCATAGAAGGCATCGACAAAAATGTGATCGTGCAGAACGGCAGGATGATCGTCGACAGGCACAACCTGGTCCATGGTTATTCAAACATCTATGCTGTGGGCGACGTTGCCTGCATGGAAACGCCAAAATATCCGAAAGGGCATCCGCAGGTTGCCAATGTTGCCATCAACCAGGCAAAGTACCTAGCCAGGAACCTGGAAGCCCTGTTGAAAAATAAGCGCCTGAAGGACTATGAATACTTTAACAAAGGTTCCATGGCCACCATAGGAAAGAACAAAGCCGTCGTCGACCTGCCCTTCATCCGCTTCCAGGGATATTTTGCCTGGTTCGTCTGGATGTTCCTCCATCTCATGCTGATCCTAAGCATCCGGAACAAGCTGATCGTCTTTTTTAACTGGGCCATTAACTATTTCACAAGAGACACTTCGCTGAGGCTGATTTTGCAGGAAAAGGCGAAGTAGGTGGTGGAGTGGTGAAGTGGTGAGGTGGTGACAATAAAATATTCTCCGGATTTTATAGAATCTCAATTTTATTCTATTTTTGAGCCCGGTCTATAAATAGTAAAATGAAGCGACAAGGAGAATTTCTTAAACTGGTTCTATTCAAATCTTTATCTTTTGAAAACTATCTTTACACACTCAGCAAATTCTATTTTTTCTCCTATGACCTTGGCTTGCTGAAAAAAAAACCTCTCTATAAATACCATTATTTTTTAAAATCGATCATTCAGAAGAACGATGTCGTCATCGATATCGGGGCGAACCTGGGCTACTTTTCGCTGTATTTTTCAAAATGGACCGGTCCGGAAGGCGTTGTATATGCCGTTGAACCGGTCGAGACCGTCAGGAAAGTGCTCACAAAGAATGCAAAGAAGTATAAAAACATCAAGATCTTTCCGTACGCTCTGGGCGAATACAACAAGGACATTGAAATCGTCAATACCAGCAGGAGTGCCAAAGGATTCATCGCTTCGGGATCCAATTTCGTGATGGACGGGACCAAGGAGGTCAATGATGAGAATATCGATAAATTCAATGCCGTCATGCGCAAAGGCAGTGAGCTTTTTGGCGGGCTGAACCGGATCGATTTTATCAAATGTGATGTCGAAGGTTATGAGCCAAACATCATCCCCGAGATGGAGTCACTTCTCGCCAGGCACCAGCCGTTGATGCTGATCGAGACCCGCCGGGAAAACAGGATCTTTATGCAGGATTACCTCTCCGGCCAGAATTATACCGGGTATGTACTGGAAAACGGCAAATTACATCTTTCCACATCATTGAAAGAAAAGGAAGAAGACGATATCCTTTTCATTCCCAACAGTAAAGTGCAGCTATACAAGCGGTTCATGGTTTAGTTTGAACAATTCTCAAAGCTGAGCGTTTAGCAGATATCTAACGTTCAGAATACTTAATTCAATGAAAAAAACATCAATCTTTCAAATTATGATCATCATCATGACAGCTTCTACAGCAGCAATGAATGCACAACCGACAGCGGGACCATTCAAGCTCATTACTCTTCCATATGCTTATAATGCACTGGAACCGCACATTGATGCCCAGACGATGGAAATTCACCATTCCCGTCATCATGCAGCTTATGTAAATAACCTGAATGCCGCAATCGTTGGTACGGACGCGGAAAAAATGTCACTTACCGAGATCCTGGCCAACACGAAGAAATTCGATATGAAAATCCGCAACAATGCAGGCGGGGTCTATAACCACGATTTATTCTTCCTTACACTTTCACCAAAAGGGGGCGGATTGCCCACCGGGAAGCTTGCAGCGGCAATCGACGAGGCATTCGGAAGTGTCGACAACATGAAAACCCAGATGAACGCCGCAGGTGCAAACCGCTTCGGCTCAGGCTGGGCATGGCTCTACGTTAACACAGATGGCAAGCTTGCCATCGGCTCAACACCTAACCAGGACAATCCGCTGATGGACATCGCCGAATTCAAAGGCACCCCCATTTTCGCCATCGATGTCTGGGAACATGCCTATTACCTGAAATACCAGAATAAACGCGCCGATTACCTTAATGCAATCTGGAACGTGGTGGACTGGGGTGCTGTCGCGGAGAGGTTTGCGGAAGCAGTGAAATGAGCGTAGGGCGTAGGGCGTAGGGCGTAGGGCGTAGGGCGTAGAGCGGAGGGCGTAGAGCGGAGGGCGTACGGCGCGGGATGCTGGGAAGCGGGGATTAGTCCCATCAGGGACGACAGTATGGTAGAAAACGGAGCCATTAACACCTTCAAAGCCCCATCGGGGCGACAGTATGGTTGGACGGGAAGATTGGGATTAATGCCCTGCCGTTTTAATAAATTTTTTGGTCGCTGTTAATCCCCCTTGATCAACCAAAACAAAATATATTCCATCCGGCAGGTCTGAAAAATTGAATGAAAATTCATGTTCGCCCGCCGGAATTTTTTTGTCCGAAATCGTTTTGATCACTGCGCCATTCACATCGGCTAACTGTAATACAATCTCACGTGTTTCCGGTAAAACAAAACTGATTTTTGCAGATTCTTTCACCGGGTTAGGGCTGATTTTCAATTGCATGACATTTGACCTGCCCTGCCATTCGAAAATCCCCGGGCCGCTGTTCATATCAGGCTTACCTGCTTCAACCCAGGCCGAATAGATCAGTTCTGCCAGCGTATTGGCAGCGCGGTTAAAAAGGGGAGTGGTAAATCCTTCACACTTGTACCAGAGAGCCTCCTTGTATTCAAAAGAAGTCGTATTTCCGGCAACACCCTCAGCGTAAGTATCCGCTATCATGATCGAATCGACATAAATATAATTCGCATAGATGTAGTTAAAGATATACCCGCTGACATCCTCAATGAACGAGATCTCAGCACCGGTCATGGTGATTTCATCTTTGAAGGCATTGATCATCCCTGTCTCATAACGGGAATGGATGCCAGAATTGCCGGTATATTGCCCGTTATAATTCCTTGTAATATGGAGGGGGTTGTGCGCATCGCCGACATAGTGCCCGAGGTCGGCGGCGAAAAGGACGGCTTTACTCCAGTCGAAGCGGGCAAAGCTGCTCACAAGCGAATCATAGGTGATCTTCGTTGCCCAGGGCAAAACCCCCTGGTCGATCACAAAAGCCTGGCCGTAAAGGGCAAGCACCGAGTCATAAGTCTGGGGGATCCGCCCCTGTGCTATAAATCCAGGGTAATTATCAATGTCGATATAATGCCGCGGGCCTTCATCCGGATCGGTATCTTTGCGGTCATCAGCGTCGGAAGCATGCTCAGCAAGGGTCACGGCCCACGATTGGAACTGCGCCATCTCAGCGGTAAATGAAAGGGAGGCGCTGCTGTTGATCATATTGTGGCCGTTGTATCCCCACGCCATCAAGATGAATGAAAGTGCAAGCAGTGAAATGAGAGATATATTCCGGTTTTTTTGAGACATCAGCAGTTGGAGTTTAAAAGCTATTTCGCAAAGCTACACAAAGTTATCGCAAAGGTTCGCAAAGATTTTTCTTCGTGTAACTTGGTGTAATCTTCGTGTAACTTCGTGTAAGAAAAAAAATCAATCAAGCGGCTTCATCCCGCCTTCAACATAAGGCTTGAACCTCTCGAAGAGGAAATGGTGCCACACCGACCCGATGAGAGCCGGCATGCCTTCCGTAACTTCCCCGGCACCGTGGACAGTAAGTTTTACTAATGTCGAATCTGAACCTGCCGCTGAAAATTCATAGGTAGTGACCATCTGGACGGCTTTACCCGATAAGCCCAGCGGTCCGTCGAAACGCAGCATCTTTCCGCGGTCGGAGTAAATGACTGTTGCATGTTTCACTCCATCGCCACCGGCATTGAAGATCTCATAAAATCCACCGCCGGGGATGGCATCAATATAAAGCTTATAAGGCTTTTCGGAGAATGAATGGTCCCACCAGCCGGTGATATCGCCGGTTATCGCATCATAGATCTGCGTAGTGGTGCCTGGCAGGATGAGCTGCTGCTCAAAGGAAAACACATCGTATCGGGCTGTGGATTCCTGGGCAATGGAAGGAATGGATGAATAGCCAAGCAGGAGTAATAGTAAAATCAGGATCTTTTTCATTTACGGGCAATATTGAATAGTGCAAACATAATGATATTTGTGCTTGCATTGGCTTTGGTTATTAAACACAATAGACACATTAGGACACAATAAGGGGCACAATATTAACACTAAGGCACTAAGGACACTAAGATTCACTAAGGAAATTTTCAAAAGACCGATTATTTCTTCATTATAAATTAAAATGATTGGCTTTGTTAAAAAATCAGCATCTTTAACCTTCCAATTCCTTAGTGAATCTTAGTGTCCTTAGTGCCTAAGTGGTCAAAATTTTTCTTTGCAGATTTATCTATATTTTTGAATAAAAAAAAGATGAGATCCCTTATCCTGTTCCTGATCATCCTTAATATTCCACTGGTCAAAGGCTTATCCCAGGCTTCTGTTGTTCAGATGGAAGACAAGAATTCAGCTCCATCCCTTTCCTGGAAATATCCCCTCACCGCCCCGGTTTATTCCTCCCCTTTAATTCATGACAACACTGTGTACTTTGGCTGCCTTGACAGCACTTTCTATGCCCTGGACCTTGCTGCCGGCAAACTGAAGTGGGCCTTTAAAACCGGCGGCAGTATCCGGTCAACGGCAACTGTCAATGAAAACCGGCTGTATTTTACCAGTGCTGATGGCAAACTCTATTGCCTTGACCTGGAAGGCCATTTGATCTGGTCATTTTCCGCCAGGTTTGATAAAAAGTACGATTTCGCCGATTATTTCCAGTCCTCACCCCTTATTTCAGGAAATGCCATCTTCTTTGGCTGCGGCGACGGATATTTTTATGCTTTAAACTTAGCTGATGGCACCTTAGAGTGGGAATTTCAAACCGGGGATGTAGTTCACACAAGCCCGGCCACAGATGGTGATAAAATCTATTTCGGCTCTTTCGATGGATATATTTATGCACTTTCAGTTGCGGATGGCAGCCTGCTCTGGAAATTTAAAACGGTCGGCCACAGGTACTTTCCCAAAGGCGAGGTGCAGGGGAGCCCGGTTATAGCCAATAGCCTGGTCATTGCCGGGGCGAGGGATTATAATGTGTATGCACTGGATGCCGGGAAAGGCTATTGCCACTGGAACAAGGTTTTCACAAAAGGCTGGGTACTGGCGAACAGTGTCCACGATTCCGTACTGTACCTTGCCGGTGCGGATGAAAGGATCCTGGCGGCAGTTGATCCGGGAACAGGGGCTATCAAATGGAAGCAGGACATGGAATTCCTGCAGTTCGGCCCGGCGGTTTTCGCTAATGACAGGCTTTATACCGGCACCACCATTGGCAAGTTGCACTGCATCGACATTAAAACCGGTGAAAAAATATGGACTTATTCCACTGATGGCTACAGGGCGAATCATCTGAAATATTTCAAAGAAGATGATTCTTACCGTGATGATATTTATTCGATCATTAAATCAAACGAACATTTCCTCGAAGTAGAGGAAGAGTTAGGCGGGATATTCTCCTCCCCTGCCCTTTCCGGTAGCTACCTGGTATTTACAAGTACTGAAGGGGCGGTATATTGTCTGGAGTTGACCAGATGATTTGAGGATTTTTTAACACTAAGGCACTAAGGGCACTTAGGGACACTTAGAAATTCTATCAGATTGTCGACTATTTCATCAAAATAACAGGCACAATAGAATCTTAGTGTCTCTTAGTGTCCTAAGTACCTTAGTGGTCATATCAAAGGCTTTTTCTTAAAAAAAGATCGATCCGGATTAACAAAATGCAACGATATACGTTTTGTCTAAATGTAATGTCAATATAGTCAGCCAATTATTAATCCCGGCATGCAAAAAGTAAAACAACTTCCCAAAGAAATATTTCACCAGTACAAAAGCTGCCGGGTTGAAGTCCCGGTCGTAGAAAACTCGCATACATTCTTGAATGAGATTGTAATGTTCCTTTTCCCGATCAAAGCGAACCGTACTGTAACCCTGCATTCTTTACAAAAAGACCTGCGTCATTTGATGTTCAGCCTGAGCGAACTGTTGCAGCCCTTATTAAGCGGGGATGAGAAAAAAGTTGAAAGCGCAGTCAATGATTTTTTCAGCAGGTTGCCGGAAGTTTACCGGAAACTGGAAATTGATGCAAATGCCTTTCTTGAATCCGATCCGGCCGCCAATGGTATTGAAGAAGTGATTATGTCGTACCCCGGTTTTTTTGCCATCACGACTTACCGTATTGCCCACGAACTGCACCTCATGAAAATCCCACTTTTGCCTAGGCTACTCAGCGAATTTGTCCATAGCCGGACCGGGATTGATATCCATCCTGGTGCCAAAATCGGCGAGAAATTCTTTATTGACCATGGAACCGGAATCGTAATCGGTGAAACGGCCGAGATCGGAAAAAATGTCAAGATTTACCAGGGTGTTACGCTCGGTGCCATGTTCGTGGAAAAGACGCTGGCGAGCACAAAGCGTCATCCTACAATCCAGGACGACGTTATATTATATTCAGGCTGCACCATACTCGGCGGAAACACCGTTGTCGGGAAAAGCTCGGTAGTTGGTGGCAATGTATGGCTGACTGAAAGCATCGAACCCTTTTCGGTTGTCTATCACAAAGCCCAGATTATTGTTCGTGATAAAAAGGATTTTATTGAACCTATCAATTATTTCATCTGAGTTTTGCATTTTGAAATTAAATAAGACCTTAAAAAGTAGATCATGAAATACAAAAATATTCTCGAAACCATTGGAAATACTCCTGTTGTAAAGTTAAACAAGCTATTTCCCGCTCAGTTTGAAGTCTGGATCAAACTGGAAAAATTCAACCCGGGTGGAAGTATTAAGGACCGGATAGGTTTATCAATGATTGAAGATGCGGAAGAAAGAGGCCTGCTTAAGGCCGGTTCCGTGATCATTGAGCCCACCTCAGGCAACACTGGCATTGGTCTTGCAATGGTTGCCGCCGTAAAAGGCTATAAGCTGATCCTGGTAATGCCTGAATCGATGAGTGTTGAAAGGCGCAAACTAATGTCGGTTTACGGGGCGGAATTTATACTTACACCCCGTGAACTGGGTATGAAAGGGGCTATTGCTAAAGCGACAGAATTGATTCAATCCACACCGGGATCCTGGATGCCATCTCAATTTGATAATCCGGCAAATCCCAGGGTTCATTATCAAACCACGGCTCAGGAATTGGCAAACGATTTTCCGCATGGATTTGATTACCTCATTACAGGTGTCGGTACCGGTGGTCATATTACAGGTGTGACGAAACACCTTAAAAAGCTCTGGCCAGGCCTGAAAACTTTTGCCGTAGAACCGGAGCTTTCACCTGTTATCAGTGGCGGTGCACCGGGGCCACACCCTATTCAGGGGATCGGCGCCGGCTTTGTCCCAAAGAACCTGGAAACCGATCTTCTGGATGGGGTGATCCAGGTTTCGAAAGACGATGCTTTTGATTTCAGCCGCCGGATCGCAAAAGAAGAAGGCATCTTTGCTGGTGTTTCCACCGGGGCTTCACTGGCTGCCGTTAATAAAAAACTACCTGAACTGAAGCCCAACTCCCGGATCCTGACTTTCAATTATGATACAGGCGAAAGGTATTTGTCGATCGAAGGGTTGTGGGGATAAACTGGCCGGGACAGTTGTTATATCAACGACTACATCGTAGTATTGTTTTTACCACAATAGACACAACAGGCACAATAGAATCTAAGTGTCTCTAAGTGTCCTAAGTGCCTTAGTGGTAAATTAAAACCCAAAAAGGAAACAAAAATTTGACTTTAACTGTTTATCCTCTTGCATCTTACCAATTAATGTATTATTTTTAGCTTTCATTTTACTAAATCCGGGTGAAGCTATTTATCAAATATATGGTTTGTATCCGCTGCAAGATGGTGGTTAAGTCGGAGCTTGAAAAATTAGGGCTGCATTATAAAAAAATAGATTTAGGCGAAGTTGAAATAGTCGGGGACCTAACTCCCGAGCAGCATGATCACCTTCATAAAGCTTTATTGAAATCAGGACTTGAGCTAATGGAAGATAAAAAAGCCGTCCTGATTGAAAAAATTAAAAACGTCATCATTGAAATGGTGCATTATGCAGATGAACCCATAAGCACAAATTTTTCGGATTACCTCAGCGGAAAGCTCAAGTATGATTATACTTACCTGGCTAACAGTTTTTCAGAAGTAACCGGGATCACGATTGAACATTACCTGATAGCCCATAAAATTGAGCGTGTCAAGGAACTACTTCTTTATGATGAGCTCACCCTTTCTGAAATAGCCTACAGGCTGAATTACAGCAGTGTAGCGCATTTATCCAACCAGTTCAAGAAAATTACGGGATTGACGCCAACTTATTTTAAGGGACTCAGGCATAAAAGGCTTAAACCGCTCAATCACCTTTGATTAACCCTGTCCGTATGGCTCACTGAATGTGTGAATCATGTAATTTATTCCCATAATTGTGTAACAGGATCACCAGAAGCCAGGGTTAACTTTGCTACTTGAATAATTTAATCTTAAAACCATAGTATTATGAGTAATTTACTTTATGTTGTAGCGGTAATCCTGCTTATAGGATGGGCCCTTGGATTTTTCTATTTCAGTGCCGGAGGTTTCATACACGTTCTTCTTGTCATTGCTATTATTGCCATATTATTCCAGATTATACGAGGAAGGCGGGTCTTTTAATCAATGAAACCGCTTAAAATACTGGCTATCCTGGCGTTTTGCACAGGACTTTTATTCTCAGGGACATCCTGTGCTGTATTTGTTAAAGGTGATAACGGGCATCACAAGGGTCATTATAAAAATTCCAATAACCCTCACAGTACCTATAGTACAAACCCCGGTAAGGCAAAGGGCAGTAAAAACAATTCAAATAACCCTCATAACAATAACAGTACAAATCCCGGTAAATCCAAGTCGAAATCAAAGTAATTACTATTCAGTGCTTTCATTTGCCTGAGCCGACAAAGATTTACATCATTCCCACATCTTTCAGCATTAATTAAAATTGGTTTGATTATAAAATCCATTAATTTTACACTGATTTATGAAGATATACTGATTTGCCATATTCAGCAGCAAGGATCAATGTTATGAAGCTCTACATCAAATATATGGTTTCAATCCGCTGCAAGATGATGGTGAAATCGGAACTTGATAAACTCGGGCTTCGTTATGGTGTGGTAGATTTAGGAGATGTTGAGGTTATCGGAAACATTACTCATGAACAACGTAGCCAGTTGAAAATTGCCTTGCTGAAATCAGGCCTGGAACTGATGGACGACCAGCGGGCAATGCTTATCGAGAGAATTAAAAACGTCATAATAGAAATGGTCCATTATGAAGACGAGCTTCCCAAAACTAATTTTTCCGATTACCTGAGCAGTAAGCTTGACTATGATTATACGTACCTGGCTAACATTTTCTCTGAAGTAACGGGAACCACCATTGAGAAATTCATTATCGCCCACAAAATCGAGCGTGTGAAAGAATTGCTCCTTTACGATGAACTTAATCTTTCCGAAATTTCCTATAAGCTGAATTACAGCAGCGTTGCGCATTTATCCAACCAATTCAAAAAAGTCACCGGCCTCACTCCCACTTTCTTCAAGCACCTCAAGCGTAAACGAAGGAACACGCTGGATAATGTGTGAATAATGTAACTCTTTTTAATAATTGTGTAACAGTTTTGTATTTAAAGGTACAGAACTTTGTACCGTGATAACTTTATCACAATTAAATACAGGTTATGGGAATTAGAATAAAAATCCTTTCTGTTTTGATCATGCTGTTCCTGGGTGCAAATATGGCACCCCGCGAAGCATCTGCACAGGGAGGGTATGTCAGTATGCAGGTGTTTTATGATGAACTGAGCCCTTATGGCAGCTGGGTTGTAAGCCCGGATTACGGGTATGTCTGGATACCGGATGCTGGCCCCGGATTTAGTCCTTATGCCAGTGAAGGTTACTGGGTATTCACCAACCAGGGATGGACATGGGTGTCATATTATTCCTGGGGATGGGCGCCATTCCATTATGGCCGCTGGTACTATGATCCTTATTACGGGCATGTGTGGGTACCCGACAATGAATGGGGCCCCGGATGGGTCACGTGGAGAAGATCAAATGATTATTACGGCTGGGCCCCGATCGGACCTGGCATCAGCATTTCGGTCGCGTACAGCAACAACTATTATGTTCCGGAAACACAATGGGTATTTGTAAGAAACAGGGATTTTGGGAGCAGGACCATCAATAATTATTATGTCGATAATTCCAACAATGTAACGATTATCAATAACTCTACGGTTATTAACAATACTTATATAGACAAATCAAGCAACGTAACATACAATGCAGGCCCCGATAGGGCTGAAGTTGAACAACGGGTTGGCAAGCCTGTAAAAGCGGTTGCGGTTAAAGAAGCAAGCAAACCCGGTCAGAGCGTGACCAATGATCAGCTCCAGATATATAAACCACAGGTGAAAAAAAATGTATCGGAAGGAGGAAAGAATCCCGCACCTGCCACTGTAAAAACCAGGGAAGATGTAAAGCCTGCCGCACAAAAGACAGGTGGAACACAGCAGGGCAAAACAGTACCCCCAGCAAAACAGCAACCAGCCAAGCAGCAACCGGCCAAACAGCAGGTCGATCAGCCGGCAAAGCAGCAGCCGGCCAAACAGCAG
>CAYJNJ010000013.1:0-41589 GCA_964371595.1 uncultured Bacteroidales bacterium | reverse complement strand
CCGGCCAAACAGCAGGTCGATCAGCCGGCAAAGCAGCAGCCGGCCAAACAGCAGCAAAGTGCAAAACCGGCAAAGCAGAAAACCTCTGAAACTCCAAAAGCCGGTCAGCCAAAAAAGACCGGGAAGGAAAAGCAACCCAAACAACCAAAGACAACCAAAGATCCTGATGCTGGAAAGCCTCCCCATTAATTGTTAACAATCTGAATCAAAGCAAATGATAACACCTCCATCCATGGCATTAACTGCGTTTATCCGTATCCGCCGGATGGTATAATATGTAAAGCACCTGTCACAATTTTATATTTTTCTTGACAGATTTTGGGTTTTTAGTTTGAAAAAGGCTGCGGGGGCAGCCTTTTTTTATTGCCTTAATGTGTGAATTATATAAATCATTTCACGAATTGTGTAACAGTATTTTATAGCCAGATACGGAACTTTGCACCTACTTTGGAAATATTCATTAACTATCTAAATTAAAACCAAATGAAAAATTCAATTACCGTATTGACTATTGTTTTTCTTTTATCCCTGCCCCTTATAAACTTTGGGCAGATTGCCCCTGATCTTAATTCGGCTTCCAATTTTGCGATCCTCGCCGGTACAGCCATTACCAGCGCCGCTCCTGCAAGCCAGATTAACGACCTTGATGTTGGGTTAAGCCCCGGTTTCCGTTCATCTATTACGGGATTTCCTCCTTCCACCGTTGTGAATGGCGCGATTTACGCCGCCGATGATATTGCTCCCCCGGGTGTGCCTGCCATGCTATTATTGGCCAAACAGGACCTGCTTGATGCGTATCTTTATGCGGCGGCGGCTTCAAACCCCGCCCCTGCCACTGTATCAGGCGACCAGGGTGGCATAACGCTTGCACCTGGGATTTACAAATCGACTTCCACACTTTTAATTCAATCAGGTAACCTTACATTGGATGCACAGGGAAACGGTAATGCCGTATGGATCTTTCAGATCGCATCCGAATTTACCACAATTGGCGGAGGGCCATTTCCCTCTCCAACAGGTGGAAATGTAATCCTTACCAATGGTGCCCAGGCTAAAAACGTCTTCTGGCAAGTTGGCATTTCAGCGACCCTTGGCGATTATACGGATTTTAAAGGTAATGTAATGGCATTAACATCTATTACTGCGAATTCAGGCGCCATGATTGAAGGCCGGTTACTTGCATTAAACGGGGCAGTTACTTTAGCCGGCGGCAGTATAATGAACCAACCCTTAAACGAGCAGGAAGTACAAGGTGATCTGCTCATTACCAAAGTGGCCGTTCAGCAAACTTTTTCTGCAGTTGGCGAAGTGATTTACTATGACATTGTAATTGAAAATACAGGAACGGAAACATTAACCGGCATTGTAGTTTCAGATGACCTGACCGGTGGATCATGGACCATTACACTTATTTCAGGACAAATTGATACCATTTCCACATCCTATACTATCACTGATGCGGACTTTAGTAATGGCTTTGTGATAAATATAGCCAGTGCAGAGGTAGGAGGACTTGTTGTAAACGCCATTGAAGTTATCACATACAGCCGGCCCCCTGATTCAGTTCCAATAACCACATGGGCGCTTATCCTGGGTGGTGTCTTAATTGCTGTATTTGCATTTGTTCGCTATCGCCGTATTATTTAGGATATCCATTTCATAATTTACATTTTGGTTTTATGGGAAAGGGCTGCATCACGGTGCAGCTTTTTTTATTTGGTTGGTTGGCATTGAGTTATTAATGTGTGAATGATGTAATTCTTTTCTTTAATTGTGTAACATTTTCCGGAGCCATTATAGAGAACTTTGTAGTGTGAAAAGTAATTCATAGTTAAAATCAATCTGATGAAGGCTATAAAATTAATTGTTGCCGGATTGGCACTGTTTCTTGCAGGTAATTTACAGGCTCAGGTAATAAATGTATCTGTCGGAATACCTCCTATGTGGGGGCCAGTCGGATATACTGATGTCCGCTATTATTACCTCCCTGATGTGGAATCTTACTATGATATCCAGGCAGGTATGTTTATAACCTATGTCGATGGGGATTGGGTCCACAGAAGCAACCTCCCTTCAAGGTACAGAAATTATGATCTTTACGATGGTTACAAGGTCGTCATAACCGACTACAGAGGCAATGCGCCTTATGTTTATTTCCATGATCACAAAATGAAATATGCAAAAGGCTATCGCGGCCCTGCGCAAAAAAACTATGGCGAAAAACCGGGAAAGGGCAATAAGGATTATAAAACAGGTGGTAAGGGCAAGGGAAACGGTAAAGACAAAAGTCATGGCGGAGGAAACGGCAAAAAGAAATAATATAAAATCAACCAAAATGGAAATTACAGAAATTGAAAAATCTAAAACGCATATCACCGTGGAAATCATCGAATATGTTCCCAATTCCGTTGTCATTAAGACGATCCTAAAAAAATCGACCGGAAATATCAGTGTAATGTCGTTCGACAGTGGTGAGGGCCTTACGGAAAAAACTACGGCATTTGACTCTTTTGCACAGATCATCGATGGCAAGGCAGAGATTGTGATCGGCGGGATATCAAATTTCCTGGATACCGGGGAGTCGATTGTAATACCCGCCCATTCGCCTAACTTTGTAAAACCAAACGGGCGTTTCAAAATGATTCTGACTGTGATTAAAAGCGGTTATGAATAAATAATAATTACCTAAACAGGAACACCATGACAATTACAAAAAAATTAGGCATCTGGATCGATCATTCAAGTGCTCATTTAACTGAGCTCATAACTGATCCGGTGACGACAAAAACCATAACATCGGATTTCACTTTCCAGGACAGGCAGCAGACAAGTGCAAGAAGTGAAAACGTGATGCATAACAAGGAGAAGCAGCGGCATACTGAATACTACAAGAAATTAGGCGAAGAAATAGCGAACTATGAGGAAGTCATACTCTTTGGCCCTACTGATGCGAAAGTTGAACTTTTTAACATTCTTAAGGCGGATCGTCGTTTCTCAGGAATAAAAATTGACGTGAAGCAAACGGATAAAATGACAGAGCACCAGCAACATGTCTTTATCCGGGAATATTTTTCACAACGCTGATTGTATGTATGGAAATAAGAAAAATCAATCCTGTAAAGAAGGTCAAAGGAATTGTCACCGCGCAATCCGTAAAGCTCACTGAAAAAACCATTGAGAAAACTGCGCTGGTTGGCAATTTTTTAACCATCCTGGCTGATGTTTTATTATTCATGGTCAGGGTTTTTAAAGAAACATTTACCCGCAACTTTGAGTTCCGGGAATTCTTCCGTCAATGTTTTCAGATCGGGTATAAATCACTGCCGCTTATTTCAGTCACCGGGACCATAATGGGACTGGTGCTTGCCATCCAGTCGAGGCCGGCGCTTGTTGATTTCGGGGCAGTTTCGCTGCTTCCCGGGATGGTTGCCATATCCCTGATCAGGGAAATGGGCCCGGTTATTACAGCGTTGATCTGTGCAGGTAAAATCGGTTCGGGCATGGGAGCGGAATTAGGTTCCATGAGGGTGACCGAACAAATCGATGCCATGGAAGTTTCCTCCACCAATCCCATGAGGTTCCTGGTGGTCACCAGGGTGGTGGCTGCCACGCTGATGATACCGCTGCTGGTTTTATATGCCGATGGACTTGGCATCCTGGGAAGCTGGGCCGGCGCCAACATTAAAGGCGATGTATCGTTTACGCTGTTCTTCGCCCAGGCATTCAGCAAAGTTGAATTCATTGATTTTTTACCTGCCTTCATTAAAACCTTCTTCTTCGGAGCTGCCATCGGGCTGGTGGGTTGCTATAAAGGATACAATGCCGGCCGGGGTACCGAAAGCGTCGGTATTGCCGCAAATTCCGCAGTAGTGCTGGCTTCACTGCTGGTCATTATTCTTGATGTGATCGCTGTTCAGATTACAGATACCATGTCGTAAACTCCAAATTCCAAGCACCAAGCACCAAATAAATTCCAAGCACCAAGCACCAAGCACCAAATAAATTCCAAGCACCAAGCACAAAATTCCAAATAAATTCAAAACTTCAAAACCTCAAAACCTCAAAACCTCAAAACCTCAAAACCTCAAAACTTCACCACTACACCACTTCACCACTTCACCACTACAACATGAATCAACCGGTCATCGAAATAAAGAATCTCAGGAAAGCATTTGGCCCGCAGGAAGTATTGAAAGATATTTCCCTGAAGCTTTTCAATGGAGAGAACCTTGTGGTGCTTGGCAAATCAGGCACCGGGAAATCGGTCCTTATTAAATGCATTGTCGGGTTATTGACGTCCGATGGGGGCACAATCAGTGTTTTCGGCGAAAATGTTTCGGGGTTGACCCTGGAAAAGATGAACCTCCTGAGGCAGAAGATAGGTTTCCTTTTCCAGAGCGGTGCCTTGTATGATTCAATGACGGTTAAGCAAAACCTGGAATTTCCGCTGAAGAGGATTAAGAAAGGCATTTCCGAAAAGGAAATAAAAGAGAAAATCAATGAGGTTTTAGAAAATGTTGGCCTTGCCGATGCCCTGAATAAAATGCCATCGCAGCTTTCAGGGGGCATGCGGAAACGGATAAGTTTAGCCCGGACTATTGTGGTAGACCCAATGATCATGCTGTATGACGAACCCACCACCGGGCTTGACCCTGTTACTTCAGATGAAATCAGTTCCCTCATCAATGAGGTGCAGAAAAAATATAAAACTTCTTCCATGATCATCACGCATGATATTAAATGCGCAATTAAAACGGCGGACCGGATCATCATGCTGGAAGACGGGGAGGTATACCAGGAAGGAAAATTAGCTGACTTTGAAAAATCCACTGATCCGGTAATCAGCTCCTTCTTCAAATAAATTCAACCTTCAACATTCAACATTCAATATTCATTTACCATGGAAACACATTCACAAAAATTCAAGATACGACTTGGGCTCTTTATTGCCGGCGGTCTGGCTCTTTTTGTCTTCGCCATTTTTATTATCGGCAAGCAAAAAAACCTGTTCAATCCTGTATTTGAGATCTCAGCAAATTTCAATAATATCAGCGGATTGCAGGTGGGAAATACTATCCGCTTCTCCGGGATCAGCGTAGGAACGGTTGATGACATCAATATCATTAACGATTCCACTATCAAGGTTGACATGTTGATCAGGAAAGAAGTCATGCAGTATATTAAAACGGATTGTATCGTATCGATAGGTTCGGAAGGACTTATCGGCGACCGGCTGATGGTGATTACGCATGGCAGCCCGGACGCTCCCCTGGTAAAAGAAGGGCAGATGCTGGCATCGGAGGAACCGGTTGAAACAGATGCTATCATGGCAAGCCTGCAGGTCACAGCAGGTAATGCGGAATATATTTCTGCCCAGCTTGCAGAGATCATTTTTAACATCAACAGCGGTAAAGGAACCATTGGCAGGTTAATCCAGGATACGAGCATTGCCGAGAACCTGAGCGAGACGATGATCAATCTTAAAACAAGTACGAAAGGCCTGGATGAAAATATGGAGGCTGCCAAGCATAATTTCCTCCTGAAAGGTTATTTTAACAAGAAAGAAAAGGCTGCTTTAAAACTTATAGAAGAGGAGAAAAAGGCGGCTGATAAACAACAGAGAATTGATGAGAAAAATGCAAAAGATGACGTGGATCAACCAGAGGAAATAAAGAAGGACGAAGTAGAGAAGGAAGAAGTAAAGAAGGAAGAAGATAAATAATCAATAAGGGTTTGATGGGGTTCAAATCGATATCCATATTGCTGTTGATTTTCATAGTAAGCACCTGTTTTACATTTGGACAAAAGACCGTTAAAGATAAAAAAACGAAAGATCTCTATGAGGATTTAGAATCCAGGTCCGGGAAAAACAAGCTGACCAAAATGATGCATGGGATGTTTTTCAGGCCGGTGGCCCCCGCTTTAAAAAAAAAGAAAACCTATAAGAAACTGATCCAAAAACCTTACAGCACTTTTGAAGGAAAAGTAATCAGGAACATCAGAATTACCACATTGGATCCTTTTGGCTTTTTAATTGCCGACACCAATGCAATTCCACAAAATTTCATTTCCAGGGCCGGAAATACGCTGCATATCCAATCAAGGACAGGTGCAATCCGAAACCTTCTGCTTGTTCGGGAAAACCATTTATTTGATTCCTTGCTGGTGAAGGAATCCGAGCGGTTGGTCCGCAGCCAGAAATATGTCCGCGATGTTTCTTTTTTCGTCATTGCCACTTCCAAAAATTCAGATTCAGTAGATATTTATATCCGCGAGCTGGACACCTGGAGCCTTATTCCAACAGGGGCAGTTTCAGCCACAAAGCTTTCATTAAGTTTAAATGAAAGGAATTTCATTGGATTAGGCCATCATACCCATAACAGCATTTCCTGGAATCCTGAAACCGCGGAACTAGGATATAATTTAAATTATTTCATCCCTAATATCCGCAACACATTCATTAATTCAATGCTGAGCCTTGGCAATAATGAAACCGGGGATTTCGTAAAGAGTGTAGCTGTTGACCGGCCGTTCTACTCACCGGTAACGCGGTGGGCGGCCGGGATGAATTTCACGCAGCTGTCCCGCGAGGATTACCTGGAAATTAACGATACGCTTATTATCCTGCAACAGTTCAAATTTAATTCGCAGGATCTGTGGGCAGGCTATGCAGTGAACGTATTTAAAAACCGCATGGTGGATTCCCGTACGACAAATTTTATTGCTGCCGCACGTTTTTTACGGGTCCGCTATCTCGAAAAACCCATAGAATTATATGACCCGGAGCACCAGTTTTCAGATGAAGAATTTTACCTTGCAAGTATAGGTGTCTCAACCAGAAAATATGTACAGGATAAATATATATTCAGGTTTGGCGTGCCGGAAGATATACCAATCGGAAAAGTTATAAGCCTGACAGGCGGCTACCAGGAAATAAACCATACCAGCCGTCTTTATGCAGGTACGCGGGTTTCATTCGGTTATTATTATCCATGGGGATACCTGAGCGCAAACTTCGAGTACGGTTCTTACTTCCGGGCCACAAAGCAGGAGCAGGGCGTATTTTCGGCCAATATAATATACTTTACGGGCCTCCTGGAAATTGGAAAATGGAAATTCAGGAATTTTGTAAAACCACAGCTTATTATTGGTGTAAACCGGTTCGCTTACGACAGTTTAACGCTAAATGAAGGCCACGGCATTGAAGGCTTTAGAAGCAATGAATTAAAAGGGACCACGAGGCTCTTATTTGCCGTGCAAACACAGTCATACGCCCCCTGGGAATTTATCGGGTTCCGCTTCGGGCCATTTATTAATTGTACTCTTGGTATACTTGGGGATTCGGAGACCGGATTCCAGGACAGGAAAGTATATGCGCAGATAGGGCTGGGCGTTATCCTCAAAAATGATTACCTGGTCTTTAACACGTTTCAGCTTTCGATCTCTTTCTATCCTGTCATGCCAGGCGGTGACCACGGCGTATTTAAATTTAACTCATTCAGGACATCAGATTTCGGCTTTGGGGATTTTGATGTCGGAAAACCTGCCGTGGTTCTCTTTCAATAGCCATGTAAATGTGTGAATGATGTAATATATTCCGGGAATTGTGTAACATTTCCCGGCAGAGGCTTGCATAACTTTGTTAAGTAAAAATCAACAATTTAAAACAAAATATCATGGGATCAGGTAAATTATTATTGGGCGTATTAGCCGGTGTTGCTGCCGGTGCTGTGTTAGGGATACTTTTTGCACCTGACAAAGGTTCGGAAACCCGCAAAAAAATCTCTAAAAAGGGCGAAGACTTTACGGATGGCCTGAAAGCGAAATTCGATGACTTCCTTGACAATATCTCGGGAAAATTTGAAGAAGCAGAGGAAGAAGCCGCCGAAACTGCTGAACAAACCCAGCCAGGCGAAAAGGCGTAAGCCTAAAATCACGATTGGATTTCACAACAGGGATTGCTATCAGGACCAAAGCTATGGAAGATAATATCAAATCTATAGAAATACTGATTGAGAAAGCTACAGATTATGGCAAGACAAGCTATGAACTGGCCAGGCTGAAAACAGTTGATAAAACCTCGGATGTCGTCTCCTCACTGGTGCCACATTCTGTGGTGTTTGTCCTGTTTGCTTCTTTCATGCTCTTTGCAAATTTCGGCCTGGCTTACTGGATCGGAGAAATGCTTGGAAACACCTACTACGGATTTTTTGTTGTGGCTGCCTTTTACGTGGTAGCCGGACTTGTTTTACACATCTTCTTTCATAAAATGATTAAAACCCTGGTCTGGAACTACATTGTTAAACAATTGCTAAAATAAGATCAGATGGAAAAAATAACTTCCGTTACCGGGCTTAAAGACGCAATTCACCAGCTTGAAGAAGAACAGGCGGTTAAAGGACAACAGTTAAAAGATCAATTGTTCAAAACCTATGATAGTTTCAAGCCATCAAAGCTTATTGGTTCCTCCCTGAAAGAAATAATATCATCACCTTATATGATTGATAATGTTATAGATACTGGCATAAGCTTAGCAACAGGCTACCTTTCACGAAGGATTGTTGTCGGGGCTTCCGGCAATATTATAAGAAGGCTTTTGGGCACCTTATTGCAGGTCGGTGTAACAAAGATTGTTGCAAAGCACTCGGGTAACATTAAATCAATCGGTAAGCTTGCCTTTCAACAAATTTTCAGAAATAAGAAAACAAAGCCAGGTAAGTCATGATAGCCAAAGACCTGAAACTGCCATTGTACGTTAAGACCATCCTGGTTTTGATCGGGTTGTACGTCTTATTTTCTATGCTATACATCGGAAAGGGGATAATTGTTCCACTTCTTTTCGCAACAATCCTTGGCATCCTGCTCCACCCTATCGTAGTTTTTTTTGTACGCCTGAGAATAAGCAGGCTTTTTGCTATTATAATTACCCTACTGTTAACTGTTATCCTCCTTCTTGCTTTTAGTAGCCTCCTGATATCACAGGGAGTAAGGCTGGCCGAATCCTGGCCTTTGCTTGTGGATAAATTTAATGGCTCACTCGACCAGGCCATCGTCTGGGCTTCCGAATATTTTGATGTTAAACCGGAAACAATCCAGGCCTGGATCGCAAAAGCAAAAGGTGAACTGGTCGGTGCGGTAAGCCGTTCGATCGGGCAAACCCTTGTCATAGTGGGCAGTGGAATTGTGATCCTGTTCCTGGTCCCGATTTACATATTCCTGATACTATTTTACGAACCCCTCATTCTCGACTTCATCCAGAAACTCTCAAGTAAATCCAACCAGGTACAGGTAAAGGAAGTGGTGACCCAGACCAAAAGTCTTATCCAACGCTATCTCGTCGGGCTGGTCATCGAAGCAGTTATTGTGGCCATCCTGGAAATAGCCGTATTGCTGATATTTGGGATTGAATATGCTATTCTGCTTGGAATTATCGGCGCATTGCTGAACGTCATCCCTTACATCGGGGGAGTTATCGCCGTAGCCATTCCTATGATGGTCGCCCTGGCAACCAAGGACTCTGCCTGGTCTGCGGTTTATGTTCTGATTTTCTATTATATCATCCAGCTTATCGACAATAACTACATCGTCCCAAAAATTGTTGCTTCAAAAGTAAAGATCAACGCCTTGTTTTCCATCATCGTAGTATTAGCCGGAAATGCACTCTGGGGCGTTCCTGGCATGTTCCTTTCCATTCCTTTGCTGGCCATAGTAAAGCTCATTTTCGACCATATCGAGCCCTTGAAGCCCTGGGGATTCCTGTTAGGCGATACTATGCCTAATTTGTTAAAGATCAAGCCTTTTCGAATGAAATGGCTAAAATACAAAGAAGTATGATAGTGGGTAAAAAAACGAAATTTTAACATAAACTAAAAAACGTGAGAACCAGGATCGCTTCGAAGGAATCTGACAAGTCAGTTAAAAGGGTGGGTGAATTACCGGAAAAGGTGAATTACATAAAATCTGGAAAAAAACCGATCAACAGGAAAGAAAAATCGATTGTCGGCAACCCTGCCGTTGCAAATGCAATGCTGTTTGAAGAAACCGGAGGGGAGAAAGGCACCTTGCAATTTAATTTACCTGAGATCAACCTGGACCATATTAAAAAAATGACGACCGGTGTCGGGATAACCCAGTTTTCAAAATTAAACCAACCTGATTCGGGTTATACGCTGGATGATAATGCCAGGGCCATGGTAGCCGCTTGCATGTATTTTAAACTGACCCGCGACCAGGAAAAAATTGAAAAAATCCGCCTGTATTTCAATTTTATAAAAAAATGCCATCAACCTTCAGGAAACTTTCTGAATTATGTCGACAAAGATGCCCAATTCACCAGCCAGAATAAGACAACAAACCTGGAAGATGCGAACGGGGGGGCAATATGGGCTTTAGGATACCTGGTTTCCCTTAAAAACCTCCTTCCCCGCGATCTTGTAACCCAGGCTGTAACTATCCTGAACAAGTCGATTCACCAGATGGGAATGATGCGTTCAACGAGAGCGATGGCCTTCACAATAAAGGGCATGTATTTTTCATATATCTCATCGATGTCACCGGATTATCTCACATTGCTTGTCAAATTCGCCAACCGGCTGGTTCAGATGTACAAGCATGAATCGTCAGAAAAATGGGAATGGTTTGAAGGCTCTTTTTCCCATGCCAACAGCATACTCCCGGAGGCCCTTTTATATGCCTGGATGCTAACCGGGGAATCAACCTACAGGGATATTGCCCGGACCTCCCTGAATTTCCTCCTGTCACAGACTTTTAATGAAAACGGGATTGAAGTGATCTCCAATAAAGATTGGCTTTACAAAGGCGAGGTAGAAGGGCATTTTGGTGAACAGCCCATTGATGTAGCCTATACGGTAATGACACTAAGCCGGTTTTATGATGAAACCAGGGAAGAAGACTACCGGGTCAAAATGGAAACGGCTTTCAACTGGTTCCTGGGTAAGAACCGATTGCACCAGGTCATTTATAATCCAGGCACCGGGGGTTGTTATGACGGACCCGGGGAAACGCATGTGAACCTCAACCAGGGGGCTGAATCCACGATCGGCTACCTGATGGCGAGGTTAACGGTTGAAAAATATAAAAAAAATAAGATGTCATGAACATATTGTTAGTCTATCCGGATTATCCGGATTCATTCTGGAGTTTCAAGCATGCATTGCGCTTTATTTCTAAGAAAGCTGCAGTACCGCCGCTTGGATTGATCACTGTTTCAGCCATGCTTCCATCTTCCTGGAATAAAAAGCTGGTGGACATGAATGTTTCCCAGCTTCGTGATGAAGAAATTTTATGGGCCGATTATGTATTTATCAGCGCCATGCATATCCAGAAGGAATCAGTTAATTATGTGATTGAAGAATGCATTAAGAATGGCCGGAAGATTGTTGCCGGCGGGCCATTATTCACCCAGGAGCCGCAGAACTATTCCCGGGTTGACCATCTTATCCTGAATGAGGCAGAAATTACCCTTCCCCTGTTTTTGGAAGATTTATCGAATGGCCATCCTGAAAATATCTATAAAACGACCACGTTTCCTGCCATTACCTCAACCCCGATCCCCGATTTCCATTTATTGTCGAGGGAAGACTATGCTTTCATGAATATCCAGGTTTCGCGCGGTTGCCCCTTTTCCTGCGATTTCTGCGAAATAACCTCCATGTTCGGCCATAAGGTCAGGATGAAATCGACCGAACAGATCCTGGACGAGCTCGATGTCCTGTATGAGCTGCACTGGCGGGGTAATATTTTTATCGTCGATGATAATTTTATAGGGAATAAAGCTGCCATTAAGTATGATTTGCTTCCAGCCATGAAATCATGGATGCAGTCACACAATTATCCTTTCACATTCAACACCGAGGCATCTATAAACGTGGCGGATGACCAGGAATTGCTGGACCTGATGGCTGAAACGGGATTTACTTCTGTCTTTGTCGGCATTGAGACCCCGGATGAAAATTCATTGCAGGAATGTAATAAGATCCAGAACAAAAACAGGGACCTTTTACACAGCATCAGTAGGATACAACGAGCCGGCCTGCTGGTTTCGGGAGGATTTATCGTGGGCTTCGACAGTGATTCGCCTGCCGTGTTCCAAAAGCAGATCGACTTTATCCAGGCAAGCGGAATTGTTTCTGCAATGGTCGGATTGCTGAACGCACCGAAGAATACAAAGCTGTATGACCGCCTGGAGGCAGAAAACAGGATCGTGAGTGAACCAACGGGCAGCAATACTGATCTGTCGCTGAATTTTATCCCCGTCATGAACCCGCACGAACTGCTTGAAGGATATAAGCGGATTATTCATGAGATCTATACCACCAAGCCTTATTACAAAAGGTTGCGAAGGTTATTGCTTAATTACCGGCCTTATAACGCGAGGCCTGTAAGGATGAATTTTGCAACCCTAAGGGCCTTCCTGAAATCGATCTTCATCATCGGTATGGTGAATGATGGCCGGGGTGATTACTGGAAACTGCTGTTATGGACACTTTTCCGACGGCCAAAATTGATTGCCGACGCGATAGAATATACGATCTACGGCTATCATTACAGGACAGTTTATGGATTGCGCAGCAATAATAAAATGTAGGTCCTTACTTAAAACATCATTATAAATTTTTAAAAATATTTCAAATGAATATTAAAAGAATCTTTGGGGCTTTGCTGACCATCCTTGGAATTGGCGGGCTTATCTATGCAGCAATATTATTTGTTAACAGCACAAGTGAAGCCCGTGATATTAAGGCGCTGCTGATTTACGGAATAATCGGACTCATCTTCTTCATAGCCGGTATCAGCCTGGTAAGAACAACAAAGGATGAAGCATAAAATTCGAATGTCCCAGGATGATGATTCACACGTTTGAACTGACTGTTTTCACTTCTGCCAGGTGCTCCTGATTATCATTAACAAGGCGGATAAATTTTTCCTTACATATAGTCCCATCAACGATTAATGAGAATTTCGAAGTGCCTTTATGCAGTTGGATGACAGTAATTCTATAAAAAGTTTCCCTGTACCTGTAATGAATTTTGAAAGAATCCCAATCTGCAGGCAGGCAAGGTTCAATATATAATTTATCTGCTTCAAGCCTCAGTCCGAGTAGCGATTCCACAATCAGACGATACATCCAGCCGGCCGAACCTGTATACCAGGTCCATCCGCCTCTCCCAACATGCGGCGAAAGTGCATAAACATCAGCAGCAATTACATAGGGTTCAACTTTGTATCGTTCAACTTCTTCAGGAGTTTTGCTAAGATTAACCGGGTTGATCATCGATAATATTTCCCATGCTTTTTTACTGTCTTTCAATTTTGCGAATGCCATGGCAAGCCAGATAGCTGCATGGGTATACTGACCGCCATTTTCTCTCACTCCGGGGACGTATCCTTTAATATATCCGGGGTTCAGATCTGATTTGTCAAAGGGGGGATCCAACAATTGAACCAGTGAATGCTCACGCCTGACCAGTCTTTTATTCACTGATTCCATAGCAGTCTTGGAGCGATCAGCATTTCCTGCTCCTGAAAGCACAGACCAGCTTTGAGAGATTGAATCAATCTGGCATTCATCATTTTCTGCCGATCCAAGCGGTAAGCCATTGTCGAAATACGCACGTCTGTACCATTCACCATCCCAGGCGTTTTTTTCAATCTTCTCCTGGATTGTTTCAGCCGCATTTCTACAGATTTCAATAAATTCATTATCGCTTCTTAACTGTGCCACTTTGACAAATTGATTCAGCACCTCAAAAAGAAAAAAGCCAAGCCAAACGCTTTCACCTTTGCCCTGGTTACCTACCTTATTCATTCCGTCATTCCAGTCGCAAGTGCCTATGAGGGGGAGTCCATGATCGCCAAATCTAAGCCCGTGCAGGATAGAACGCTTGCAATGTTCATATAAAGTTCCCTGTTCTTCCGACCTGTTTGGAAGATCGTAGTATGAATCGTCTTCCGGGCTTAACGGATGCCCTGTAAGAAAATGCACAGATTCATCCAGAACGCCAGTATCTCCTGTTGATAATACATAGCGACATACCGTTAAAGGTAACCACAGGTAATCGTCTGAACAATGCGTACGGACTCCCCTGCCCACAGGCGAATGCCACCAGTGCTGGACATCTCCCTCGGTAAACTGACGGCTTGCAAAAAGCAGGACATATTCACGCAGGAGAGCCGGTTTGGTATGAATTAACGACATTACATCCTGCAACTGGTCGCGGAAACCATATGCCCCACCCGATTGATAATATCCACTGCGGGCCCAGATCCGGCATGCCAGCGTTTGATACATCAGCCATCCATTCGTCATGATATTAACCGATGGGTCGGGTGTTTCTATCTGTATTGCACCAAGCATGTTGCTCCAATGTTGCCATACCTCTTCCAATGCGGTACGTGCAGAACCTGATCCGCTAAAACGGTTTACAAGCCGGGTTGCATCCTCCATATTCCGTCCGGATCCGAGCCTGAATACAATTTCACGTTCCTGACCGGCAGCAATTTCAAAAGGTACCATAAATGCCGCGCAGGGATCAAGAGCTACTCCTGTTTTGCCTGAAAGCCGGGAGCGAAGCAATGCAGCAGGATTTTTCAATGATCCGTTCCGGCCTATAAACTCAGCACGGTCGCAGGTGAATGATTGTATTGAATCGTCAGTGTGAAGAAAAGCAATCCGTGCATCAAACTCCGGATGATATGGATTAGCGGCATATATCGCACTGCTGTTTACATCAGCACTGGTATTCACATGCATGGCATATTTATGCCGCAAATCACCCAATACCCATTCCACATAACTACTTGCCGATAATTTGCACGATCGCCCGGATTCGTTCCTCACTTTTAATACTGAAAACTTTACAGGGTCATTTATAGCAACATACACCCAAAGTTCGGTAATTATGCCTCCTTCGTTGTGTTCGAATACACTATAGCCGAATCCATGCCGGCTCACATATAATTTTGATTCGCTGTCGGTTAATGGCGTTGGCGACCAGAAGTGACCCGTCTCTTCATCCCGGATATACATGGCTTCGCCGCTCGAATCAGTTACAGGATCATTATTCCAGGGTGTAAGACGATACTCATGAGAATTTTCCGCCCAGGTATATGCGGCGCCATTTTCAGAAATAACAGTTCCGAATTCCTTATTTGCCATGACATTTACCCATGGGGCCGGTGTTACCTTGTCTTTGGAAATTGTAATTACATATTCCCTGCCGTCAGAAGTAAATCCTCCGATCCCATTATAAAATATCAGGTCTTTTCTTGGCAATATTTCATCTGGTTGTGGATTGGGTTTGTATGCCCGGCTGGGTTTAAACTGTGAAACAGATAACTTTCCAACACTTCGCCGGTCCAATTGATCTGCCAGCGTCCCCAGGGTATCGGTAAGGACTACACGGGCTACCGTCTGGAAAAGAATCCGGTCTTCGTTTGAAATCTGGTCTGCAGAGCGTACAAATATTCCACCCGGCCGGTCAATACTATTATATTCAATTCCTGCTGCAATTAATCCATAAATCTGATCCTGGAGCAATTGACGGTAACCTGCCCGGCTTTCATTCCAGATTACGAGATCGACAGCCAATCCTTTTAATTTCCAGTATGCATGTGCCTGAACGATTTGACGCACGAGGTTAAGATTGACCGGATCTTCAATTTGTAAAAGCACAATCGGCAAATCGCCTGAAATCGAATATCCCCACAAACCTGACTGTCCACGGCGATTTTGTTTCAGGATGCCTGGTCCGGCACGCAGTGAAGAATTAGCAAAAATGATTGAATTGGCCAGCCTGGTATATAATTGGGCATCCGATCTGCTCGCGTTAATCTGTTGTAAAATTACCTGGCTATGGGTCCATGCAAGATCGAATACGCGCGTGGCAATTTGCATGTCCTGGTACTTTTCTATAAGACTTAATGCCCCTTCACGAGTAAGACTAATTCCGGTAACCATATCTATTGTAGCGGACCCTTCCGGTTCCAGTACTATTTGATATTGAATGGCAACAATCGGATCGAGCACAGAACCCTGGCTTCCTGAAAGGGATTTGGAATTTGTCATCGCATTGGGCGATACCAGGTTATTACCATGTCCAATGAATTGCAGCCGGTCGGTTTCATAAGTAGTATTCCGGATTTCGGCGCCATGAACAACCATCAGATGGAACATCCATGGCGGGTGTTCGTCGACCGACCTTGGCCGCCGGTTACAAATAATTGCCCGGCGCTGGCCGATAATTTCGGTTTGAACAAAGAGATTACTGAATGCGGGATGTGCAAGGTCAGTTTCCTGAGGTGCGATCACCACTTCTGCATAACTCGTTATATCAATGATCCTTTTTGTCCGGCTGCGGTTTGTCAACTGTACCCTTCTCAATTCAATGTTGTCTTCCGTGGAAACAGAAATTTCGGTATAGCTGTCAATATCGTTGTCGCGACGACGAAATTCCGCGCGTCCTTTTGACAAAATGGCTTCATACTTTTCCGGGCGTTTAAGCGTAGGCTGATAGGTTGTAGACCAATATTTTCCATTTTCGGCATCCCTGATATAACAAAAAGAACCCCAATTGTCGCAGGTACTGTCTTCCCTCCAGCGCGTCAAAGCAATATCTTTCCAGCTGCTATACCCCCCGCCGGCATTGGTAATGATCACCCGGTAATGGTCACCATTGGATAATATATTAACTTCCGGGAATTGTGTATTCGGGGTTTTAAATATTCGAAGCGGCATCTCCTGGTCCGGATCAGTAGAGCGAAAATTAGTGACATCTGAGGGATGTGCAAAGAAAGTTGTAGCCCTTGGTATTCTTTCCTGAAGAAGTAACAAGGTCGCCTGGAATGGTGGAAAAGATTCAAACCTTTTTTGCATCGGGCGATCTAATAAAGTATAAGCCAATGAAAGTAAACTCATCCCCTGGTGATGGACCATAAAGGACCTTACAACTGCCTTGTCCTGGCCTCTTGGCAACCTTGCCGGCGTATAATCTATTGCTTCATAAAAACCAAATCTTCCCAGAAACCCCTCACTGGCAAGCAGCTCAAGATTAGTACATGCCTCCTCCGGCATCACCATCAGGGCAAGTAAAGATGCATAGGGCGAAATGACCAAATCTTCAGAAAGGCCCCTTTTGAGCCCAAGGCCTGGCACCCCAAAGGCACGATACTGATAGTTTTGCTGCACATCGACACTATTGTAACCTGATTCCGAAATACCCCAGGGAACACCTCTTTGCTTTCCATATTCGATTTGCCTGTTAACTGCCGTTTTGCAGGTTTGATTGAGTAAACTGTTTTCATAATCCGGCATAATGATAAAAGGCATAAGGTACTCGAACATCGAACCACTCCATGAAAGCAGAACAGGTTCGCCATCGATGGTTGTAAGAAGACGGCCAAGCGCAAACCAGCTTTCCTGTGGTAACTTGTCCTGTGCAATGGCTACAAAACTGGATAGTCTCGCCTCTGAAGCCAATAAATCATAATAACTTGAATCGCGCCGGCGATCTTCAACATTATAGCCTACCGATTGTAAATGACTCGCGTTATCATATAGAAAAGCATATTCCATGTTCGCAAATTCCCTTGATTTCCTGACCAGGGCTTCGATAAGTTCAATCCTATCCTTTGCCTGCTTAATAGCTATTATAAAATTACTTTTGAACTTATCGTTGATTTTCCTGACATCAGTCCCCGCTATTTCACGCAATGTTGGAAGTGCATTCAATTCCGGCTTGGTTTCCAGAAATTCAGCAGAACCGGAAAGCATGATCCATGGAAAGAGATAAGTCAATTCATTCATTGCACCATGACAGTGGCGTAACAGATTATTTGCCCAGACCCTGTATTGTTCTTCGCTTTCTGCCGTAATGGTATTTGCAATTTTAACAGAAGCGGCTGAAAGCTTTTCCATGCATTTGTACAAATCGATAAGCGTAACCGGGGGTTCTTTTAAAATGCCATTCAGCATACTCCTGAATTGAACAATCTGGGCAGGAACTGGCTTTCCCGCCTGCTTTAACAGAATTTGTAATGTGTCATCAATTCCATCAAAAAGACGTGGCCCAAGTATGGGCAGATCAGGCTGGGCAATAAGGCCCTGCTGAAAGGTCAGCAGGTGGCCGGCAAGATTTCCGCTATCGACCGATGAAATATAAAGTGGATAAAGTGGTTGCAATGATTGAGTATCGTACCAGTTATAAAAATGTCCCTGGTATTTTTCCAGTATATCCATTGTTTTGAATGTATTCGAAGTTCGTTCAAGAAACTCGCCGGTAAAAATGTAGCCAAAATCGTATGCCGATAAATTTGCAAGCAGTGAAAGACCAATATTGGTGGGCGATGTCCGGTGTGCTATAGCTGATTTGGGATGTTCCTGATAGTTGTCAGGGGGTAACCAATTATCATTTTGTCCAATAAAAGTTTCAAAAAAATGCCATGTTTTACGTGATAATTCCCTGAGAAAGCGATATTGTTTATCCGTCAGTTTTACCTCACTTGTGACCAGAGGTCTGCTCAACCACCATGCAACAAATGGGAAAACGCCCCATAGCGCAATAATTGGCCACACCAGAGCCAGTTTTACCGGATATAAAATTGCCAGGCTTAGAGCCGCTGTGATTGCAATAAATGGAGAAATCCACAAACTCTGAAAAGAATCAATCAGCGCAATCCTTTTTTGGTGGTCTTCACTTGCTGCAGACTTCCATTCGAGAAGCCGTTTTTTAGAGATAATCAATCTCCAGGATGTCCGTAATAAGGCATCCATGCTATAATATGCTTCGTATGGAAGACTTATAAGCACAAATGCAGCCTGGGATAATTGTCTGACAACCAATACCCTGGCATCCATCAAATGTTGCTTCAAAAGAATTTCTTCCGGCTTTTTAAGCAGGTAAATAACAGAATTAATCAAAGCCGGAATCATTATAATTCCTATCACAACCAAAGTCCAGAACCAGGCTGAGGATAAGATGGTCCATCCTGCCAGCATCAGCAATATCAGCGAACCAGGAATGAGACTGCGCCGGAAGTTATCCAGAATTTTCCACCATGATAAAAGAGATAGTGGGTTTCTCCGGGAGTTATCCTTTATCCTGGGCAAAATTGGCAATAGCCAGGGCATCAATTGCCAGTCGCCCCTGATCCAGCGCGCACGACGGTTTACATCAGCACTGTAACTCAAAGGGTGCTCTTCGAATAAAAGGACATCGCTTAACAATCCCGACCGGGCATGGCAACCTTCCAGCAGGTCGTGACTCAGGATCCTGTTTTCAGGAAACCTGTCCTTAAGTGTTTGTTCATACATATCGACATCGTAAATTCCTTTGCCGATAAATGACCCCTCTCCAAACAGGTCCTGGTAAACGTCAGATATCACACGGGTGTATGGATCCATTCCCGGGTCATTACCAAATAACCTGGCAAACCTGGACCGGTTAGTTCCTGGTAAACTTACGGCAACCCTGGGTTGAATGATGCTGTATCCAAGGGTTACCCTACGTTTTGTTGTATCGTATTTCGGTTTATTCAACAGATGCGACATCACCCCGACAAATTGTCGTGCTGAATCACGCGGTAATTGCGTGTCGGTGTCAAGTGTAATAACATATTTGATTTTTTTTAACACCTCCGTTTTACCAATAATATGTGAGAACACATTTCCAGAACCTCCACGCAGCAAGGAATTCAGATCTAATAACTTTCCCCGTTTTCGTTCATAACCCATCCAGATCCGGTCTACCGGATTCCATTTTCGCGGACGATGAAAAAGGAAAAATTTATCATTATTTTTCCCCGGGTATTTCACATTCAGATCCTTAATCTTTTTAGAAACCAGTTGAATAAGCTGGTCGTCTTCTTCCAGTTTTTCCTGCGTAGCATCTTTAAAATCAGTCAATAAGCCAAAATGAAGATTTTCATCCTGGTTAGCTAGAAAGCGAACCTCCAAAGCCTCTGCCAGATCTTCGATATTCTGGGGGTTTAAAATCATGGTTGGAACAACCACCAACGATCGGGATTCATCCGGGATGCCTTTCGAATAATCCAGTCTTGGCAATGGATTTGGATTGACAAAAAGCGTGGCTAACCAGTTCACAAGGGCAAATGACAGATAACTAATACATAAAATCAGAAGAAAACCAAAGGCCCAGAGGTGCCAGCTGCCAATCCCATCATGTTGTGCTTTTTCTATAAGGCTCCAACATAGCGCTAAAGTCAGAATTACAATTGAACCCAGGTAGAAAAACAAGGGATAATCCATAACCACCTTTCTGCATTTTGAAAAAAAAGAAAATTTTCTTTTTGTAAGATGATTAAGTTGAGGCAACCCTCTGTCAATAAGGTAATATCCAACATGGGACGAACGGTCCCCAGGGCCATTCAATTCAGCCCCTTTTTTTGCAAGCTCTATTGATTTACGTGCCACTTCTATTTCAGAAAAAAGGGATTTCTTTGCAATTTTTTCAATAACATGACGATAATTGTCACGGGTGGCAAAGTCCATTAAGGCGTAAACGGCAGAGGGATCCTCGTGAAGAACCTGTTCGACGTGGCTCATCGATTCAACGAATTCGCGCCAGTCCATAACGCCAAGTAATCGAAGGCTGCCGATGCTATTGCTTATAGAAACCTGATCTGCAGCCTGTTGCTGGTTTCCATGTTGAATTACCTGCGTAATTGTTTGATTGGACTCGGAAAGCCTTTGTTCTATCCACGTCAATGGCAACACTAAAGCCGGACTTTGTCCTTGTAACTGCCTGACAAATTCCGATATGAAAGGTGTTGACATCGGCGGATCAGACCTGGCCATATCAGCAATGACCAGTATCAGGCTCTTCGGGTCATTTTCGACTATTTTTATCATCTTGTCTGCCCAGGAATCAGCCAGTTCCCTGTCGATTCTACCGCCGGCTATCCTGACCGCAACCCGACGGAGGTTCTCAATAAGAGCCAATCGCAACATGATGGGAATAGCCCACAATTCACCCAATGTTAAGGGTGTAATGGTTTGGTATGCAGTAACAAACCGGCGCAGACTTTCGGCGTTGACATGGCCCTCTCCATGAGAAATAATTTCTATTGCGATATCGTAAACGCGGGGAAGTCCGGCCGACGGACCATTAAGCAGACGGGGCAATTCCTTGCTGTAACCTTTTGGTAAATGTCTTTTTCCTGTACGAACCTGCTCTTCAATTAAATAAAAATTATCAAGCAGCCATTCACCGGCGGGTGTGATTTGCCGGTTAGCCTTGACTGCATCTGATATTAGATCGTGGACTTCATTCAGTATGGTTTCATTTTCAGCAAGCCGGGAAAGCAGTTGCTGCTCGGGTTCAAGCCGTGGACTCAATTCATGCATTCCTGCCAGGGTTTTGCCATACTGCTCCATTTGTTCGGTATTAAATAATTCCGAACGCAAGGGAGCTTCCCCATCGGCATATTTTTGGGAAAAGTCCGTCTCCCAGAGATGAGATTTTAAACGGTGCAATGATTCGTTAATTAAAGAGGGCCCTATCTTCATATATTACAAGTCTATATTTAAAACTTAAATTTATTTATATAACCTGTAGCAGGTGTTATATAATTATAGAAATAAATTACATAATTGTCACATTTGTTCAAATGTGTGAATGATGTAACTCTTTCCTTAAGTTATGTAACAATTAAGCAACTCATGAGCCTTAACTTTGTGAAATATTGTTTTTGTATTCTATGAAAGGGATAAAACATAGGATCATTTAACAAAAATAAATAACTGCAAAATGAAAAAGAATCAAAATGAACCGCAGCAGGAGGGCCAATCACAAGAACCGTCTGAATATAAATCGTATGGTGATTACACCATTCTGGACACTGTCCAGGGCAGTAATTCGCAATTTTCAGATGAAGATGACGACGAACCTTTGTATTTACCACCTTATGAATTTGCCGGTGATCGTGACCTCGAATAGTGTCAGGCTCAGAAACCTTGAACGAAGCTATTTCTTTTTTTTCTTCGGTTTTTTTTCAAGCTTGGGTTTATCTTCAAGCTTCGATTTATTTTCAAGGCTGGATAAAATGCCTGACATAATTGATTTCACACAATAATTAAACAGGAATTTTTCAGGATCCCGTTTATAATCAATAATTCCTATTCTTACCTCTTCTCCCGGCATAGGGTTTGAATCCATCACTTTCATATTTGCAATGGCTGATATAAGCCGCTCTTTAAACGCAGTGGTATCGTCTGTACGCTTATTCTTAACCGCGAGATCCAGCCCTTCGTAAATCAATTTCATATTACCCGTTGCCCTGCCGTTATCAGCCGTAAAGCTGAAATCCATTGTTTCAACTTTTCCGGAAGTTACATAAACGAAAGCATTTTTTTCAAGTATCGGATTTAATTCCTTTATTTCCATTCCTGTGAGGGTTCCATTTAATGAAAATGAATTCTCACTGTCGAATAATCTGCCTTTCAAATATATGTTTGCTTTGCCTTTGCCCATCAACAAGGCTTCAGCTTTGATTTCAATATAAGCCTCACGGGTTTTGTAAATAGTGTCGTTCGAAATTCCGTATATCAAGGCTTTCAATTCATCAAACCAGATCATTCCCGGTTCATTTGCCTTTTCGTCATGTTCTTTATATGTAATGGTCCCGCGTAAAATACCGGCCGAATCTATACTGATCGCACCGGGATAGCTGTAGATCAGTTCCTGAAATGCCGGCCTGTTAACATGATTGAATTTCTCCCGCTTATCACGAAAAGCTATCATCTCTAATTCGCCGATTTCAATATATGAACTTGTCAAATTACCTGACTTAATGTACTCTTCGGCGGAAAAACCCTGAAAGGATACCCGGCTGAAATCAGCTTCAAACCGGTCAGATTCAAACGGATTCCGGGCAGTAAACTCATAATCGGAATAATTCGGCTGAATCGCAAAGTTGCTTACCGAAAGGGTATGGTAAATGCCGGAATAGTCAATACCCAATGCTGTTAGCGTATAAAGGCTGTCGGATGAAACCGTTTGAATTTCATCAGCTTTAAAATCAAATTGTTTGATAATCGCGGGAGATAAAGTGTCAGATTTGTTCACTTCCAGATCCCGAAAAATTACTGAACCCTCTTTGATTAAAAAAGCCTGTGCCGTTGAACCGTTTTTTATGTCAATGAATACTTTATCAAGAATCAAACGATCAATCCTGATATGTAGTGGCGAAACTTTATAATTAACGGCTTCCTCCGGGAATGCAAATATTCCCGCAATGTGGCTGTTGGATATGGTTAATTCACTGATTTCAATGTCTTTGCTGAAAAGCGCTTTCCACAGTTTGACCCCCTGAAGATTAAAAGATTCTATTTCCCCTTTCAGTAAAGGAATTCCTTCTTTCTTTTGCTTTGAATACAGGGTGATATTTTTAAGTTCTATAACTGAATGAATGATAGAAATATTAACCTTACCTATATCCAATACGTAATCATGAACTTTATCATTAAATTTATTTTGAATTATATTCTCTGCCAAGGGGTTAACAGCCACTGCAATTATAAGCATTATCAACAGCACAAATGCAACTGATCCGGATAAAATTATAATTAATGATTTCTTTTTCATAAATTAAAATTAAAGCCGGAAAAGATGCATTTATACTACGGATTAATAATTTATCAGAACTGGTATCCGATTGAAAGGCCGAACCCGGTATTTTTAATGGAAGAATCATCATCCGGCAGTATTGCGTAATCCGGATTGATCTTTACTAACCCAAGCTGGGCATTCAACTGGGCAAAGATGCCAAACGCCATTTCATATCCGAAAAATATATTGGCGCCTACATCAAATGCTTTGTAATAAGGCACGGTCAAAGGATCGTCGAGTTCTACGACGTTTTGGAATACAATGTCTTTTTTCTGGGATTCAGCATCCCCGTCATCATATTTTACCTTGCCTGCAACTGCATATCCAATGTAAGGTCCCAGCCCAACCAGAACATAACCTTCTCCAAGCAGGCCTTTGTAAACAAAATTCAAGGGCATTTCAATATAAGAAAGATGGGTTGAGGTTATTACAGAGTTGTCGTTGTTTTTTGCCCCCTTGGTGCTGAACAGCAAACCGGGCTGGAAATAGAATTCCGGGACAATCGGAATTTGAACATTTACTCCGAAATGGTATCCTAAGATCAATTTATTTTCAAGTTTGTCACCATTATAATCTTTCTCATTCAAATTCTGAAAATTAACTCCGCCAAGAATTCCAAAAGAAATCTTTTCCCGGTTCTGAGCCGTTACAAAAGTTAAAGAGAATAAAAGGATCGCTATAATTGAAATTATTTTTGCTATCATATTCAACAGTTTTTAGATTTATACAAATATTTAGTTTGATGCAGCTTTTTCGGCCTCAGATTTCATCTTTTCATTAGCAGTGATCAGGAACTCAACCCTGCGGTTTTGAGCACGTCCGCTTTCGGTGTCATTTTGATATTTTGGTGAGGCTTCGCCAAATCCTACCACTGAAAGGCGCCTGGAGGAAATATTCTGTGAAACCAGGTAACCCGATACAGCAGAAGCCCTTTGCTGGGATAAATTATAGTTATATTCCTGGCTGCCTTTGCTGTCGGTATGTCCTTGAACTTCAATGTCCGTATCAGGATATGCGTTGAGTATATTTACCAGCTTGTTCAGGTTGGTTTTGGCATCATAGGAAAGATTGGACTCGTCAAAACCAAATAGTACATTGCTGCTGAATTCCACAACAATACCCTCTCCTACCCGTTTCACCTTTGCATCAGGAACGGTTTTTTCAATTTCTTCCGCCTGCTTGTCCATCTGGTGGCCAATGATGGCACCTGTAGCACCTCCCACTGCAGCCCCGATGATGGCGCCCAGGGCGGTGTTGCCCGCGGCATTGCCAATCACTGCGCCGGCCGCAGCACCTCCTGCTGTTCCTACAATGGCTCCTTTCTGCGTCTTGTTCATTGATGAACAGCTTGCAAATATCAAAGCTGCAGTCATAATCACGATTAAACTTAAATTTTTCATAATTCCTTACCTTAACTATTACCTGCCGGTACCCGACAGGCTGATTTTTTTTATATGAACAAAGGTAGAACCCCCAATCCCATTATTCATTACACAATTATCTATATGAGTTACATGATTCACACATTACAAACCCTTGCCGGACGGCTGAAAACAATAAATGTGTGAATCATGTAATTCTTTTCAATAGTTATGTAACACTTTACCCGTCAAAAGCATATAATTTCGTTCCTGGCTTGATATGTCTGAAAAGTAAAATTAAAATATCCCCATTTTTTAGAAAAACTATAAAGGTTATTCTATGGTTGGCCATTATCGTTGTATTTCTGGTTGTATTAATTATTGTCCTTATCCAGATTCCGGCAATACAGAACAAGATGGTGCATTATGCCACTTCTATTGTCAGCAATAAAACGCTAACCCGTGTTGAGATAGAAAAAATCCGGATCTCCTTTCCCAAAAGCGTTGTTATTGAAGGTCTTTACCTCGAAGATATAAAGAAGGACACCTTACTTTATGCAGGAAAAGTGAAAATAAATATTGCCCTTTTTGGCTTGTTCTCCAAAAAGATATCCATAAGTTCAGCCGTTTTGGAAGATGTAAATCTCAACCTGGAGCGAGCCGGTGCAGATTCACTCTTTAACTTTAACTTTCTGCTGACTGCATTCGCCGATACTGCAAGTCAAAAGAAAATTAAACCCGAGTCAAAATCCAAATGGACATTCAGTACAGATCAGGTAAGTCTTAAAAACATCCGGTTTCAGTTTGATGATGAACATGGAGGGATAAATATAACTGCAGCGCTCGGGAAATTAAAATTAGGAATGGATAAGATTGATTTCGCAAAATCCATTTATCGCATCGATAAATTGCTGATTGATAGCCTAAACGGAAATATCCTGATCCTTAAGCATGCCGTAGCTGGAAATAACACAAAGTCAGTTACTTCTCTGCCATTAATTATGGCTAAAAATATACAGATCAATAATTCAAATATATCATTTGCGGATTCAGTTGGCAAACATTCAGTAATTGCAGCAATTTCCCGGTTTGAATTAAATGAGGGTTCATCCGATCTGAATGTATGGAATGTTAGGGTGAAAAGCGTCCTGCTCGTGGATAATTCGGTCATTTACCAGGTGGGGAACAGGCGTGAAATAAAAGATGGTATTGATATAAAATACCTGAATTACAATAATTTAACGTTGGATGCAACAGACATATTTCTCACATCAGATGCGACCGAAGCTTCGATTAAAAAATTCACCGCAACAGATGTGAATACCGTAAATACGATATCCTTTTCCGGAAATGTCAAAAGGGACCGGGATAATCTGGAAGGTGAAAATCTGCTTATCGAAACAGGCGAAAAAACCCTGATCACAACTGATTTCAGCCTGGCAGGATTATCGGATCCTGGAACTGCTTATTACCATTTTCCAAATCTTAAAATAGAAACAGGCAAGCAGGATATCATGATGCTGGCCGGGTCTTCAATACCGGAAAGCATAGAACTACCGGATGATATAGATCTGCAGGTCGATTTTCAAGGGAAGCTGAAGTCGTTTGAATCAACCATTGAAATGGGCAGCAGTTTTGGATCAGCAAATCTTTTTGCTGTTACCGGCGAAAATGAAACTTTCGAAAGCAGGGTAAGCCTCGATGATTTTAATCTTGGCAGGTTGTTAAAAGATACCCTTTTTGGGCCTGTCACATTATCTGCCGAAGTAATCGGACAAGGGCTGGATAAAAATACAGTCATGGCTAAAATCGATGTTGAGGTATCCCGGTTTTTTCTGAATAACTATACTTATCACAATCTCACGGTAGACGGCAATATCAGCGGAATGGGATTTGACGGCAGGATAAATCTGAACGATGAAAATGCAGTTTTAGAAGCAGAAGGGATTGTGAATTTAAATCCTAACCAGGAAAAAATTATTGTTCGCCTGAACGTGCAAGGCGCCAACCTTCAGAAAGTCAATATCACAAAGGATGATATCAGGATTGGCCTGGCTGCTTCCGCAGATTTGAATGGCAGTTCCTTAGATCTGCTGAATGGCACGGCCGGGATCACTAATTTGATTATAGCCAGGGGAGATAAAATATATGTACTCGATTCCGTATTATTTGCTTCGATTAATGGGCCGGCCAAAAGCGAAGTAAGTTTCAGCAGCGCCCTTATTGGCATAAAATATTCCGGAACCATTTCCCCTGTTGGCATTGCAGATGAGCTGACCCATTTTATTGACAATTATTTTCCTGTCTCAGCTACTGACCAGCCGAAAAAGAAAAGCTCTCCATCGGATTTTACTTTTGAGATCCAACTGCATAACCATCCTATCCTTTCGCAGGTATTGCTGCCGCGCCTGACAGAGTTTGAACCGGGTATCATCCAGGGAAGTTATAACAGCGGGAAGCATGAATTGATCCTGAATGCGGAAATGAAAAAAATAGTCTACGGAACTACCGAAATCAGCGACCTGTTCATAAATATTAACTCCGATGAGGCTTCGCTGAATTATAAAATCTCAAGCAGCAATCTTTCTAACGCTCAGATCAAATTAGAAAACTTCCTCCTTGAAGGAAAACTTGCTGACAGTGTACTTTTTGCAAATGTTTCTTCAATTTCAGGCGATCAAAACAAAAAGCTGGTGATGCATATGCAAATTACAAATGACAATGCCACATACAAGCTTTCTCTTGATCCTGAAGAATTCTACCTGATGAATAACCGCTGGGACATTGCCCCGGATAATTATGTCAGGTTCGGAAAAGAAGGTTTACTGATCCATAACTTTTCTATCAGCAATGCTGAAAGTCAGATCAATATCGCCTCTGTAAATGATAAGTTCAACGATGATGTGAAGTTTGAGATAAAGAATTTCAGGCTGGATGATATTTCCAGGATCTTTGAAAAGGACACCAGCCTGGTAGCGGGAAATTTAGATGGCACAGTTCTGCTAAAAAGAGTCAACAATGCCTATGGTATCATCGCAGATGCAAAAATCAGCAAACTGGCTATCCGTGAAATTCCCATCGGGGATTTATCCGTCAAAGCCGACAACCCGACTGCCGGAAGATTTGATATTGAGTTGAATTTAACAGGCGCTGAAAACAATTTCACAGCAAAAGGCTATTACATTCCTGGCGAAGGTGAAAATTCCATCAATATAGAGGCTGATATTCAATCTCTTTCGATGAAAACTGTGGAAGCGTTCTCATTTGGTCAAATAACTGAAGCGTCCGGAAATATTTCAGGCAATTTAGCAATCCGGGGTGAAGTCAATGCGCCTGAAATTACAGGTGAACTCGTTTTCGATGATGCTTTTCTGAATCCTGCCGTGTTGAATAACAGGCTGGAACTAAAGCATGAAACAATTCGGCTCCGAGCGGATGGGATCTATTTTAACTCTTTTACTCTTTCAGATGCGGATAAACATACCGCAATCATTGATGGCGCCATACAAATGAACCAGTTTAAGGATTTCATATTTGACTTACATGTTGAAATGAAGGACTTTCTATTGCTTAATACCACTGTTAAAGAAAACAAGGTGTTCTTTGGCAGGATGGTGATCGACAGCAAGATTGATGTAAGCGGGCCGGTAGCGCTTCCGGATATCGATGGCAGGATAAAGTTGAAAGAAGGATCAAACTTTACGTTTGTGGTTCCCGAAGAAAAACTTAGTACCGACAAAGGGGAAGGTATTGTGGAATTTGAAGATCCGCTGGAGCGAAACGCTATAATATATAAACCAGCGGAAAAGGCGGAACGAAAATCAGATATTACCGGAATTGATATCTCCGCCATCATTGAAATTGATAAACAGGCAACATTGCGGTTGCGGCTTGAGCCATCCTCCACAGATTCATTGGTGGTTAAGGGGGAAGCTGCGTTAAGCTATACAATGGACCGGAGCGGTAAAATGAGCCTGTCAGGCGCCTATAACCTGGAGGAAGGCAGTTACCTTGTTTCTCTTCGGGGAGTAATAAAAAAGAAATTTGATATTAATCCCGGCAGTACGATAATCTGGAACGGCGATCCGCTGAAGGCAGATATAACAATCAATGCGACGTATTCCGTGCGTGCCTCACCCATCGACCTGGTAGCTGACCAGATGTCGGATTTAAGTGAAATTGACAGGGGCGCATATAAGCAAAAGTATCCGTTTTGGGTCCTTCTAAAGCTGCGCGGAGAGATATTACATCCTGAAATCAGTTTCGAGATCCAGTTGCCACCGGAGGAAAAGGGAATTTTAGGCGGAGCTGTAGAGGCAAAACTGAAAATGCTGAACGAAGACCCTTCAGCATTGAATAAGCAGGTATTTGCCTTATTGATCCTGGGTCGTTTTACCCAGGAGAATCCATTGCAATCCGACGCAGGCAGCGGCGTTTCAAATGTTGTCCGCACTACGGTGGGAAAATTTTTATCAGCACAATTAAACCAGTTAAGCTCTAAGGTTATGCCGGGCGTTGAATTAAATTTCGACATCCTGTCCTACGATGATTACAGCACCGGCCAGGCTGAAGGGAGAACTGAGGTGGAAATCGGGCTGCAGAAGCAACTGTTCAACGAACGCGTAACCGTTCAGATTGGAGGGTCTCTGGATGTAGAAGGAGAAAAGGCAAAACAAAACACGGCCAATGATATTACCAGCGATGCCATGATAGAATATAAACTGACGAAAGATGGCCGCTACAGGCTGAAGGGTTTCAGGAATTATCAATATGAAGGCGCCCTTGAAGGTCAGATCATTGAAACGGGAATCGGCATTTCCTATGTGCGGGATTTTAATGCCTGGAGAGAATTATTCAGATCACCCGAAAAAGCAAAAGCGATACGTCGCGAAAAACAAGAGTAATGACGTTGTCTGTAAAAAATAAAATCGCTTTGATCCTTATCTTTCCGCTAATCGCAGCATGCAGCGGAACAAGGCATTTGCCCCCGGGGGAAAAGCTTTATACCGGGGCGAAAATTAAATTGGAATCGAATGATAAAATCAGCAACAGGAAGGAAAGGTTTATAAAGAATACGGCCGGAAATGCCTTACGCCCCGAACCCAATAAGAAATTTTTAGGGTTTCGTCCCAAATTATGGATGTATATGGCAGCCGGTGAAAATCCTGAAAGCAAGTTTAAAAAATGGCTTAAAAGAAAGGGTGAAGCCCCCGTATTGTTCAGCAGTATTAAGGCTTCCGGCACTTCCGCTATTATTGATGCCAGGCTTTTCAATATCGGGATATTCAAAAGCTATACCGAATACAAAAGCATTGAAAAGAAACGTACCGGAAAATTTGTATACACCAGTCATATACATAAGCCATTTACCGTAAAGGAGCTCATTTATGATGTGTCCGACGACAGCATAAGCCATCTGATCATCTCAGACAAAAAAAAATCACTGATTAAACCGGGGGACGATTATAGTCTTAAAAATTTAAAAGATGAAAGGGTACGAATTGATGCCTTATTGAAAAATAACGGGTATTTCTATTTCAACCCGGGGTATTTGCTCTTTAAAGCTGACACTTCCATTGTAAATCACGATGTTACATTCCGGCTCACTTTAAAAGACAGCATTTCTGATAAAGCTATGACGGTGTTTCGCATTAATAAAGTGATTATTGACCAGGATTATTCGCTGGACGAAGAAGAAAACGTCCAGTCGAAAGATACGCTATGGTTCCAGGGTAATTTTTTCCTGGGCAATAAATCAGAAATGAAAATCAGGCCAAAAGTAATTTCACGATCGGTTTATTTAAAAAAGAATGAAATTTATTCAAGAAAAAAACACGACATCACCCTGAACAGGTTGATGACGATGGGCAATTTCAAATTTGTCCGGATTAAATTTTCCGACAGCGACACTTCATCAACAGGGTATTTAGATGTCATCATTTTAATGACCCCAATGTCTAAGCACACCTTCAGGGCTGAATTGGAACTGGTTACCAAATCAAATAATTATTCCGGTCCGAGGCTGAATACAAGTTTTATCAACAGAAATACTTTTAGGGGGGCTGAATTGCTGAACCTAAGCCTGGCGGGTTCATTCGAGGCGCAATTGAGCGGCAAAAATGGAAACCTGTTCTCTTATTCAATTAATCCCCATGTTGAGTTGTTTTTCCCGCGGTTCCTGGTGCCCTTTAAAATGAAAAGGACGACAAGTATGTATATCCCTAAAACGCGTCTTTCGCTCTCTTATACTTTCACAAAAAGAGTTGAATATTTCGATATGCAAACCTTTCAATTCATTTTTGGTTACAGGTGGAGGCAGAATATCAAAACAGAGCATGAATTAAATCCCGTAAATATCAGCTATACTTCGCTGGCAAATGAATCGGCCAAATTCCTCGAATTGCTGGAATCAAACCCCTTCCTGAAGAAAAGCTATGAAGAGCAATTCATTGCTGGAGGGACATATTCCTACACTTATAACGAACAGGTACTACCCTTGAAAAAGATGCAATACTTTCTTCAGGTGTTGACTGAGACTGCAGGGAATGTGTTTTCGCTGGCCAAAACCGTTGGCGGGGAAAAAATATCAGGCGAAGATCCATCCAGTGTGTTTGGATCGATCTACTCGCAATATGCCCGCTTAAGTGTTGACGGACGGGGTTTTTACAATTTAAAGAGTAAAAATAAGTTAGCGGGGAGGGTTTATACAGGATTGGCCAGGCCTTATGGAAACTCTTCGGTCCTGCCCTACACCAGGCAATTTTTCAGTGGAGGGCCCAACAGCATCCGCGCATTCAGCATTAATTCCGTTGGACCGGGTACATATAACCAGGATAACGACAGCATAGGATTTTTACAATTGGGTGGGGAAGTGAAAATTGAAATGAATGCAGAGTACCGCTTTACAATATATCGCTTTTTCAAAGGCGCCGTATTTACCGACGCCGGGAATGTTTGGCTATTAAAATCAAATCCTTCGACGATAGGCGGGGCTTTTTCATTTTCCTCGATAGTTGATGACATTGCTGTCGGGGCAGGCATCGGGTTACGAATTGATGTCTCCTTTTTCATATTACGGTTCGACCTGGCCTTCCCGCTTCGAAAGCCCTGGCTGGAAGAAAATAACAAATGGGTCATAAATGCGATCGATTTCGGGAGCCCCTCGTGGAGACGTGATAACCTGATCCTGAACATTGCCATAGGATATCCTTTTTAAAGCCTGGTGAAATTCGATTTTATAATGTGTGAATAATGTAATTCATTTCCAAAATTGTGTAACGTTTTCGTATCGATTGCATCATAAATTTATCATGTTAAATTTCATTCAAATCATTTAAATAATAAATCATGAAAAAGTTAATAGGGATATCTATAGCAAGTGCATTTTTTATAACCCTTCTGATCAATAACCAGGTGTATTCCCAATCTGATAAGAATGATGAGGAACTTAGCAAATCATTCCCAATTGGTGTAACCAGGATTTTTGAAGAAAGTTGTGTGAAATGTCATTTGGGTCCGGGAATTGATAAAGCCAGATTTCATTTTAATTTAACAAACTGGGATGAATTTTCAACAGGAAAGCAGGCCAGAAGAGCAAATGCAGTGCTTAGAAAAGTAACAAATGAAAAGATGCCACCAAAAAAATTCACAATAAAGCATCCTGAAAGCGTTCCGACAAAAGAAGAGATTAAAATAATCAAGGAATGGGCCGGATCACTCAAAAAAAATTAAAACCGTGGAAAAACGAACAGATTTGCCGACCCAGGCAAAAGCCAGGGCCGAATACATTGAAGTAGAGCGTAATGTCCGCCTTCATATAACTGATGCCGGTGAAGGCCGTCCGGTGGTGCTTATACACGGTTGGCCATTAAGCGATGAAATGTATGAATATCAGTATAACGATCTGATAAATAGTAATTTTCGTGCAATTGGCATTACCCTGAGAGGTTTTGGGAAATCCGACAAACCTTATGGAGATTATAATTATGATGTATTTGCACTTGATATAAAAAAGGTTTTTAATGTTCTTGACATAAAAGATGCTCTTTTAGGCGGCTTCTCAATGGGAGGATCTGTAGCTATCCGATTTGCAGCCTCCGATAAAGGGGCCCATGTATCAAGCCTGGCCTTATTCGGTGCAGCAGCACCGATATGGACTCAGCGCAAGGATTTTCCTTTTAATCTTCCCAAAACTGCGGTCGATGAATTGATTGAACTAAATAATACGGACCGCCCTAAGCTTTTATCAAATTTTGCAAAAATATTCTCAGCAACGGAAACCTCCTTAAATGAAGGTATTAGCAGTTGGCTTAATGGCATTGGTTTAAGCGCTTCCTCTTATGCTACAGCGCAATGCCTGGTAGCTTTGCGTGATACAGACCTTAGAAATGACCTTTCAGGAATAGCAATTCCGACATTGATCATGCATGGCAAAAAAGACAAAATATGCTCTTTTGACCTGGCGGAACAAATGAAAGCCGGAATTCAGGGATCCCGCCTGATTGGATTTGAGAATAGCGGTCATAGCCTGTTCCTGGAAGAAACAAAAAAGTTTAATGAAGAACTGATCAAATTTGCAGTGGCAACCAGGGGGTGATCCCCGTCAATATATCCTTTTTAAAAAGAGGTCGTCTCAAAAGTCGGAGAAGCCTCTTTTTTTGCAGTCCGAAGACCAAAGCCGCCGGTATATATATTTACAAAATGTGTGAATAATGTAATTCATTCCCAAAATTGTGTAACAGTTTCAGGATCAATCTGAGCTATTTTTATAAGGTGATAATTCTATCACAAAAAATACATGAAATGATGAAAAAAGATCAAAACAACCCACGTAATGATGGATATTCCACTGACTGGTCAGATCAGAATTTCTCTGAAGGTTACAATGTACTGGAACCTTCTCCCGGAAAGGACTATCAGTTTCTGGATGACGACGATGATGAACTATCGGACTATTCAAGGATGGAGAGTGCCAGTAATCTCGACTTTGAAGAATAACCTGGTAAAATAGGATGTCCTATATTGATTATTATAAAATTTTAGGTGTTGATAAAACTGCAACGCCGAAAGATATAAAAAATGCTTACCGGAAATTAGCGAGGAAGTTCCATCCTGATTTGAATCCGAATGATAAAGATGCGAAAAGGAATTTCCAGGAGATCAATGAAGCCAATGAAGTATTAAGCGATCCTGAAAAACGCAGGAAATACGATCAGTATGGCAAAGACTGGCAACATGCTGACGAATTTGAAAAAGCAAAGCAGAACAGGTCACGATCACCGGGCTCACAAGGACAAAGGTTCTCAGGGGCGCAATATGAAGGGGACTTTTCTGAATTCTTTGAAAGCATGTTTGGCGGGGCATCAAGCCCGGGCCGGGGCAGGCAGGTAAAATACAGGGGGGAAGATTATAATGCGGAATTACATCTCGATCTGATTGATGCATATAAAACCCACAAGCGAACGTTAACGGTGAACAGGGAAAAAATAAGGATCACTATCCCTGCCGGAATTGAAAACGGACAAACCATTAAAATTACAGGGCATGGCGGACCGGGAATAAATGGCGGGCCCAATGGCGACTTGTATATTTCATTCTCTATCGCCAACCATCCCAAAATTAAGCGATTGGGTAACAATTTATACGCTTTTGTTGATTTGGATATTTATACTGCCGTGCTGGGCGGTGAAATCACTATAGAAACCCTGGACGGAAAAGTAAAACTTAAGGTGAAACCTGAAACGCAGAATGGGACAAAAGCGAAGCTAAAAGGTAAAGGGTTCCCGGTTTATAAAAATGAAGGCCATTTCGGGGATCTTATCATCACTTTTATCATAAAAATTCCTGAGAATTTAACGGATAGGCAAAAAGCCCTATTTACTGAATTATCCAGATTATAGTTTACCATGAGAACAAAACAAACAGAATATTTAATAGCTGTGGATGAGTTCTGCGCCCATCATAATATTGAGACCTCATTTATCAGTTCATTACAGCAAACCGGTTTGATAGAACTCAATGCCAGGGGTGAAACAAGGTTTATCAATGCCGGACAGGTTCAACAACTGGAGAGGTATATCCTCTTTTATAATGAACTTGATATCAACCTGGAAGGAATTGAGACCATTACTTATTTGTTGCAGAAAATAAATTCTCTGCATGATGAAATCATTTCCTTGAAGAACCGGCTTAGTCTTTACGAATCAAATGATTAACCCGGCAACGATTTGATGATTATGTTTTCCACCAGTTTGTAAATGTGTGAATTATGTAATTGATTCCAAAAATTATGTAACGGTTTCCGACAAGATTTGGAGGACCTTTACACTGTGATGAAAACAACAATAATAACGCTCACAGTAACGTCAATGCTCCTGGCGGGAACGATCTTCACCGGTTGCAAGTCGGAGGTTGAAAGGGAAATTTCGGTCCGGAACACTGTACTTGAAGCCAACCAGGAATTACAGGACTGGGAAAATGATACGAGAGAAGACGTGGATAAAAAGGCAAAAGAAGCGGAATGGAAAAGATTCAAATACGATGTCGAACTGACAATAAAGAACAATGAATTCCGTATTACTGCTTTAAGAGTAAAATTGAATAAACCAGGGATATCCCGCGATCCAAATTATGCGACTAAGATTAAAAAACTGGAACAGCAAAATAAGTCCCTGGAAAGAAGGATTAAAGATTACAGGGAAGATCAGGCCGATTGGGAATCATTCAAAAGTGATTTCAACCGTGATTTGGACGAGCTTGGCAAGGAATTGAGGGAAGCATTGATTGAGGATCAGGGGTAGACTACCCTGTTAAAATATATAAAATACACTGTCGATAGAGTTGCTTTCTCATGGCAGAGTTTGGTTTTTGGTTAAAAGGTTGTATTTGCGGTACAGCCTTTTTTTTATGCACCAATCCCATCATCGCCAGATGGTATGATCTGAAGGTCAAAATGCTTAATTAAACTTAAAAAATGTGCGGGGAAATTAAAAAACTCTTCGTAATATTGTTTCGATTCAAATTTCACCGGGAAATGCCCGAAAAACCTTACCAAACCTAAAACCCAAAAGTTATGAAAAACCTGCTTATTGTTCTCAGTTTGTTATTTATGGCGCTTTTGTATTCCTGTGACCTTATTAAGGATAAAGATGATATAAGCGGCGACCAGTCACCCATGGGTGAAGTTGGCGTAACCGTATCATCAAGCTCGGCCGAAATTGCCGGGGTAAGTAATTTTTCAGCTACCATCACCAAACTTGAAAGCGGCATTTCTTCCTACACAGCTTCTGCTACTGTCACCAATCCGCTGTTAAAAAATATCGTGGCTAACTACCCGGGCATAGAGGTCAATGGCGACCTGGTTTCCATAACCGGTGTAAAAATCCAGCAAACCAAGGAAGGGATAAAAAGTATCGAAGGCCCCGGTGCAGGTGTACTGGTTAAATATGATTCCAAGGTTGGCGATACATACCCGATTGATGGCAGGGATAATGAAAGAAAGGTTGTCAGCAAGTCTACTGACGATGATTACCCCTATGGATTCTTTTTGATCAAGACCATACAGGTTGAAATGGAACTTCCGGCTTTGAAAAGCGCAGGCATAACCAAATATACCTATGTCGCCAATCACAAATACGGCCTGGTAGGTGTAAAGATTGATTTCGATGACGCAACCAGCGTTACATTCCCGGTTTATACCAGCGCCGAGAATTAATTCCCGGTACCCCTGATGAAAAATCTTTTGTTGCCTTACCACTGGAAACTGGCTGGTATTGTTCTTTCATCAGCAGGAGCGATATCAGCCTTATTTTATTCCCTTTTTGATTTCAAATTTAAAATGACGGTATTCGCGGTTTACTCCTCATTTCTTGATACAAAAATCCTGCAAACCTTCAACACAAATGTGGCTGAAGAAATAACACTGGCGTTGCTGATCATCGGCCTGAGCCTGATTGTTTTCTCAAAAGAGAAAGACGAAACAGCAGGCCTTGAAGCCATCCGCTCAAAAGCCATGGCCAGGGCCGTTATCTTCAACAATATTTTCCTCCTCTTTTCTGTATTGTTTATTTATGGAACAGGCTTCATTGCCGTCCTTGTTCTGAATGTCGTCTCGCTTCAGCTCTTATATCTTATGTTCTTTTACCTCGGCAAAAGAAAAGCCATCTTAAATTGAAAGTTAAATAAGCCGCGTCATTCCCACGCAAGTGGGAATCTGTATTCGACTTAGCGTTCTTTTGCCAAAACAGATATCTCTTATCTTTACGCCGTAAAGAATAAATAAAATGGAAACCAAATCCCAATCCTCCAAAGACTTTTTCAGGGCGCTGCAAATCATACATATAGCGCTCATAGTCGGGCAGGTATTTTTCGGCCTGATCATTGTATTTCTGGTCAGTTCGGGAGAATTAGACATTGAACTGCAGGAGTTGAAAATGATTTTTTTCATCATTGTACCTATTTTTGTAATTGGCGGATACCTTGGGGGAAAGATATTGTTTAAAAAAAGCATGGAATCCGCGAAACAAAAGCCCGGCTTAGATGAAAAGCTGGCAGATTACCGCTCGGCATGTATTGTGAGGTATGCACTTCTTGAAGGGCCGTCGATGCTTGCAATTATAGCTTACATGCTGACCGCCGAATTATCATTCATAATCATAGCGGCTTTCATAATTGCAATCTTTTTAACCCTTCGGCCTAGCGTGGACAGAGCTATAATCGACCTTGAGCTCAATTACGATGAAGTTCAGAAAATCCAATAAAAGCGATAGGCATGCCACATAAAAACAAGCCTCAGTCTGCCAGCGACTGGAAAGCCCGCCTGGGTGTGGTCTATTCAACCAATCCCGAATTCTCCTATAACAAAGAAGGCGAAAACGAACCCGATACGCTGCCACCCCAGCAGCAAAACCTCTTAGTAAGCCTGGATAAAAAGCAGCGGAAAGGCAAATCGGTCACACTGATCAGGGGCTTTACCGGGAAATCCCATGACCTGGAAGCGCTGGCAAAAAAGCTGAAATCCAAATTCGGCGTGGGGGGATCTGCCAAAGATGGCGAGATCATCATCCAGGGTGATTTTGTGCTGAAAACGATCGAATTCCTTCAGGCTGAAAAGTATAAGGTCAAAAGATCAGGCGGTTGAGGATCTCAAAAAATAATGTCCTTCTCTTTATTGTCCTGCTTGCAGGCATATTCCTGGAACTATGGAATATCGGCAACAGCCCTGTGGAAGAATGGGATGAGGCCCGGCGCGGGATCAATGCCATCGGCATGATCAACCATAATGATTGCCTGACTTATTACTTCCTCGATGAAACTGATGACTTTGTAAACAAACCCCCTCTGGCTACCTGGTTGATCAGCCTGAATTTCAGGCTTTTCGGTTACAATGTGATTGCCTTGAGGCTCCACTCCATAATAGCTGTTATTTTCTTTTTCTTTTATACCATCAAGCTGGTAAGGCTCTATAAAGACTGGCGGTTTACCCTGATGGTATTAAGCATCCTGGTGACGATCAATGGGATAATCGGGTTTCATGTGGGCAGGACAGGTGATACCGACAGCTTGCTTTTGCTGTTTACTACGGCAGCCTTATACCACTTTCTGAAGTATTGGGATTTCGGGGATAACAAATCAATTTACCTATCCATGCTCTTTGCCGGGCTGGCATTTTATTCCAAAGGACTGGCATTTTTACTGATCCTGCCCGGAGTAGCCGGGATTATGGCATTCAGTATGCAAAAATCGAAGATCTTAAACAGGCATGTGGCTTTTTCCATGCTGATATTCCTGGCTATTGTCGCGAGCTGGTACATCCTGGCCGTCACAGCACCGGCAAGAAATGATCCGGGGCCTGCTTCGGCAACCAACCTATGGCAGGGTCTGTGGCAGGTGGATGGGATCACCCGCTTTTTCAGCCGTGGTTTTGAAGGAGGATATAATCCCTGGTTCCTGCTTCATGTTTTTGATTCTAACTTTAATATCTGGAGTTATATTCTTTACGGCGGGCTTATTTTCCTGCTTATCCAATGGGCCTGGAAGCGAAACCTGAACCAGTTTAAGGGCGACCGGCTACTGGCTGTTTCAGCATTCCTTGCCGGCGGACTGGCCATCATCCTTATGCTGAGCTATAACAAACACCGCTGGTACTTTGCACCCGGCTACCTTTTTCTTTCTGTGATCACAGCCACATTTATCGAATTCCTCGTAAAGAAAAAGCAATGGGTAAGCTATCTTTTCATAGCGCTTGCTTGTTTTTTATTCATACGCCGGGTAATAGAATTCAGTGATAATGACACCCATATCCGGGATTTCTTCCAGGCCCATGAGTTATCGATTAGCCCGGCAGATGAACTTTGGATAACTACCGAAGTTGGCCAGGACTATATACTGCCGTTTATCTTCCTGAACCCTGACAATCTGAAAAGGGTAGATGAGAGGGATACCCTTCCCGGGGATAAAAATGTTATGATCTTTACCAGCAAGGATTTTTCAGGATCAGTTATTGGTACTTTAGATGGATATAAATTATTAAATCAGGGCAAAACGAACTTCCATGATTAAATTCAGGACCCTGGCAATATGGATCTTATTGATAGCTGATATCGGCTACTCCGCCTATCAGCATTACCATATGCCCATCGGCGGGGATATGGCCGAGGTTGTTTTGCCTTCGCCGGGAAATGGATACTACCAGGTTTTGCAGGATCCGTTTGGACTAAATGCTCTGGTAAAAAATGAAACCTACCCTAATCCCAACCGGTTTTTCGCCCATTGGTCGGCTTCCGCTTATTTTCTCAATATCCCATATCTGCTACAGAATTTTACTGATCCCATCGGGAGCATTTATCTTGCAATTGCCATCGCAAAAACCATGATCCAGCTTTTAATTATTTACCTCTTAGCTGTTTATATTTCGAATAAAACAAAGATTTCTGATCACGGTTTCCTCCTGGCAGCACTTTTAGTTACCCCGTTTTTCCAGGCGGCCGGTTTTTGCAGAACCTTAGGAATAATAGACCAATCCGTGATCTATACGTTTTTTTACGCCTTCCCGCTTGGACTGTTGATGCTGTTTTTCCTTCCTTTTTACCGGGCTCTTTTCTTTAACAAAAAAATAAAATATGGTGCAGCCCGGATCATTTTGCTTGCTTTGCTGGTCATCTTTTTATCCTTGAATGGCCCATTAATTCCAGGTGTTGTATTGATCATCTGCCCGTTGATTTTATTGACCCTCTGGATAAACAACTATAAGGATTCAGGAGTGATGAAACCGTCCATTAAAAAGATCAGTCTGTCGGTTAAAAAGATCCCCGGGTTGATGTTAATCATGTTTCTGTTTTTTAGCATTTTAAGCCTGTATTCATTATATATCGGACGAAACAATTCACTTAGCCTTGATGAATCCATGCCATTGTTAGACAGGTACCTGAAGATCCCAGCAGGTTTATACAATTTACTGACTAAAAAGATCGCTTTTCCACTGCTTATATCTTCAATTATTATCAATGCCATGATCATCCGCTTTCATTACAAAAACGAGGAAGGCCATAAAATTGTAAGGCTTTGCAGATGGATCGGCATTTTTTCCATAATCTATATTTTATTGCTGCCGTTCGGAGGCTACAGGGGGTACCGCGAAAATATCGTCAGGTATGATACAATTATGCCTGTCACCCTTGCCCTGATATTTCTTTTTGGCCTGACATCCAAATTCCTGGTTGAGAACATAGCTGTGAAATTCAGAACTGTTTATATGATGGGAATAGCAGCAGTGTTAATTATTTTTACCGTGGCCGACCAATTAAAACCGGGTCCCTATGAATGTGAGCGGCAAGCCATTATGGAGATTGCCGCTTCAGACGAAAATCCGGTCGTCCTGGATTGTGACTGCCCGGTTATGGACTGGAGGAAAATAAATGATCCTTTGGCATCGACTTCAAATGCAGAATTATTTCAATACTGGCATATTTTCGATAGTAAGAAATTATATTATCATGAGTGAAAGTGCTGTTTGACTATTATGTATCATTCGATAGCACCGCTTTTTAGCCTCACCCCCCGACCCCCTCTCTGCTTATTAGCCTCACCCCCCGGCCCCCTCTCCATTTTGGAGAGGGGGAGATTGTATAGCTGACTTAATTTTTCCCATTACAGAATTTAGGTTTGTTAAAACCTCTTCATTTGTAAAACGAATTACGGTTAATCCCAGTCGATCTAACTCTGCAGCCCGGTTTGTATCTTTTTCCAGCTTTTCTTCAAGATTGTGAATTCCTCCATCAATCTCTATTACCAAACCTTTACCAGGGCAAAAAAAATCGACAATATACCGGCCTACAGGATGCTGCCGCCGGAATTTATACCCACAAAATTTCCTGTTACGCAATTCTGTCCACAATGCTTTTTCAGCTGCGGTCATGTTTTTTCTCAAAAAGTTAGCATTCCGGAAAGTCTCCGGAAATGCATTGTAATGAAAGTGATAATTTGAAATTTTCCCAAAATTTGCCATCGCTTTATTTAGTTAATCCGCTTTTTTACCTATAAATACCCGGTCAAGTAAAAATTTATTTTGCTACACTGTTCTCCCC
>CAYJNJ010000012.1:38414-57889 GCA_964371595.1 uncultured Bacteroidales bacterium | reverse complement strand
CCCTGGCCCCCTCTCCAATTTGGAGAGGGGGAATAGGGGGCCGGGGGGTAAAGGGGGTGAGGTCGAGGTTTTCACCACCCGTCCCGACACCTTGTTTGGCGCGACTTTCATGGTTTTAGCGCCGGAGCATGAGCTGGTGCCGCAGATCACAACCCCCGACCGTAAAGAAAAAGTGGATGAATATGTCGAGTGGGCCAAGAACCGCTCGGAGCGCGACCGGATGACGGAAGTGAAGCGGATCACCGGCGAATTTACGGGAGCTTACGGCATCAACCCGCTGACGGGGAACGAAATTCCGATCTGGGTGGCCGATTACGTGCTGGCTGGCTACGGAACCGGCGCAATCATGGCCGTTCCGGCGCACGACAGCCGCGACTTCGCCTTCGCCCGCCATTTCGGCCTGCCCATCATCCAGGTTGTGAAACAGGAAAATGAAGAGGAGAGCGATCCGCAGACCTGGTCGGAATCTTACGATGCCAAGGAAGGCGTGATGGTCAATTCCGGTTTCATTACCGGGATGGGCGTTAAGGAAGCGATCACAGCAACTATCAATAAGATCGGCGAAATGAACGCGGGTTACGGTAGGGTGAATTTCCGCCTCAGGGATGCCATATTCAGTCGCCAGCGTTACTGGGGCGAGCCTTTCCCGATCTATTACCGTGACGGCATGCCTTACCCGCTGAACGACGACCAGTTACCTTTGGAACTTCCCGACGTCGACAAATACCTGCCGACCGAAAGCGGTGAGCCGCCGCTGGCCCGGGCAAAAAACTGGAGAACAGCAGAAGGCTGGCCACTCGAAACGAATACCATGCCGGGTTTTGCAGGGTCCAGCGGGTATTACCTGCGTTACATGGACCCGTGGAACAACGATGCTTATTTTTCGAAGGAAGCCAACGCGTACTGGCAGGATATCGACCTATACGTGGGTGGCGATGAGCACGCCGCCGGCCACCTGATCTATTCCCGCTTCTGGAACATGTTCCTGTACGATATCGGGCTGGTTTGCAAGGAAGAGCCCTACAAGCGCCTGATCAACCAGGGGAAGATACAGGGCCGCTCCAGCTTCGTTTACCGCATCAACGGCACCAACACTTTCGTTTCTTTTGGCCTGAAAAGCCAGTACGATACTGCAGCGCTGCATGTCGACATTGAAATCGTTGATAATGACGTGCTTGATATCGAGGCTTTCAGGAATTGGCGCGCCGAGTATAAAAATGCCGAATTCATCCTTGAAAACGGGAAATATATCTGCGGATGGGAGATCGAAAAGATGTCGAAATCCAAGCATAACGTGCAGAACCCGGATGATCTCATCGTAAAATACGGTGCCGATACCCTCAGGATGTACGAGATGTTCCTCGGCCCTGTCGAACTGTCGAAACCCTGGGACACCAAAGGGATTGAAGGCGTTTTCAGGTTCCTGAAGAAATACTGGAAATTGTTTTTTGATGAGAGCGGTAATTTTATCGTAACCGAAAATGCTGCATCTCCCGAAGAACTTAAAATCCTCCACAGGACAATTTTAAAGACCAGGGAAGATATCGAGCGCTTTTCGTTCAACACCTCGGTTTCCAGCTTTATGATCTGCGTGAACGAACTAACGGAGCTGAAATGTAACAAGCGGGCCATTCTTGAGCCGCTGAACATCCTTCTGGCCTCCTTCGCCCCTCATATTGCAGAGGAAATCTGGTCGTGGCTGGGCCATAAAGAGAGCATTTCCTATACCCGTTTCCCCGAATTTAATGAAGAATTTGTCCGTGAAAATACGTTTAACTATCCTGTGTCGTTTAATGGTAAGCTGCGGTTCCAGCTTGAGCTGCCCAACGGGATCAGTGCACAGGAAGCAGAAGCGGCTGTGCTAGCGGCGCCGGAATCACAGAAATGGCTGGCAGGCGGGGCACCGAAGAAGGTGATTTTTGTGCCGGGAAAGATTATAAACGTTGTTGTATGAGTTCCAGATTCCAGATTCCAGATTCCAAATTCAAAAGCAAAATGTCTGCGAGACCTTTTGGAATTTGGTCCGCCAACCGGCGGATGAAATTTGGAATTCTTTTGCTTTTGTTTTTCAGTGAGACGATCGTTGCTGGCCAGGAAAATATTCGACATGTGGAGAATACCACTTTCCAGCGCGGCGAATTCCTTAAGTACCGCGTTTTTTACGATTCCTGGATTACTTACTGGATCACTGCCGGGTTCGGCACCACGGAAATCGCCACAGAACCGGTTGAGATCAACGGGAAGCCCACTTACCATATCATTGTAAATGGCAGCTCCGCCAATGTATTCAACGTTTTTTTCAAAGTGCGCGACAATTTTGAAACCTTTATGGATGAGAAGGAACTGATTCCATACAAGTTTATCCGCAATACACGGGAAGGAGGTTATAAAAAGGATGATACCGTCTTTTTCGATCACAAGGCTAAAACCGCGACCAGCACCAGGAAAGTGAAAAGGATCACCCCGGGGGTCCAGGATATTGTCTCAGCTTTTTATTATGTGCGTAACTGGGACTTTGACACTGCGGAGGTGAATGATAGCTATCCCCTTGATTTTTTCCTCGACGATTCACTTTACCATGGTGAAATCATTTTCCTCGGGCGTGAAATATTGAAAACTGAGTTTGGAAAGATCAGGTGCCTGAAATTCAAACCGCGGGTCGCTACCGGAGAAGTCTTCGCCGATCCCTACCCAATGGAGATGTGGGTTTCCGACGACAGGAACAAAATACCCGTCCTCATGAAATCGGCGGTTTTCGTCGGATCGGTGAAGATAGAGCTGGTGGAGTACAAGGGCCTTCGATATTCATTTGGCCGTAAGCATTAAAAAAGAGGCCGCTCAGACTTTTGAGACAGCCTCTTTTCAAACCATGAAATTTATTCAGATTTATTTTGAAATGACAATTTTCAGGACTCTTGACGAGCCGTTGGATTGCCTGAGCATTAAATAATAGATCCCTGCCGGGTATAAGCCTGTGTTAAGTTGCAGGTTGTATGAAGTATAGCTGATTACCTGTCCATTGAACAACGTGATCAAAACCCTTCCGAAAGAATCGTAAAGTTCCAGGCTGGCCTGGCCATCAGAATCCGTTGAGAATTTGACTTTTGCAGAACCCAGTGCCGGGTTTGGTGAAGCCTCAAGGATTATCGGTAATTCCAGCGGTGGCCCGCTCAGAATGGCCTGAGACTTTGGTTCAAGGTCAGTGCAGCTGTGATCCGTTCCGCAGGCTGCCAGCATGTCGCCATGCGCTAAATGCTCCGCGACTGATATTAGTGCAACGCAAATTGTCTGCGGATTCAGGGGATCATCGGGTGGAATATGGCACAATTCAACCTTGTCCAGTTTTTTCCCGCAGCGCACATCAATGGCGCAAACGATTACGCTATCGGTGGCAGTACAGTTGTTGGCATCGGTGATTGTGATGTAATACATGGTTGAAACCTCAGGACATACTGAGATATCCTGGCTGGATTCAGCGGTACTCCATTCATATGAATACGGGGGCACCCCGCCTCCTGCGCCGGAATACGACAAAGTAGCACACGCCGCTGGCGGGTAGCCGAAATAAACAGTCTGGTTGTCACCGGCCTCAATGGTAAGGACTGGTGGCTCATCCAGGGTAACCTGGGTCACGAAAACGCATCCATTGGCGTCGGTGGCTGAAACGAGGTATGAACCCGCAGACAGGCCCGTAGCCACAGCTGTATTCTGGTTTCCCGCATTGGCATCCCAGAGAAAGTAATAGGGCGGTACCCCACCAACTGCACTTGCTGTTGCTACTCCATCGCTGGCTCCGTTACACGACACGGCATAGCCGTTATAATCGGAGGTGACAACAGCCGAAGCGATCAATTGCGGCGGTTCTGTGAGGGTGATGGATTTTGTATCGCTGCATCCGGTTGCATCCGTTATTGTCACAGTATATGTTCCGGCGCTCAAACCAGAACGGTTGCCCGTTGCCGGGTCATCATCCCAAACCACGGTAAACGGGCCGGTTCCCAGGGTAGTAAGATTGATGGCGCCATCAGAATATAGGGTACAGGATATGTTATACCCCCCGTTATATTCCGGACTTTCAAGAACTGCCTCACAATAGGGATTACCAACACCTACGGCATACCAGGCATTCATCACCTGTTTGAGTTCGAATGAACAATTGCCGTAAATATCAATCGCAATATTTATTGCTGCATTACGGGCATCAGGATAAGTAGCATTGGAAGTCATTTCTTCCGTAAGCATCCGGTAAGCAATTTCCCTTGTCTTCACAACACCGATCCCGCTCACCGAATAGTCATCGTCATTATCATTGGTGCCGGCCCCCCCTGCTGCAACAAGGTAAAACCAATGGTTCATCACACCGCTGTTTGTATGAACACCGCCGTCATCATCACAACCCCCGCAGGTATTAGCCCAATTATCACCGAGGTATGTATCAGGCTGGCCCTGGTCCTTGGGGGCCAGAAGGCTCCGGTTTTCCCCGCCGACATAATCCTCACGGTGTAACCAATCGATTGGATAATTTCCAGCTTCATACCACATTTCCGCTGCTTCGCCCAGGATATCTGAAAAAGATTCGTTCAAAGCGCCCGATTCTCCCTGGTATACAAGGCCTCCAAGGCCATTATTGTCGGTCACCGCATGGGTAAATTCATGGCTGATCACATCAAGGGTGTTATAAAACTCTCCCTGGTTGCCGGTATTCATTCCAACCCTGAGGGTGCCCCCGCCAATATAAGAAGCATTTGACCAGGCCGCCACATGCCTCAGTAAAAGGTCCCCATCAGCACCATCATAACTCGCACGGCTGTGGACTGCCTGGTAATAATCCATCGTAACCCGGGCATAAAAATGAGTGGTAGCATAATCAGTCCGGTCGCTTTCGTTCCAGTTGTTGTTTACATCGGCAATCTCAGCATTGCCGGCTTCGAGAATGGTATGGATCGATGCTGCGCCGCAATCATCCAGGAGGATGTAATTATCGTCAGCCCCGATATAATCCGTACTAATGGATTGAGTCCCATGCCAGGTTGTCGGTACAGAACCTGCATCACAATCATAAACCAATGGGTACCATTTAATAAGCTCCCCGGTTTCAGCATCAATAAAAATCCTGCGGTCAAGAATGCTTTCTGCCTCCCTGATGTCAAACTGCCAGGCGAGCCTGTATCCGGCCGAAATTTCATTACCGGGATTTTCACCCTTCACAAAGATCAGCTCCCCTTTTACTTCCCCCAGGTATTTCCTTGCGCCGGTGCCATTTTTGGCCGCCTCTAAGGCAACATCTTCCGTGATGGCAGGAGATCCTTTTACACTTTCAGGGAAATCAGCAAATCCCCCAAACCTTTCAACCATGCCATTTCGCGTATGGGCAAGTATGGTAGCATGTTCTATTGGGATGTTCTTATAATCCAGGCGGTAAGCATCCAACCCGAGACCGGTCTGGTTTTCAGTGGATTTAATGAGGATAAAAGCGTATTCACCTGTAAATGGAAAATTACTCCGGAGGAATGATTCAAATTCGCCAACAGGGATAAAACTTCCGGAGGTCATCCTGACCTGGGAAGGGAAAGTTGTGCCGGGTCTTTCAATGATCATAGCCGCCCCCGGTACCAGGAGTTCTGCCTGCCTTCCGTAGATCTCACCGGCCGGGGATACACCCTGGCCTGAGGAAGGTAAGCCTGTCAATAACAGAATTAAAGCAGTGAATGAGCTTATTTGGAACCACTGCCTGCGTAAAAAGTACTTCATAATTTTAAAATTTAAATAGATGAATAATTGAATTACTACACTAGGGGGGATTCTAAAGGTAAAATATCAAGTGGCTGACATCCAAATTTTTAACACATTCTTAACAAGAAAACCAAATAGCACAGACGTTTTTTAAACAGACATCTCCTTAAAACAATCATGTGATTTGACGCGTTTTTATTGCAGGTATTTTATAATTTTAATTGATATATTCTCTAAGTTTATGGAAACGATCGAATCAAATCATCTATAGATAAACATCTTAATTATGCACAAATCAATATTAATACTGCTGGTCATGGGATTCAGCCTGTCGCAAACATTTTCACAAAACACCTACGACAACGAATGGAAAGAAGTCGAATCCTTCGTCCGTAAAGGTCTTCCTCAATCGGCGCTGAAGATTGTCGATAGCATTTACCAGGATTCGAAAGCACAGAATAACGCACCGCAGTTCCTGAAAGCCGCACTCTACCAGCTAAGGCTGAAATCGGATTACCAGGAGGATTTCATGGAAGGCAGCATTGCCCGGATCGGGCAGGAGCTTCAAACGGCTAAACCGCCCTTAGCCAACATCCTGCTTACCATTCGTGCCGAGTTGTACTGGCGCTACTACGAAGGGAACCGCTATAAGTTCATGGAAAGGACCCGGGTTTCCGATCCCGATGAAAATGACATCAAAACCTGGGACATGCAAACACTGGTGAGCGCTGTTACCAGGGATTACCTGGCTTCCCTGGAAGGGGCGGAAGCACTGAAAAAAGTTAACCTGAAAGAATTCGACCCCATCCTGGAAACAGAAAATGATTCGAAAGTATACCGCCCGACCCTTTATGATTTCCTGGCCCACCGCGCACTGCAGTATTTCAGCAATGAGGAGCCGGCCGTTATTAAAGCCGCCCTGGGTTTTATGCTGAACAAAGAAGAGTATTTCGCCCCGGCTGCTGATTTTGTGAAAATTGAGCTTTCCCGGGATTACCAGGATGATTTTACGTACCTGGCCCTTTCACTTTACCAGGACCTAATCGGCTTCCACCTGGCCGACAAAGAACCTGCCGCCCTCATTGACGTAGACCTGGCGCGGCTGAAATTTGTGAATGATAAATCGATTCTTTCCAATAATAATGAACTTTACACCGCAGCCCTGCTTAAACTGCAAAACAGCTATCCTATCCATCCGCATTCTGCAGATGTTGCCTACGAACTTGCATCCCAATACCGGATGAAAGGCGGAGAATATGTCCCGGAAGTGGCTGATACTTTCCGATGGGAAATTAAAAAGGCAAAGGAGGTCTGTGAAAAAACCATAGCAGGTTTTCCAGGCAGCAACGGGGCAAAGAACTGCTCCTTCCTTCTGAATCAAATTACCGCTCCTTCTTTATCCTTTACATTAAATTATGCTAATGTCCCGGGTCAGCCTTTCCTGGGGTTCCTTGGCTACCAGAACCTTTCAACAGCATATTTCCGTATCGTCAGGATGGATCCGGAAGAGGACCGTGCTTTGCGCCAGCAGGAGCGCGGCGAAAACATCATTTCAAAGTACCTGCTGCTGGCCCCGGTAACCGCCTGGTCGGAGGAACTGCCCGACGAAGGAGATTTCCAGGGCCATAAAACCCAGGTTAAGGTACCCGCTATCCCCAAAGGGTACTACATCATCCTCGCTTCTGACAACAAAGAATTTTCTGCGGCTAACAGCATGGTAGTTTACGCTTCCTTCTGGGCTACCGGTATAAGCTACATCAGCGAAAACAACGACAATGCAGGAAAAATGGAAGTCTTTGTGCTCGACCGTGACAAGGGGACAGCCCTCCAGGGGGTCAGTGCTCAGGCCTGGGCCAGGGAATACAATTACCAGAAGCGGGCTTATGAAAATAAAGCCATCGGTTCCTATCTTTCAGATGAGCACGGTTATTTCTCCATTCCGCCGCAGGCTGGTTCTTCCAAATCATTCTACCTTGAATTTACTAGTGGCGATGACCGGTTTTTCACCGAAAATTATTTTTATGTCAGCCCGGCTTCCCAGGATGAAAAAAGCCGTATTACGACCCATTTCTTCACCGACCGCTCCATTTACCGGCCGGGACAGACTATTTACTTTAAAGGGATAGTGCTGGAAACCACCGGCAGTAAAAGCGAAATCAAAACCGATTATACCTCCGTCGTCATTTTCTATGATGTGAACGGGCAGAAGATCTCTGAACTGGCTATGACCACCAACGAATTCGGTTCGTTTAACGGGACTTTCACCGCTCCATCGGGTGGCCTGACCGGTGAAATGAGCATCCGGAATACTACGGGCAATATTGATTTTTCTGTTGAAGAATATAAAAGGCCGAAATTTAAAGTGGAAGTAAATCCGCTTGAAGGCAGTTACAGGCTGAATGAAGTCGTGAAAGTGACCGGGGATGCCATGAACTACAACGGCAGTGCGGTCGACCAGGCGGAAGTGACCTACAGGATCGTCCGGCGCATGAGGTTCCCGGTCTGGAGAAGCTGGTGGCGCTGGCCCTCGATGTCACCCGAGGTGGAAATCACGAGTGGCAGCACGGTTACCGGTGCTGATGGGATATTCAACATCGAATTCACGGCAATCCCTGATTTTAGCACAGATAAAAAATACCAGCCGGTATTCAATTATACGGTTTATGTCGATGTTACCGATATCAGCGGGGAAGTGCGTTCTGCCGAAGCCAGCCTTTCGGTGGGGTACCAGGCGATGCTGCTGGACCTGGATGTCCCGGAGAAGCTGGATATCACGAAGGATAAGTCATTCGGGCTGACAGCAACCAATCTCAACGGCCAGCCGGTGCCTGCCAAAGTCAGGATTTCAGTCTATCCGCTGGATGCCCCTGCACGGCTGATACGGGAAAACGACTGGGAAAAGCCCGACGTCTTCATCATGAGTAAAGAAGAATTCCTGGTGGATTTTCCAAATGGATTATACGATGATGAAAACATCCCTGAGAACTGGAAAACAAAGGAACTTCTGCTTGAAAAATCTTTCAATTCTGCCACAGATTCTGTTTTCATTATTGAATATCCGGAAATCTGGACGGCAGGGGAATATATGCTGAGACTGGAATCTACGGATGCTTTCGGTGAAAAGGTTGAAGTTAAGAAATACATCACTGTCTATAATCCGGAGAACAAGCAAACGCCCGCCCATCAGCCCTTCTGGTATGTTGTGACGAAGAATGGCGGCGAACCGGGCGATACGGCAGGCATCATCGTCGGTACCGGAGAAAAGAACGTGAAATTGCTTTACGAGATCGAAAACAACGGGGAGGTCGTTCACAGGGAATGGCTGCAGCTCAGCCAGGAGAAGGTAAAGCTTGATATTCCCATCCGGGAGGAATACCGCGGGAATTTCTTTGTAAACCTTGTTTTTATCAAAGCTAATAAATATTACCAGGCTTCGGAAAAGATCACTGTTCCTTATTCTGACAAAGAACTTAAAATAACAACAGAAACTTTCCGCGATAAGCTTATCCCCGGGCAGGAGGAAGAATGGAAACTGCGGATCACCGGGCCGAAAGGGGAAATGGTGGCTGCCGAGCTGCTTGCTTCTATGTACGACGCGTCCCTCGATGCCTTCCGTGAGCATTCATGGCTGTTTTCACTATATCCGTCACGTGAATATTCTTCGCAATGGTCTGCAAGCGACGCCTTTAAGCTTGCTTACAGCCGCCTGGTTTCTGAAAAGCCACCTATTGATGACAGCCCGGTTTTCCAGGCTTACGACAGGCTGAACTGGTTCGGATTTAATTACTATGGTTCGGGTTACCCGCGGCCAGGCGGAATGGAAATGCGAATGATGAAGAATGCTGTGCCGGAAATGGATGAAATGTCCGGAGATATTGATATGAATGTCCTCACAATTGAGGATGCTGAGATGGATAATACCAAAGATGAACAGGTGCCCGAAAAAGCCCCGGATATGCCGTTACGTAAGAATTTTAATGAAACGGCCTTCTTTTTCCCGGCTTTACTAACTGATGAGAAAGGTGATGTCATCCTGAAATTCACTGTTCCTGAGTCGCTGACATCCTGGAAACTGATGGCGCTGGCTTATTCAAAAGATTTGAAAACGGGGCAGCTTGAGAAAGAAGTCGTTACAAGGAAGGAATTAATGGTAATGACCAATCCTCCGCGCTTCTTCAGGGTCGATGACCGGATCATGTTTTCAAGCAAGCTCGTCAGTCTTTCCGAAAAGAACCTGCAGGGAGAGATCAGCGCTGAATTTTTCGATGCTTACACCATGCAGCCCATCGATGAAATACTTGGAAATAAAGTCAAAAGCAGGGCATTTTCCGTTGATAAAGGCCAGAGCAAGGCTTTCCAGTGGGAAATTACCATACCGGAAGGCGTTGTAGCCATCGTTTGCCGCGTCAAAGCCAATGCCGGGGAATTCGCCGACGGGGAAGAAATTGTTGTTCCCGTCCTGCCAAACCGCATGCTGGTCACCGAGTCGCTGCCCCTGCCGGTAAATGGCAAAGGTTCTAAGAGTTTTAAATTCACCCGGCTGATCGAATCGGAAAAATCGACCACCATCCGGAGTTATAAGCTGACGCTGGAGTTTACTTCCAATCCTGCATGGTACGCCGTGCAGGCATTGCCGTATCTCACGGAAAGCACCCACGAAAGCGCCGATGCGCTCTTTTCGAGGTATTATGCCAATACCCTTGCTTCCTATATCGCCAATTCCAACCCGAAGATCAAACAGGTCTTTGAAAGCTGGAAGAACCTGACGCCTGATGCCCTTCTTTCGAACCTGGAGAAAAACCAGGAGCTGAAAGCCGTGCTGCTGAACGAGACCCCCTGGGTAATGGAAGCAAAGAATGAAACGGAGCGGAAGAAACGCATCGCCCTCCTTTTCGACCTGAACCGCATGGCTGACGAGCAAAGGGCGGCACTGGAAAAACTGCGGGTCAGGCAGACACAGAACGGCGGCTGGTCGTGGTTCGACGGCATGCCAGAGAACCGGCATACCACCCAGCTCATTGTTACCGGGATCGGCAAGTTGCACCACCTCGGAGTCATCGACCTTAAGAAAGATCAGGAACTGAAGAATATGGTCCAGCGGGCCGGTTATTATCTTGATGCGAGGATCAAAGAAGATTATGAAGACATCCTGAAATACCACAAGAATGGCCTTGAAGAGAACCATCTTTCCAGCATGCAGATCCAGTACCTGTATGCACGCAGTTATTTGAAAGACATTATCCAGGTGAGCCAGGAGTCGAAGACAGCTTTTGATTATTTTAAGGGACAGGCCACGAAATACTGGACGGAACAGAACAAGTACATGCAGGGGATGATTGCCATTTCCCTGGCCAGGTTTGAAGATCCAACCACAGCAGCGGCCATTATAAGTTCGCTGAAGGAAAACGCCCTCGTTTCCGATGAACTGGGGATGTACTGGCGCGACCAGCCCGGGTATTACTGGTTTGAAGCCCCTGTGGAACGCCAGGCCATGCTTATCGAGGCTTTCACTGAAGTCGGCAATGACACGGAAGCCGTGGAGCAGATGAAGATCTGGCTTTTGAAGCAGAAGCAGACCCAGGACTGGAAGACCTCGCGTGCCACGGCCGACGCGGTGTATGCTTTATTGCTGAAAGGTGTCGATTTGCTTGCCTCCGACCAGCTGGTTGAGGTAACGCTGGGTGATGAAATGATCAATCCGCTGACGATGGACGGCGTGGAGGTGCAGGCCGGGACTGGCTATTTCCAGGTAAGCAAAGCCGGAAGCGAGATCACGGCGGAAATGGGCAATGTGAAGGTGGTTAAGAAAGATGACGGCATCGCCTGGGGAGCTGTCTACTGGCAGTATTTCGAGAACCTCGACAAGATCACCGCAGCTGAGACGCCGCTGAGCATCGAGAAAGAGCTGTACGTCGAGCGCAACACACCCACCGGCCCTGTCCTCGATCCCGTTTTCGACAACAGCATCCTTCAGACCGGCGACAAAGTGAAAGTCCGCATCATCATCCGCACCGACCGCGACATGGAATATGTGCATATGAAAGACTTGCGCGCCGCCGCTTTCGAGCCCGTAGCCGTCATTTCCGGTTACCGCTACCAGGACGGACTTGGCTACTACGAATCCATCCGCGATGCATCTGTGAATTTCTACTTCGACTACCTGCGCAAAGGAACTTATGTCTTCGAATACCCGCTGAACGTAACCCAGGCCGGCGAATTCTCCAACGGCATCACAAGCATCCAGTGCCTATACGCACCGGAGTTTTCGGCGCATTCGGAAGGAGTTCGCATAATGGTGGAGTAGGACGGTAAGGCTATAGGACTGTAGGACTGTAAGACTGTAGGATTGAAGGGATTATTGAAGAGTTCCGTCAGGAACGACAGATTGGTAGCCCCGGATGAAATCCGGGGTTGATGGTTTGATAGATCTTCCTGAAGGGAAGAAACATGAATAGCCCCGGGATTTATCCCGGGGTTACAGGGCAGGATCGAAGAATCTCCCCTCCCTTCGGCAATGATTTTCAAGGCTAAAATGATTCACAGGGAGGGGATTAAGGGGAGGGACAAGGATTTGACGATTGGATGATTGGACGATTGGACGATTTAAGGATTGGGGGGTGTATCGATTTTGTAATATGACGATGTGCATAAGCCAATATATTGTCTATATTTATCCTATTATTAGCTTGTTATTTAAGAGGCTGCTAATTATTAACCAAAAACCAAAACAAAATGAAAACCAGGGCTTTATTTATTAGTTCATTATTTTTCTTGTTAACAATAGCACTTAACGCCCAGAATTGCTTTCAATGTGATAGCAACGACGCCTCTGGATTAAAATCTTCAGCATTCGGAAAAGATAACACTGTCAGCGGAGATTATTCTTTTGTGGCAGGACGAAATTCTTCTGCATCCCAAAACTATTCCTATGTTTTTGGTTATGAAAATAATGCTGAATCAGGGCATACTTTCATTCTGGGCCGTTATTGTAATGCTACACTTCTCGCTAACTCTTCACATGCCATTGGCGAATATATTAATATGCAAACAAGTCAATCCATTGGAATAGGACGTCATATTGCTACAACACGTAATAATTCAATTATAATCGGAGAGGGGGGTGATGCAGGGCATCAATTATCCTGCGATGTAGCTCACAGCCTGGCTATTAGTTTTCAAAGTCAGTATCCCACATTATTAGTAACAGGTCCTGTCGTCGGTTGGCCTGATTTCCTCAACACCGGCCGTGTAGGCATTGGTAATATCACTGACCCGCAGGCAAAGTTGCATATCAAAGCCGACATAGAAGAACCTGCAATCATGTTCCTTGAACCTTCTGTTTGGAACAATCAAAGTAATGTTGGAATATGGATGGGAAATCAGTTAAATGGTATAAACGCAGAAAAAAATGCGGGACTTGTATTCAAAACGGAACATTTTTATCTTTTCAACCAGGGGAATATGGGAATTGGCACCGAAGAACCGGTAACTAAAATACATGTGAAGTCAGGCGATATTTATATTGAAGACATCAACTATGGAATCATCATGAAATCACCTGACGGCACATGCTGGAGAGGAACATTGAACGATAACGGGCAATTGCAATTTGAAGCTCTGGAAATTTGTCCGGAAGATGCTGTAATCTCTGTAAATGATCCAATCCCGGATCAAACAAACATCAAAATCTATCCTAATCCTGCCGGTAATAACATTGAAATTGAGATACCGGATTTAGGTGATGGACCAATTACTTTTGCGATCATGGATGGAACAGGGAAAATCTTAAAATCAATTAGAATAATCGAAATTAAAACGATAGTTTCAATTGGCGAATTTTCTCCTGGTGTTTATTATGGAAAAGTGAGCGGGGAAGGAATTTATTGTGTTGAAAAATTCATGAAATATTGATAATCGGAAATTAGCACTCACCAAATCCGCGATAATCCGTCGCATCCGTGTCATCCGCGTGCCATTAATGCAATGCACAATAATGATCAAGGTACCTAAAACCTGTATATTTCCGATACGAAATTCCCGGGGGAAATAGTTTTGTAAAGGACATCAGGGTAAGACGATTTGAAATCTTCCGGAATTTTCGGTTGTTTTTTATCTGACCATTTGAATTCAAATGCCCGAAGCTTGCCTTCCCTTTCTTCGATAAAATCTATTTCCTTCTGGGAATAAGTACGCCAGAAATAAACATTGTAATCTCCAGAATATTCGTAACTCAGCATTTTCAATCTTTCAGCAACACAAAAATTTTCCCAAAGCTGTCCCTGGTCATCCCTTGTATCCAAACCAGCCGTCCTTTGTATAATTGCATTCCTTACCCCGAGATCCCAGAAATATACTTTCCGGCTTTTTGCGACTTCATTACGGAGGTTTCTTTTCAAAGCCGGCAACCTGAATATAATATGATTGTCCTCAAGTAGCTGAATATAACGCTGGATCACAGTCTGATCCACCTGTAGCTTACCCGCAAGTTCCGTGTATGATACTTCATGCGAGATTTGGAAGGCGAGCAATTTTAACAGATTTAACAAAATCTCCGGTTTTTTTAAATATTGAAATTCCAGAATATCCTTAAATAAGTAACTGGATGTAATTTCCTGGAGATTCTCCTTTGCATGTTTATCATCCTTAAGAATAACGGATGGATAAAGCCCAAACCTTAATATTCGGGCAAAATTTCTCTTTGAATTTAGAACAGAAAGGGTTTCATCAAACTCATTATAACTGAAAGGGAATAAATGATAGATAATTTTTCTGCCTGTAAGGGGTTCATTGATTTTATTTGAAAGGTCAAAGCTTGAAGAGCCCGTCGCAATTACCCGGAGATGTGGAAATTCATCATGAAGAATTTTTAAAACGAGACCTATATTAACGATACGGTGAGCTTCATCTAAAACAATAAGATCATAGTTTTTGACAATGTTTTCAAAATTTCCGGCATTTTCGTAAGCAAAAAGACTTTGCACATCAAAATAATCACAATTGAAATACTCAGCCTTTTGATTTGTAGTTGAAAGTATTTCTTTTACCATTGTCGTTTTACCGACCTGCCTTGCCCCATAAATAATAATGACCTTCTTCGGAATGTCATTTTCTTTAATTCTTTCAAGAATCTTTCTTTCAATTATTCTGTGAATGAGCATAAGTATTTTTTTGTAAATATATGAAATTACAAGACACAAGTCATGTAATTAAGCAAAATTACATGAGATTAAGCATCGTTTAATGCTAATCTCCGCACAATATGCGGTGAATATTATATTTTTTCTCCGCAAAAGGAATTTATCTGCCCAAACCAATCCGCGAAAATCCGTTGCAACTTGCCCCGATTTCTCGGGATCCGTGTCATCCGTGTTCTATTAAAAAATACTTGCATTTCATTAAAAAAATTACGTACTTTACGTAATGGAAAACACGTAATGTAAATTAAAGCCATGAATTACATAAATCCTTTTATAATAACAGGTTATAATTCACCTGAACATTTTTGTGATAGAAGAAATGAAATAAAAAAGCTGATTTCTTCAATAAAAAATAACAGAAATACTACCTTAATATCTATCAGAAGGATGGGGAAAACTGCTCTTATTGATCATTTATTCTTTCATTTGCAGGAGGAGAAAGATTATTCGCTTCACTACCTGGATCTTTTACCAACTACTAACCTTGTGGAATTTACCAAGGTTATGGCAAATGCAGTCATCGGGAAATTTGAGAAAAAGCCCGTGATCATTCTTCAGAAATTGATGAAAACCATCAGCCATTTACGACCAAAAATATCCCTTGATGTACTTACTGGTAAGCCTGCTCTTGAATTGGATATTGCCGGAATAGAGGAAGCTGAAAGGACTCTCGATTATATTTTTGAATATCTGGGCAGGCAGGAGAAGAAAATTGTCATTGCTATGGATGAATTTCAGCAGATTTTAAAATATCCGGAAAAAAATGTGGAGGCTCATCTTCGGTCATTAATCCAGAAATACAATAACATTTCCTTTATTTTTTCAGGCAGCAATAAACATTTACTTCAATCCATTTTCAGTGATTACGGTAGGCCTTTCTACCAGAGTTCTGACATGATGTTCCTGGATAGAATAGGTTATGATGATTACCTCCCTTTTATCCTTGAAAAATTCAGGAATAATCGTTTTGAAATCAGCGAATCAAGCGTCATGCATATTCTTGATTGGGCATACGGCCATACCTTTTTTGTCCAGTATATCTGTAATAGGCTTTTTGCCGAGAAAATCCGTAAGATCACAGACATCACACTAAATAATGTTCTTTTTGAATTATTGAAAGAAAGGGAACCGATGTATTATAATTACCGGAACCTTCTTACAGATCAGCAATTTATATTACTCAAAGCTATTGCAAAAGAAGGAAGTGTTTTCCAACCCACCTCGAAGGACTTTATACAAAAATATAATCTTGCTTCAGCAAGCTCAATTCAGACAGCCTTACAGGCATTGGTCGATAAAGAGCTGATTTATGAAGAACAGGGTAAATTTGCACTCAATGATGTTTTTCTTTCACGCTGGCTGGAAAGATTATAATCGTTATACTCATCCCGTAATCCATTACTGAAGGTGAACCCAAAGCACTACACCATCCCGATCTTCATCCCGCAGCTCGCCTGCCCTTTTCAGTGCGTCTTCTGCAACCAGGAGAAGATCACAAGCCGTGGGCATATCCCCGGGATAAATGAAATAATCAATACCATTGAGCAGTATCAATTCTCATTTCCCAAGGGGAAGAAGCATGTCGAGATCGGCTTTTTCGGGGGGAATTTTACGGGGATACCACTGGAAGAACAGGAAAAATACCTGCGGGCCGCCTGGCCATACCTGGAGAAAGGACTTGTGGAGGGCATCCGGCTCTCTACCCGCCCGGATTATATCGATGAAGAGCGGCTCAGTCTCCTGAAAAAGTACGGCGTGACTACGATCGAGCTCGGCGCTCAGTCGGCGGATGACGATGTGCTTTGCCAATCGGCCAGGGGACATACATCCGGAGATACAGTCACGGCCTCCCGCCTGATCATTGCTAACGGCTTCCGGCTGGGTTTGCAGATGATGATCGGACTGCCAGGAGACACAGTGGATAAAGCCATTATGACTGCAAAAAAGATCATTGAGCTGGGTGCGGTCGAAACACGGATCTACCCGGTGCTGGTGATCAAAGGCACAAAAATGGCTGAATGGTTCGAGGAGGGAAAATACAAGCCGCTTTCGATGGATGAGACGATTACATGGCTGAAAGAATTGCTCCCTCTTTTCGAACTGGCCAATGTTGAGGTAACCCGCGTGGGGCTTCATTCATCCGAGGGATTGCTCTCCGGGAAAGAACTGGTAGCCGGCCCTTTCCACACCTCCACCCGCGAGCTGGCCATGACCGAGGTCTGGTGGGACCGGCTGAAGAGCATAGGGCAAAGTGCGGAGGGCAGGACGCTTGCCATAAGCGTAAATCCCTCGCAATATAATTTCGCCATCGGTTATTATGGAAAGAACAGGAAGAAGCTGTTGCAACATTTTGGAGAAGTTAATTTTTTGAAAGACAATAAATTGAATACAAATGAATTTCATTTTAAATCATTTTAACCACTAAGGAACACAAAGGATTTTCACGAAGGCGAACGAAGTAATGGAATATCAGAAATTACCCTTTGTGAGCCTTTGTGAAAACCCTTAGCGCGCCTTTGCGGTTAAATAAGAAGCAGGATTTTAAGGAAATAATCTATGTTGATCATAGTTGATAATAAGATATCCAAAGGAGCGAAGAAAATACTTTCTTCCTACGGCGAATTAATGGAACTGGCAACCGAAGGCATTACTTATCCGGCTATTTCAGGGCACCCGGATATCTTTTTCTGCCAGTCGCCCGAACATCTGATCGTTGCGCCGAATCTTCCAAAACGTTACTTCGATATACTGGAAGAACATCAAATAGATTATATCACCGGCGAATTCCCAGTTGGCCCGGAATACCCGGCATCAGCCCGGTACAATGCAGTGGCAACTTCAAAATACCTCATCCACAATTTCCGCCATACCGATTTCATGATCACACGAACTTTGGAGGATTTGGACCCTGTCCACGTCGACCAGGGCTATTGCCGTTGCAATTTGCTCCCTTTGAAGGATGATCATTTTATCACTTCCGACCAAAGCATTTATAAAGTTCAAAGTTCAATGCTCAAAGTTCAAAGTTCAAAAACCAACCCGCATTCAACATTCAACATTCAACCTTCAACATTACTTTACGTTTCTACCGAAGACATCCTGCTCGAAGGCTTTCCTCACGGTTTCTTCGGTGGATGCTGCGGCGTTTTCGAAGATAAAGTGTTTATTAATGGCAGTTTGAGGTTTTATAAAGATGGGGAGAAAGTCAGGGAGTTCTTAAATAATCTGAATTATAAGATCCTGGAATTAAATAATGGACCGTTGGTCGATATTGGAAGCATCTTTTATATTCAATAATCCGTGTAAATCAGTTGCATCCGTGTTTATCCGCGTGCCAATAATAGAACACGGATGACGCGGATTATACGGATGAACGCGGATTTATTAATTCAACGATCCAAAATTTGTCCAACTGTCCAATTGTCCAACTGTCCAATTGTCCAACTGCCCAACTTTAGTTATCTTCGCAGCACAATTTTAAATCAACGCCTTATGCTCCGAACCCACACCTGTGGCGAACTTCGCCTCACTGACGCCGGCAAGGCCGTTACCCTGGCCGGCTGGGTGCAACGCTCCCGCGACCTCGGCGGAATGACCTTTATCGACCTGCGCGACCGCTACGGCCTGACCCAACTGGCCTTTAATATGGAAACCGATTCAGGGCTCTGCCTGCTGGCACGCAAGCTGGGACGCGAGTTTGTAATCCTCGCTACCGGAAAGGTTGTAGAGCGCAGCAACAAGAACCTGAAGATCCCGACTGGCGAGATCGAGATCATCGTGGATAAGCTCGAAGTGCTTAACGCTTCCAGCGTCCCGCCCTTCACTATCGAAGATGAGACCGACGGCGGCGAAGAGCTCCGTATGCGCTACCGCTACCTCGACCTGCGCCGCAACCCGCTCCGCCGCAACCTGGAGCTGCGCCACCGCATGGCCATCGAGACAAGAAATTATATGGATTCCAAGGGCTTCCTCGAGATTGAGACGCCTTTCCTGATCAAATCCACCCCGGAAGGGGCACGTGATTTTGTCGTGCCTTCAAGGGTGCATACCGGCGAATTCTATGCCCTTCCCCAATCTCCGCAGACCTTCAAACAGATCCTGATGGTGGCCGGCTTTGACCGCTACTACCAGATCGTCCGCTGCTTCCGTGATGAAGACCTCCGCGCCGACCGCCAGCCTGAATTCACCCAGATCGACTGCGAAATGGCTTTCGTTACCCAGGAAGATATCCTCAATACCTTCGAAGGCCTTGTCCAGCACCTGTTCATGAAGGTCAAAGGCTTTGAGACCGGCCCGATCCCGCGGATGACCTTTGCCGATGCCATGAAATTCTATGGCTCCGATAAGCCCGATATCCGATTTGAAATGAAATTTGCTGAACTGAACGACATCGTCAAAGGCAAAGGATTTGGCGTGTTTGATGAGGCTGAGCTGGTGGTCGGGATTTGCGCAGAAGGCTGTGCTGAATATTCCCGTAAACAACTCGACGAGCTGACCGAATTTGTCAGGAAACCGCAGATCGGCGCAAAAGGCATGGTTTACCTG
>CAYJNJ010000012.1:0-38404 GCA_964371595.1 uncultured Bacteroidales bacterium | reverse complement strand
AAGCAGGACGGGACATTCGAGTCATCTGTCGATAAATTCTATACCCCGGAAGACCTGCAGAAAATTGCAGCGGCATTCAACGCAAAACCGAATGATCTTATCCTCATTCTTGCCGGTCCTGCGCATAAGACCCGCAAGGCCCTGAATGAGCTCAGGCTCGAAATGGGAAGCCGCCTGAAATTGCGTGATCCGAATGTTTACAGGCCATTATGGGTGGTCGATTTCCCGTTGCTCGAGTGGGATGAGGAAACAAAGCGCTTTTATGCTATGCACCACCCGTTCACTTCACCCAAGCCGGAAGATATTCCCCTTCTTGACACCGATCCGGGAAAAGTCCGTGCTAACGCATACGACCTCGTGATAAACGGCGTGGAGATCGGCGGCGGCTCGATCCGTATCCATAACAAAGGCCTGCAGAAGAAGATGTTCCAGTTGCTTGGCTTTACCGACAAGGAAGCCCAGGACCAGTTCGGCTTCCTGATGAATGCTTTCGAATTCGGCGCCCCGCCCCACGGCGGCATTGCCTTTGGCTTCGACCGCTGGACCGCCATGTTCAGCGGCGTGGATTCCATCCGCGAAGTCATCGCCTTCCCGAAAAATAACGCCGGCCAGGATATGATGATCGATTCACCATCTGTGATTTCAGAAGCACAGTTGAAGGAACTGGGAATAAAAGTCGTCAGTCTTTAGTCTTCAGTCGTCAGTCGGCGGTCAGCGGTCAGCGGTCAGCGTTGGGCACGGATACAACCTTATGACCATCAATGACGACTTAATGACGACTTAATGACCCCTACCAAACCTCCATCACCTCCCCAATAATCTTAGGGATATCTGTATTATCAATATATCCTGCAAATTTCTCTGCCCCGGGGCCGATGGCATAAACCGGGACATTCACGCTGGTATGGGCGCTGGTCCCCCAGGAGATTCCGGCTTTTTCAGCCAGCAGCCTGATCACTGCATCAATGAAAGCTTCGTACTTTCCATAAGTCCCTTCTTCTGCCCCTGTACCATAAACACTTTCATTAAAGATCTTTTTCAGCTTCGATACCTCCTCATCAGTTAACAAGGAGCCGTTTAATGTGCTGTTCAGGCCGATATCGGACTCGACGATTTTCATCATCCTGGCAAATTCAGCATCAGGATCACCCGCTTTATTTGTCCTGAACTGTGCAACAATCTTGTTCAGTTCTTCTATGGAAGATTTCTGGTACTTCAATAAGCCCAGGTAGGAGTTGTATTTTGTCTTGTAATTGCCCAGGGCCAGGCCGCCGGTTTCATGGTCGGCAGTGACGATAATGAGCGTTTCATCCGGGTGTTTCAAATAGAATGAATAGGCATTTTCAACTGCATTATCGAACGAGATCACTTCCTGGATGGCCGTTGCTGCATCGTTCGAATGGCAGGCCCAATCGATCTTCCCGCCTTCTGCCATCATGAAAAAGCCGTCTTTACTATATAGCATATTTATTGCCTTGGCAGTAAAATCATCCAGGGTAAAATCACCCGGGTCCATATCGAGATAATAAGGCAGGGAGGCCTCGCCGGCTGTTCGCGGGGAAAAGACAAGGGTTTTGCCGTTGCCGGGCATAAGCCTGTCAAATCCTTCCCTTGTATCGACCACATTGAAGCCGCTTTGCTTAGCCAGTTCCACCAGGTTAACATCCATTCCGTCGATAATTCCATCCGGTGTGATAAATCCACCCCCGGCGAAGAAATCAAAATCAGACCGGGTCAGCTCAAGGCCAATCTCGAAGTACATATCGCGGTCAGGCTGGTGGGCATAGAATACAGCCGGAGTAGCGTGATCAATCGATACGGTGGTGAGGATGCCCACTTTGTAACCATTCCGTTTGGCTTTTACGGCAATGGATTCATAAGGTACCTTACCCTCAGGATCCATACCGATACGGCCAATGTTGGTCTTGTTGCCGGTAGCCAATGCAGTTCCTGCAGCAGCAGAGCAGGTGATAAGCTGGTTATTGGCGAATGTGCTCACAAATCCAACCTGCGGAAAGGATGTAAACGTAAGTTCCTTAAATCCCGTAGTATCTTCCAATGCAGCTAAATATCCCTGTGCCAGGTTGACTTGCGCCTGTCCCATTCCGTCGCCTATAAATAAAAAGACATATTTCGCCTTCGGATCCTTGCCGTTCAAAGGTGACCCGGCAAATACGAAAACCTGGATGAAAAGGATAGAAAGGCCGGTAAAAAGGAGGTGCTGGAGAAATGATTTTCTATTCATGATTAAAAATGATTTTCAGCTTGCAAAAGTAAAGGATTACCAATTTACCTTACCGGTTAATTCCCCTAGCTGCCACTAAATCACAAAAACACGAAATAACACAAAAATGGCAGAAAATTTTTTAGTGAATATTTGTGCTTTCGTGTTTTAGTGGCTGAAGGGAAAGTCTATTTCATCGTAACTTTGCGACTATGGATCATAAACTGCAAGCTAGTGAAATAGAGATCATGGCGCCGGTGGGCTCTTATGAAACGCTGACCGCTGCCATACAGGGAAATGCGGATTCCGTTTACTTCGGGATCGGTCACCTGAACATGCGTTCCAAATCTACCCTGAACTTTACAACGGAAGACCTGGTAAAAATATCGGGGATTTGCAGTAACAACAATATCAAAACCTACATGACCGTAAATTCCGTGATCTTTGATGAAGAGCTCGGTGAAATGAGGGAAATCATCGATAGTGCAAAGTTTTCAGGGATCACGGCAATTATCGCATCCGACCAGGCCGCTATTCAATATGCCAGGAAGATTGGCATGGAAGTGCACATGTCGACACAAACCAACATTACCAATATCGAAGCAGTCCGCCATTATTCGGCCTTTTCCGATGTGATGGTGACGGCCCGGGAGCTTAACCTCGGCCAGGTCAAAGCCATCACGGAAGCTATCGGTAAGGAAAACATCTGCGGCCCCTCGGGGAAGCCGGTGAAAATAGAGATCTTCATCCACGGCGCCCTGTGCATGGCTGTTTCCGGCAAATGCTACCTGAGCCTTGACAACCTGAATTCCTCCGCCAACCGCGGTGCCTGCCTGCAGGTTTGCCGGCGTCCGTATAAAGTCTTCGACCGTGATGGCGAAGTCGAACTGGAGATCGATAATGAATATATTATGTCTCCAAAAGACCTTAAAACCATCGATTTTATTGATAAAATACTCGATGCCGGGGTGCTTGTGCTGAAGATAGAAGGCAGGGGCAGATCGCCGGAATACGTTAAAACCGTGACGAGATGCTACCGGGAAGCAGTCAATGCTGTTTGTGAAAACAATTTCACCCTGGCAAAACTTGGAATTTGGAATTTGGAACTTGGAACAGTTTACAACCGCGGCTTCTGGGATGGCTATTACCTTGGCAGGAAAATGGGCGAATGGTCGGGGCAATACGGATCGCAGGCTACACGGAAAAAGATCTATGTTGGGAAGATCATGAATTATTATGCCAAATCCGGAATTGCAGAAGTAAAGATTGAAGCCCATCCTTTACGGAGTGGCGATGATATCCTGGTTATCGGCCCGACAACAGGAGTGGTTGAAAATAAAATAGCCGGGATCTGGCTGGATGAAAAACAGGTGGATAAGGTCAATAAGGGAGATTTATGCACAATCCCGGTCAGTTCCTTCCTCCGGCCATCGGATAAACTTTACAAATGGGCAGATGCAGGGGAAGTAAAGGCCCAGGCTGAATAAAAGAAACTGTCCCGAAATCATCGGGACAGTAACCAGTTTTGCCAAACCTTGTGGAGAGAGTTAGTATTGTTCTAACGCAATTTAATCATGAAAAAATCCTAAGGTAATACGAATGTTAGAAATTTAATATGAGTCTATATAACCTCCATACCCATTCAATATTTTGTGACGGAAAAGGTGATCCTGAGGAGTATGTCCTTTCAGCCATTGGCGAAGGTTTTCACACCCTTGGCTTCTCAAGCCACGCCCCGGTGCCTTTCAGGAATAATTTCGCTATTGCGGATGATGACAGGCTTAAAGAATATTGCAAAACGATCCGTGGCCTGAAGGAAAAGTATAAAGAGCGGATATCCATTTATTGTGCGCTTGAGATTGACTATATTGATGGGATTACCAGGGATTTTGCAGACTTCAGGCAACATTCCGGCCTGGATTATACCATTGGCTCGGTGCACCTGGTAAGGAACGGTGATGATGAGCGCTTATGGTTCATCGACGGTTCAAAGGTTGAAACGTATAATGAAGGCCTTGAAAAGATATTCGGCGGGGATGTGCGTAAAGCAGTCACCGCTTTTTATCATCAGCAGATAAGGATGCTTGCCACCCAGAAGCCCGATATTATCGGTCATTTTGATAAGATCAAGATGCATAACAGGGGTAGGTTCTTTAAGGAAGATGAGCCCTGGTACATTGAACTGGTGATGGAGCTTATCGAAGTGATCAAAAGCACCGGGGTGATCGTCGAGGTGAATACCCGCGGCATTTATAAGAAAAGGTCGGAAGATTTGTATCCCGGACAATGGATTTTGAAAATACTGAAAGATAAAAACATTCCGATCACCTTAAGCGCCGATGCCCACAGTCCGGAAGAAATCGACGGCTATTACCCGGAAGCACTTGAAATAATAAGGAATATAGGATTTAAGGAAATGGTTTGCTATAGTAAAGGGGGATTTAACGCTGTCAGGTCATGCTGACACTGACAGGTTAAATTAAACCTGACAGCGTCCGACAAAGGAGGACCTGTCAGCGTTTATTTACTTCGGATCATAGCCCCATTTAAGCCAGATGGCTCCCCAGGTAAAGCCGCCGCCGAATGCCGACAGCACCAGGTTATCGCCCTTTTTAAGCTGGTTTTCCCATTCCCACATGCAGAGAGGGATGGTTGCAGAAGTTGTATTGCCGTACTTCTCGATATTGATCATCACCTTATCTTTGGTAAGGCCCATGCGCTTCGCGGTGGCATCAATGATACGAAGGTTGGCCTGGTGGGGTACCAGCCAGGATACATCTTCAGCTTTAAGATTATTCTTCTCCATGATCTCGACGGAAACATCTGCCATGCCTACAACGGCATATTTGAAAACCGACTGGCCTTCCTGGTAAACATAATGCTCGCGGAGATCAATGGTTTGCTGGGAGGCCGGCTTCACTGCGCCGCCGCCTTTCTGGTGCAGCCATTGCCTTCCGATGCCATCGGTCTTCATGATGACATCCATGATACCGAATTCTTCGGTGGTGGGCTCAAGAAGCACAGCCCCGGCACCGTCGCCGAAAAGCACGCAGGTTGCACGGTCGGTGTAATCAACCATCATCGACATCTTCTCGGCACCGACAACGATAACTTTCTTATGTGTACCGGCCTGGACGAATTGTGCCGCTGTATGGAGGGCAAAGAGGAAACCGGAGCAGGCCGCATTAATGTCGAAGCTCCATGCATTCTTCAGCCCGCACTTTTCCTGGATCACGTTTGCAGTGGCCGGGAATGCATAGTCAGGGGTAACGGTTGCACAGATCAGCAGGTCGATATCCTCCGGACGTGTATTTGTTTTTTTGAGTAAGCCCAGCACAGCCGGTGCACCGATGTCGGATGTCCCTTTGCCCGGCTCTCTCATGATCCTTCTCTCCTTAACGCCGGTTCTGGTCATGATCCATTCATCATTGGTATCGACCATTTTCTCAAGTTCAGTATTGGAAAGAATATATTCAGGCACCCACCCGTGAATCCCGGTAATGGCGGCTCTAATCTTTTGCATCGGTAAAATTATTCTTTAGTGTTCAGTGAAAAGTTCTGCAGCGCTTTGCCAATTTTGGATGACAGCTCGACTTCCGCAACTTCTTTGGAAAGAAGGATCATATTTTTAACGGCCTTGTCATTAGAAATGCCGTGGCCGATAATTACAGTGGCATTAACACCCAGAAGCGGTGTCCCGCCGTAATTTTCATAGTTCATCGTGTCGATGTAGTCATCATTTATCCCACGTTTCACCAGAAGGCGGTAAACCGATTCCATGAGCTTGAGCACCACGTTACCGGTAAAACCATCGCAAACGATAACATCGGCTTTATCCTTTAAAATATCCCGTCCTTCAATATTTCCAACGAAATTGAAATCACGGGAACCTTTCATCAGGGCAAATGAAGATTGGGTCAGCAGGTTTCCCTTTTCCGGCTCGGTGCCAAGGTTTAGCAGGGCCACACGCGGATTGGGTATTTTAAAGATATTTTCTGTGTAAAGAGAACCCAGGATGCCGAATTGGTACATCACATCCGGTTTCAGATCGGGGATGGTTCCAACATCGAGAAGGATACTTACTTTTCCGTTTTCTTTGGGCACCACAGCAGATGAGCAGGGTCGCAGGATTCCCGGGATAGTCCCGACCGTATACATTGAACCCACTACCATAGCACCACTGTTGCCGGCACTCGAAAATGCATCAATCTTGCCTTCTTTGAGCAAATGGAAACCAATGGCTATACTGGAATGAGGCTTCTGTGCGAATGCTTTTGTCGGGTGCTCGCCCATGCCGATCACTTCGGGGGCTTGTATGATGATGAAATTGCCCGGATCAACGCCGGCCTGTTGAAGTTCACTGAGAATCACCTCCTCCGGACCGATTAAAACGATCCTGTCGGTTGAAGGGATTTCCTTTAAAGCTAAGCAGGCACCCAGAATGGTGGCTTTCGGGGCAAAGTCCCCGCCCATGACATCGAGTCCTAATCTCATCAGCTATTAGCTTGATTGAATAATAAAGGTGTTATTCACCGGTCTTGCTCATCACCAGCTTGCCTTTGTAATAAAGGTCTCCGTCGACATAGTAAGCACGATGATAAAGATGGACAGTTCCGGTTGTAGGACATGTTGCCAGTGTTGGCTTTTCAATCTTATCATGAGTTCTCCTCTTGTCCCGTCTGGTTTTCGAATGTTTTCGCTTAGGGTGTGGCATTGTTGTGTTATTTAATTGTTGTCTTTATTCTCTTTATCTTTCAAATTTTTAAGCACTTCCCAACGGGGATCAGCAGGGTGATCTTCCGTTTCTTTGATATACCGGATCACTTCGGGGTCGCACAGGCTGTTGCCATTCTCATCCGTTCCGTGGACCTTCTGGAAAGGCAGCATCAGGTGCACAAATTCGTAAAGGAACTGGCTGACGTCAAACTCGTGCTCCTTTTCATTTATGACGATGATCTCTTCCGATTCTTCCCCTTGTTCAGCACCGAATTTTACGATCAGTTTCCGGCTGCCTTCCATGGGGAGGTCAAATTCTGCGGCACAACGGTCGCAGGGTACCTGCACAAATCCGGTAATATCGAAATAAAAGACCATCATCCGCAGCTGCTTTTCAAGCCTGCAATCGATATGAAGCCTTCCTTTCGTGATCTCCGAGTATTCAAAATGCTCAAAGAACTTATCTTCAATTTCAAAGGTAAAAGTATGATTTCCTACCTTCAGTCCACTGAAAGGGATAATGAAATGGTTCATGTAATTCATTGAAATCCCTCTTAAAAATTGGGGTGCAAATTTACTGATATATTTTTGAATTACAAAAGAATTATTTGATTATCAAAATTAACCGTCACCGTGTGAAATAATTAACAAAAGGTTACTTTTGCACCCTGTTTTATTCCACGAACTAAAAATTCATACAGAATTACCTTAAGAAATAGTGCTTACTAAATAAAAAATATAAAATCTAAAGAGATGTTCAACAAGATGATTGCAGCAATGCTGCCCTATATGCCAAAGAGTTTTGTCTGGATCTTTTCAAAGCGGTATATTGCAGGGAAGAAAATAGAAGATGCTATCAGGGTATCAAAAGAATTGAACAGCCAGGGTATTAAAGTCACAGTTGATCTCCTCGGCGAATTTATCACCCGGCTTGATGAAGCAGAAAGAAATAAAATCGAATATATCGATATTATCGACACCTTCGTAAAGCAAAATATTGACGGGAACTTCTCCCTGAAGCCAACCATGTTCGGGCTCCTTATCGATACTGAAGTCTGTTATAAAAACATAAGGGAAATCGTCGCTAAAGCCGCTGCTTATAATAATTTCGTCAGGATCGATATGGAAGATTCCCAGTGCGTCGACCTGGAAATAGCACTTTACCGCAGGCTAAAGGACGAATTCCCGAAGAATGTCGGGCTCGTTGTGCAGGCTTACCTGAAGCGGACCCTCAATGATGTAGAAAATCTTATGGATATCCACTCAAAGGAAATCCCGCTGAACTACAGGCTTTGTAAAGGAATTTATGTCGAATCGCCAGAAATCGCCTACAAAAAATACCAGGAAATCAACGATCATTTCCTTGCCGACCTCGAATTCATGTTTAAAAATGGCGTCTATCCGGGTATTGCCACACATGATAAGCCTCTTGTTGAAGGCGCTTACAAGTTAATCGACAAATACAAGGTCCCGAAAAATATGTACGAGTTCCAGATGCTTTACGGTGTAACACCCGACCTCAGGAAATCCATCGTGGACAAAGGGCATAATATGCGGGTCTATGTTCCGTTCGGCGAACAATGGTTTGCTTACTCCACACGCCGCCTGAAAGAAAATCCCAAAATGGCGATGCTGATCATTAAGGCGCTCTTCTTTCGCGGATAGAGATAGTTCCATAGTTCCAGTGTTCCAATTTTTGGAATTCTGGAATTTGGAATTTGGAATTTGGAATTTGGAATTTGGAATTATCCTATCTTTGCGGCAAATTTTCTGCAAAAACCATGGAGAATAAAAAAATCGGAAAGATCGCCCAGATCATCGGGCCTGTGGTTGACGTTTCATTCGAAGATGAAGCTCACCTGCCTAATATTTACGATGCACTCGAAGTAACCAACGATAAAGGCGAAGTTGTTGTGCTGGAATGCCAGCAGGACATCGGCGAGAATACGGTACGTACTGTGGCTATGGACTCCACCGACGGTATGCGCCGTGGGATGGAAGTTATCGGGACGGGTAAACCGATCTCAATGCCGGCCACGGAAGATATCCGCGGAAGGCTATTCAATGTCATCGGCGAGCCAATCGACGGCTTAGGCAAGGTGTCCAAAGCCAAAAGCTACCCGATCCACAGGGACCCTCCGACATTTGAAAACCTTACCACACGCCAGGAAGTGCTCTACACCGGTATTAAAGTGATCGACCTGATCGAGCCTTATGCAAAGGGTGGAAAGATCGGCCTGTTTGGTGGAGCCGGGGTAGGTAAGACCGTTATTATCATGGAACTCATCAACAATATCGCGAAAGTTTACAGCGGTATGTCGGTATTTGGTGGTGTCGGTGAAAGGACCCGTGAAGGCAATGACCTTCTCAGGGAAATGATCGAATCGGATGTTATTCAGTATGGGGAAGAATTTAATAAAGATATGGAAGCCGGCGGATGGGACCTCTCAAAGGTTGACCGCGAAAAGCTCAAGGATTCCAACATTACCCTGGTATTCGGACAGATGAACGAACCTCCGGGTGCACGTGCCAGGGTGGCATTATCAGGTCTTACCCTTGCAGAATATTTCCGCGACGGGGATGAAAAATCCGGCGGAAGGGATATCCTCTTCTTTATCGACAATATTTTCCGTTTCACACAGGCAGGCTCGGAAGTGTCGGCATTGCTCGGCCGTATGCCTTCGGCAGTAGGTTACCAGCCTACTTTGGCCACCGAAATGGGTATCATGCAGGAACGCATCACTTCTACAAAACGCGGATCCATCACTTCAGTGCAGGCTGTTTACGTACCTGCCGACGACCTTACGGACCCGGCCCCGGCAACCACTTTTGCCCACCTTGACGCCACCACCGTTTTGAACAGAAAGATTTTCGAAATCGGGATCTATCCTGCCGTTGACCCGCTGGATTCAACCTCCCGCATCCTCAGTCCCGAAATCGTCGGGGAAGAGCACTACCGCACCGCGCAGCGCGTGAAGCAGATCCTGCAGCGCTACAAAGAACTCCAGGATATCATCGCCATCCTCGGAATGGATGAACTTTCAGATGAAGATAAACTTGTCGTAAGCCGTGCAAGGCGCGTCCAGAGGTTCCTATCGCAACCTTTCCACGTAGCGGAACAGTTTACCGGGATCCCCGGCACCATCGTCCCGATAGAAGATACTATCAAAGGCTTCAAAATGATCATGGACGGCGAGGTGGACGAGTACCCCGAGGCAGCTTTCAACCTGGTCGGAACGATCGAGGAAGCTATCGAGAAGGGGAAGAAGATTTTAGCAGAGAACCAGTAAAAAAGTCTTCAGTCTTCAGTCTTCAGTCAATGACTAATGACTAATGACTAATGACCAATGACCAGTGACCAATGACCAGTGACCAGTAACCATTAACAAATATGCTACTCGAAATCATAACTCCCGAACAAACCCTGTTTTTAGGTGAAGTTAACCTGGTCCAAATGCCGGGGATCGACGGATCATTCGAGGTCCTGAACAATCATGCGCCACTGATCTCTGCGCTGGCCGCAGGCAAGATCAAAATACAGGATGCAGCGAAACAGCTTCAGTATTTTGATATCAAAGGGGGAGTTGTGGAAGTGCTGCATAATAAGGTTCTTGTGCTGGCGGAGTAAAAAAGTCGTCAGTCGTCAGTCGTCAGTCATTAGTCAACTGTATTCTGTATTCTGTATTCTTCTCTCTCATTAAAATAATCTATCCTTTCCTATATTTATATTTATTTTTCCCTACCTTTGTGAAAAAATTAACAATAAACATCGTATTATGAAAATATCTCATATAGAGCATATTGGAATAGCAGTCAGGAGCATCGAGGAGGCGATCCCTTTTTACGAAAAGGTTTTGGGCCTGAAATGCTATGCGATAGAAGAAGTTAAAGATCAGAAAGTTAAAACTGCTTTCTTCAAAGTAGGGCAAACCAAGATCGAATTACTGGAATCGACTGACCCTGAAGGCCCGATCGGGAAATTCGTTGCAAACCGTGGTGAAGGGGTCCATCACATGGCTTATGCTGTTGAAAACCTCGAAGATTGCCTGAAAGAAGCGGAAGGAAGCGGTGTTCGTTTGATCGACCAGCAACCCAGGAAAGGGGCGGAGGGTTTACATATCGCGTTTTTACACCCGAAATCGACCGGTGGGGTTTTAGTGGAATTGTGTGAAGATAAAAACAAATAAATCCAATGGCAAAGGAAAGATTTATCCACGACCGTCACCTGGAGATTCAACAACTGCTCGATAAACGGGAACTGGCTAAACTGGGAGGAGGGATTCAGCGGATTGAATCCCAGCATAACAAAGGTAAACTCACGGCAAGGGAACGTATTGATTTATTGCTCGACGAAGGCAGCTTTGAGGAGTATGATATGTTCATGCTGAACCGCAGCCAGGAAGCGGGCCAGGAAGGCCAGCAGATACTGGGCGATGGCGTTGTGACCGGCCATGGCACCATCGATGGCAGGGTGGTCTATGTTTTTTCCCAGGATTTCACAGTTTTCGGTGGGTCGTTGTCAGAGACATTCGCACAGAAAATATGCAAGGTGATGGATCAGGCGATGAAAGTTGGCGCCCCCCTCATCGGCATCAACGACAGCGGCGGTGCGCGCATCCAGGAGGGGGTAAGGAGCCTTGCCGGCTATGCGGAGATCTTTGAGCGCAATATCCTGGCCTCGGGCGTCATTCCGCAAATATCGGCCGTCTTCGGTCCCTGTGCCGGTGGTGCAGTCTACTCGCCTGCCCTCACCGACTTTATCCTGATGAGCGATAAAAGCAGCTATATGTTCGTCACCGGCCCAAAAGTCACGAAAACAGTGACAGGGGAAGATATTTCGGAGGACGATCTGGGAGGCGCCCAGGTCCATGCCATGAAATCAGGTGTTTCGCATTTTCTTGCAGAAAGCGAGGAAGAAGGGCTGATGCTCATCAGAAAGCTTCTCAGCTATATGCCACAGAATAATTTCGAGGACCCGCCGGTCCTGGAATGCAAAGATCCGATCGACCGGATGGACGATAATCTTAACGAGATCATACCTGAAGACCCGAACAAGCCGTATGATGTTAAAGATATCATTTACGGATTGGCAGATAATGCTGAGTTCCTTGAGATTCAACGCCACTTTGCTAAAAATATCGTGATCGGTTTTGCACGGCTGAATGGCTTCCCGGTTGGTATTGTTGCTAACCAGCCCGTTTTCATGGCCGGGGTCCTCGATATTAATGCTTCGCGCAAAGCGGCCCGTTTCGTCAGGTTTTGCGATGCCTTCAATATCCCGATCCTTACCCTGGTGGATGTTCCCGGTTTTTTACCCGGCAGCGCCCAGGAATACGGCGGGATCATTATTCATGGCGCCAAGCTGATGTATGCATACGGCGAGGCTACTGTGCCCAAAGTGACCATCACCCTTAGAAAATCATACGGCGGGGCACATGATGTAATGAGCTCAAAACAACTGAGGGGTGATATCAATTATGCATGGCCTTCGGCTGAAATTGCCGTTATGGGACCTGCCGGCGCCATTGAGATCCTCGAAGGAAAAACCTTAAAAAAGATGGCCACCGAGCAAGAACGCACTGAATTTATTGCTGCGAAAGAAAAAGAGTACCGCGATAAATTTGCCAATCCATACGAAGCCGCAAAATACGGTTACATCGATGATGTAATCGAGCCCCGAAATACCCGCTTCAGGATCATCCGGGCATTCAGGACGCTGGCCACGAAAAAAGATGTAAATCCGCCTAAAAAGCACGGGAACATTCCGTTATAAATCTAAACAGATCCTTACCTATGGATTTAAATAATTCAGAATTAATTCAGGACGGGATAGTCATCAGCATTGTCGGGATTATCATTGTCTTTACTGCCCTGTTCGTGTTGTATAAGGTCTTTCAGTGGATTTCGCTGGCGATCAGCATTAACCTCCGTCAGAAGCTTAGAAGGCAGGGAAAGATAGCAGAAGGCGACAGTGACAACCTGATGATACCAGCCGATCACAGCGCAGCCATTGCAATGGCGCTTTACCTGTGTAATGACCTTCATGACGAAGAGAGCAACGTGCTCACCATAGAAAGTGTAACGAGGATATATTCCCCCTGGAGCAGTAAATATTATAATATGCGAAAACGTATCCGGTGATCCCGGAATCCTAATTAACCAGACTCATGCGATCTTTTAAGTTTAACATCAAAGGACAGGAATACGAAGTGGAGGTCAAGCGGCTCGACACTAATACGGCCGAAGTGGAAGTAAACGGAACTACCTACCAGGTAGAAGTCAGGCAGGAAGCCAGGCAGTCAAAAACCCCTATCCTGGTGAGGCCCGAGCCGGCAGTTCCAAAAAGCGCCCACAAATTCAAGAAAAAGATCAGCGGCACTTACGAGGTCAAATCCCCGTTACCTGGCAATATCATGCATGTTTTCGTCAAAGATGAGGATGAAGTGAAAAAGGGGGATAAACTGGTCATGTATGAGGCCATGAAGATGGAGAACACAATTTATTCCGAAAAGGACGGTATTGTGGCCAGGATACGGGTTAAACCAGGGGACACGATCCTCGAGGGTGACGTTTTACTGGAAATTGCCTGAAACTATGGACTACCTTAACGGCATACATAAATTCATTGAATACACTGGCTTTGCCAATGCCACCGCCGGTAACCTGCTCATGATCCTGGTTGGCCTGGTCTTTATTTTCCTGGCCATTAAGTATGAATATGAGCCATTATTACTGATACCCATCGGGACAGGTATCCTGATAGGGAATGTCCCATTTTTTCAATCCGATGCAGTTTCATTCCAGATTGGTATCTACGAGAAAGGAAGTGTTCTCAATTACCTTTATTACGGGGTCACACAGGGCATTTATCCCCCATTGATCTTCCTGGGGATAGGGGCAATGACAGACTTTTCCTCGCTGATCTCCAATCCTAAGCTTCTGTTGCTCGGTGCGGCTGCCCAGATAGGTATTTTTGTGACCTTTATGGGGGCAATATACCTGGGATTTAACTTACCAGAAGCTGCTTCCATCGGGATCATCGGCGGAGCAGACGGCCCGACAGCCATCTTTCTTTCCTCCAGGCTTGCCAACGGGGGGATCGTGAACGGTTTGCAAACACAAAACCTGATCGGACCCATTGCAATTGCAGCCTATTCTTACATGGCGCTTGTCCCTGTGATCCAGCCCCCTGTTATGAGGCTACTTACCACAAAAAAGGAGCGGCTGATAAAGATGAAAGCGCCCAGGGCCGTATCCCGCCTGGAAAAGATATTGTTCCCGATCCTGGGGCTCCTGCTGACAACCTTTATCTCCCCCGGCGCTTTGCCTTTGCTGGGAATGCTTTTCTTCGGGAATATCCTGAAAGAAAGCGGGGTTACCCGCCGTCTTGCCGATACGGCTAAAACATCCCTGATCGACATTGTCACGATAATCCTTGGCCTTACTGTGGGCGCTTCGACACAGGCCAGCGTTTTCCTGACCCCGCAGTCGATCATGATCTTCGGACTCGGAGCTTTTTCGTTTATTATTGCTTCTGCCGGCGGGGTCCTTTTCGCAAAATTCCTCAATCTTTTTCTGAAACCTGGAAATAAGATCAACCCGCTCATCGGTTCGGCAGGGGTTTCTGCCGTACCCGACAGTGCGCGCGTTTCTGAAATGGAAGGATTACGGGCAGATCCGAATAACCATCTTCTCATGCACGCCATGGCGCCGAATGTTGCCGGAGTGATCGGCTCAGCAGTGGCTGCCGGTATCCTGATGAGCTTCCTGATGTAGTGTTCAGGATTGATTTATAAGGAGTGGCTTCGGGAATTTCGTACCTTTGCGGAAAATCTCATACTATGAAAAGGGTTGTCAATTTACCAGTTGGTTTTCTTATGCTGGCTATGGTTTTCCTTGGTTCATGCAAAGATGACAATAATGGAATCAATATATTCACGGTTGAAGACGACAAGCAACTCGGTCTTCAGATGCAGCAGGAAATACAGTCAAATCCTGCAGATTATCCCTTATTGCCGGCGGGCGAATACCAAGATGCCTATGAACATATCAACCGGGTCAGGGATGCTATCCTTTCTTCAGGTTTAGTGGCTTTTGAAACGGAGTTTGTCTGGGAGGTACATATCATTAATGATGATTCTGTTCTAAATGCTTTTTGTACCCCTGGCGGCTATATATATTTCTATACCGGGTTAATTAAATTTCTGGATGATGAGTCACAATTTGCCGGTGTCCTGGGTCATGAAATGGCCCATGCAGCGCAACGTCATTCCACCGAACAGATGACAAAAGCCTATGGTTTACAGATGCTGCTTTCGGTGGTCCTCGGTGAAAATCCGGGCATGATTACAGCCATGGCGGCCGACCTTGCCGCAGGTGTCGCCATGCTTGCCTTCAGCCGTGATGATGAATACCAGTCGGATGAATATTCAGTCAGGTATCTGGACAAGACAACATATGATGCCAGGGGTGTCGCCGGTTTTTTTGAGAAAATTACCGGGGCCGACCTGCCTCCTGAATTCCTTAGCACCCACCCCAACCCAGAGAACAGGGTTGAAAAAATTATGGAAATATGGACAGAACTCGGGTCTAAGGATGGGGAGGAGTATACAGCACGGTACCAGGATTTTAAAAATAGTTTACCCTAAATCGGTTCCAAATTCCAAATTCCAAAAAATTAAATATCCTGGAATTTGGAATATGGAACCTGGAATTTGGAATTTGGAACCTGGAATTTGGAACCTGGAATTTGGAATTAAATACCGTAACAAGATGATGAACCAATATGGCAAGCGAAGATCTCTTTAAAAAAGTAATTTCCCACGCCAAGGAATACGGCTTCGTATTTCCTTCGAGCGAGATTTATGACGGGTTGAGCGCAGTTTATGATTACGGCCAGAATGGCGTGGAGCTGAAGAACAACATCCGCGCATACTGGTGGAAATCGATGGTGCAGCACCATGAAAATATTGTCGGCCTCGATTCCGCCATTTTTATGCACCCTACGGTCTGGAAAGCTTCCGGCCATGTGGATGCCTTCAGTGATCCGCTGATCGATAATAAGGATTCCAAGAAGCGTTACCGTGCCGATGTGCTCGTCGAGGATTATATGGCGAAACTGCAGGGAAAGATCGACCAGGAAGTTGAGAAAGCCGGCAAGCGTTTCGGGGAAAGTTTTGATGCCGCCCTTTACTTGGAGACCAATCCGAGGGTTAAGGAGTACGGTGAGAAAATCGAATCGGCGCGGACACGGATGGTAGCGGCTATGGAGAACAATGACCTCGCCGCATTCCGCCAGCTTATCATCGACCTGGAGATTGCCGATCCTGTTTCGGGGACCCGCAACTGGACGGATGTCCGCCAGTTCAACCTGATGTTTGCCACGCAGATGGGCTCGGTCGCTGAAGACTCCAATGTCATTTACCTCCGCCCGGAGACAGCCCAGGGCATTTTTGTGAATTTCCTCAATGTAATGAAAACGGGAAGGATGAAGATCCCCTTCGGGATTGCACAGACAGGCAAGGCTTTCCGTAATGAGATAGTAGCCAGGCAGTTCATTTTCCGCATGCGGGAGTTCGAGCAGATGGAAATGCAGTTCTTTGTCCAGCCCGGCGAGGAGATGAAATGGTTCGAATACTGGAAGGAACAGCGGATGAAATGGCACCTGGGAATGGGGATCCCTGCCGACAGGTACCGCTTCCATGCCCATGACAAGCTGGCCCACTATGCCAATGCAGCTTTCGATATTGAATTTGATTTTCCGATCGGGTTTAAGGAACTGGAAGGGATCCATTCCCGGACCGATTTCGACCTTGGATCTCACCAGAAATTCTCAGGCAAAAAGCTCCAGTATTTCGATTCGGAGCAAAACCAGGGTTATGTCCCCTATGTCATTGAAACCTCGATTGGCCTCGACAGGACTTTCCTGGCGGTTTTAAGTTATTCCTATAACGAAGAAAAACTGGAAGACGGAACCGAGCGGGTCGTTCTGAAGTTACCTCCTTTCCTTGCACCAATTAAAGCAGCCATTTTACCTTTGGTAGCCAAAGATGGCCTGCCTGAAAAAGGCCGTGAAATTTTTGACAGCCTGAAGCTTGACTACATGTGCCAGTATGAAGAGAAAGACTCTATCGGAAAGCGCTACCGTCGCCAGGATGCCATCGGCACACCTTATTGCATCACGGTCGACCACCAGACCCTCGAAGATAACACCGTTACGATCCGCGAGCGCGACAGCATGCAGCAGGAGAGGATAGGTATCGGGGGGATTGCCGGCGTTATTGCAGGAAGGCTTAAAAAGGTTTAAGTGTTGAGGTTTAAGTGTTGAGTTCGGGATTTTTTCTACAGAATAGGGCACATTAGATTACATATTTTGTCTATGTGTTTCTATGTGTCCTATGTGCCTATGTGGTTAAAATTCATAGACTTAAGAACAAATATCAACTATTTATCCTGCTAGAAGCAAAACTTTTAATCATTTCAACAGCTTCCGTAATCTTAGGAATCAACATTTCCTCTTCAGCCGAAGTCCATTTCCCCAGTACGTATTCCGTTTGAAAGCCCTTGGCAAAATCATTTCCTATGCCGAAACGCAGCCTGGCAAATTCTTCCGTTTCCAGGGTTTCGATGATGCTGATCAGGCCATTATGGCCACCGGGGCCGCCTTTCATGCGGAGCCGGAGCTGGCCGGGGGGCAGGGCAATATCATCCACTATCACCAGCAGGTTTTCCAGCGGGATCTTTTCAGCATCCAGCCAGTAGCGGATAGCTTTCCCGCTAAGGTTCATATAAGTATTGGGCTTGATGAGGACGAGGGTCTTATTTTTCACCCTCAGGCGGGTGACATCGGCATACCGGCCGCTTTGAAAAGAAACACCTGATAACCGGATAAAGGCGTCAAGTACGATAAAACCGATGTTATGCCTTGTGTTGGCATATTCGTCACCGATGTTGCCTAATCCTGCTATCAGGTATTTCATGGTACAGACCCTGAGGAGGTCTTATTTTGCTGGTTCAGCGCCCGGCTCGGTTGTTGCCGAAACACGTGTGGCCCTGATTGCTATGATGTACCTTTCGGGTTGTTCAAGGATCTTGAAATTCTCCTGGACTAATTCCCCAACGGTGATTTTCTGGTCGATATCGAGTTCGCTGATGTCGATCACCACCGATTCTGGCATATCTGCCGGAAGGGCGCGGACATTCAGCTTGCGGAATTTCTTCACCAGCTGGCCACCTTTGATAAGACCGGGGGCATTTCCGGTAAACTTAACCGGTACGCTCATGGTTAAAGGTTTATCCATTTCGAATTCGATGAAATCTGCATGGAGAATGGTGTCGCTGACAGGATGGTATTGGATATCCTTTAAAACGCAATCATGCTCTTTGCCGGAGATGCTAAGCTTGATAAAGTGAGAATCCGGGGTGAAGATGATCTGGTGGAATGATTTCTCATCCGCCGTGAATTTGATCTGTTCCTTACCACCGTAAAGAACACAAGGGATCTTCCCTTCGGAACGCTGGAGCTTAGCATCTTTTTTCCCTACGCTCTCACGCGGAGAGCCGCTCATAGATACTGTTTTCATTTTGTGTTAGTGTTAAATTGTTAAATTGTTCTATTGTTCTATTGTTCTATTGTTCTATTGTTATTAATTGACGGCCGACTAATGACTAATGACTAATGACTATTTTTTATCCCCTTCATCCATAATGAACAATGAATTGATCGATTCGAAGTTCTCAATCCTCCTGATCACTTCAGCAAACAGGTCGGCTGTAGTCAGAACGGTTATCTTGCTGCTATGCCGTTTCAGTGGGATCGTATCAGTTACTACCACTTCGGTAAAGTCTGAATTCTCAATTTTTGCATAAGCATCGCCGGAGAACACGGCATGTGTACAGAACGCCCTGACGCTGTTTGCCCCCTTGTCCATCATCAATTTGGCGGCTTTTGTAATTGTTCCGCCGGTATCAATAATATCATCCACCAGGATAATATCCCTGCCTTTCACATCTCCGACCAGTGCCATTGTAGCGACTTCCCCTGGTTTCGACCTCTGTTTGTAGCAGATGACAAAGTCGGTATGGAGCGCTTTAGCGTAGGAAGCTGCTCGGCGTGTCCCACCTGTATCGGGGGAAGCCATCGTGAGGTTCGGCAGGTTGAGGGTTTCAATATATTTCCGGAAGATCATCGAAGCATACAGATGGTCCACCGGCACATCAAAGAATCCCTGGATCTGGTCGGCGTGTAGGTCAAGTGTAACGATACGCTGCACCCCTGCGGCTGTCAGAAGGTTTGCCACCAGCTTGGAGGCGATGGAAACCCGGGGACGGTCTTTGCGGTCCTGCCTGGCGAGTCCGAAATAGGGGATCACCGCAACGATATTTTTTGCAGAAGCACGGCGGGCGGCGTCGATCATCATCATAAGCTCGAGCAGGTGATCGGCGGGAGGGAAGGTCGACTGGACGATAAAAACATGGCGTCCGCGGACATTTTCCTCAAAAGCGGGCTGGAATTCCCCGTCAGAGAAAGGAAAGACGGAAGAGCGGCCCAGATCAATGCCATAGCTTTTGGCAATATTCAGGGCCAGTTCAGAAGTTGCTCTGCACCCGAATATACTAACGAGGTCCTGGTTTTCACTCATGATGAGTATGATTTTCTGGTTTTTGGGGCTGCAAAGGTAGCATAATCTGTCAATAAGTCAAAATTTCCTCTATCTTTGCCATCCTATTTTTCACACCCACACTCATTTACTCACACCTTCTTCGCCCGGGTGGCGGAACAGGTAGACGCGCTGGTCTCAAAAACCTGTGAGCGAGAGCTCGTACCGGTTCGATCCCGGTCCCGGGTACTGCAAAAATCCTTCGCTTGCGAAGGATTTTTGAGTTTTGGGTGTTGAGTGTTGAGTTGTAAGCCCGAAGGGCTTCAACTATGATGACCCCCGATCCTATCGGGGGGCGATGACACTGGAATGACCTGCCGGCAACCCTGAAAGGGTTGAATATTAAGGTAGAAATTCGCTATATTTGAGGAAATATTCCCCCAAATGAAATACCAGTCCTACCTGCTTATTTTATTCTGCTTTTTTCATGGTGTTTTATTCTCCCAGTATTGTCTTCCGGAGGGGATCCATTTCACACGGCAGTCTCAGGTCGACAGCTTCCAGATTTATTACCCGGGCTGTACCAAAATTGAGGGGAATGTAAAAATATCAGGAAATGATATCTCGAATCTTTCCGGATTATATACGCTGGATTCGATACTCGGCTATCTCAATATCGATTATACCTATGACTTGCAAGACCTGGTTGGGCTTGGTAACCTGAAATACATAGGGGGATACTTTGATATCGGTGATAACCGGTCACTTCATTATCTAACCGGGCTGGATAGCCTGACTACGATAGACGGAAACCTGGAAATTACATGGAATGATTGGCTTTTTTCGCTGAACGGACTTCAGCATTTGACCACAGTTGGAGGCAGCGTCTTTATCGATAGTAACTGGGAGCTGACTTCCCTGGAAGGCCTGGTTAATTTGACTTCTATCGGGGGCAGTTTGATGATCGGGGATTGGTGGTCGGGAAATGAAGTGCTTTCAAATCTTGATGGGCTGAATGGCCTGGCCACTGTCGGGGAAGGTATTTTTATAGGATTTAATAGTGAACTTACGAGTCTTGCAGGACTGGCTAATGTAAGCTCGATATCAGGCGAACTGATAATAATTCACAATGCTAGCCTAACCAGCCTTTCAGGGCTTGAAAATATCACTGATACAACAATTACCCACGTCTGGATCTACAACAACCCGGTTCTCACAGAGTGTAACATACAGAGTCTATGTGAATACCTCGCTGACATTCCGGAAATGATAGGTATATACAACAATGGCCCCGGCTGCGACAATCCTCATGAAATAGCCGACAGTTGCGGTTTTGACCTGTCCTGCCTGCCATATGGGAATTATTATTTTGTCAGCCAGGTTAATGTCGACAGTTTCCCCTCGTATTACCCGGATTGTAACCGACTGGAGGGCTATACCTATATTGAAGGGGATGATATTACGCACCTTGACAGCTTATACGGTATCGATACGATTGGCGAATCGTTGTCTGTATGCGGAAATCCTTTGCTGACAAGTTTAAGCGGTCTGGATAACCTGCGTGCAGTCAATGGAAACTTCCACTTTGGCTACTGGGAACATGGATCCAACCCCTTGCTGACTGATATGACGGGACTGGGCAGGCTTAATTATGTCGGTGGTGAGCTGCTTTTCCTGGGGAACGCATCCTTGCAGAACTTTAACGGTCTTGATTCGCTGGAAGCGATCGAAAAGTGGTTAAGCATCATCGAGAATCCGTCGCTGAAAAGTATTGAGGGATTGAATAGTTTGCATTCAGTCGGAGAAATCGGTATTACAGGCAACGATTCATTATCATCGCTGAATGGATTGCAGGGGCTGGAAAATGTCACCTTTACTGTCGCCGTGCAGTATAATTTTATGCTGTCTTCTCTTGATGGCATAGAAAACATCATTGCCGACAGCATGCTTTTCCTTCGGATCAGGGGCAATGATTCCCTTAGCGAATGCAATGTGAAAAGTGTTTGTGATTTTCTCGGCATTCCGGATGCAAACGTCATTATTGAAGATAATGCTACAGGATGTAATACAGCGGAAGAAGTGGAAGCCGCCTGCAGCGTAGGCTTGGGAGAGTCGGCGGTCGGCAGTCTGCAGCCGGCGGTTGTTTGTTATCCTAATCCGGCTTTTGATCATGTCTTATTCGAGTTCAATCTCCATACTCAGTCTGAAGTCAATCTCTCGGTATTCAATAGTATGGGCCAGCTTGTTGCAACTATCATGGATGGATCACTCGAAAAAGGGGAGCATCAGATTAGTTGGAATAGGGAAGAATTTCCAGCAGGAATTTACTTCTATCGATTCCATGAAGGAAATCAGGTAGATTCCGGCAAATTGATCTTAAGATAATTCAATCAAAATCCAGGTCTGCTCTACGGAAATCTGTCAGTTTTTCAATGCCTTAACAGGAATCTTTTTAATATCTTTGCAACAATTGAGATAATCAATGATTAAACGCCTCCTGGGAATATCAATTATTTTATTTGCCAACTTCATCCTGTTGGCCCATAATGTTATTCCTCATCACCATCATCCTCACCAGGTCTGTTTAGTTACCTCACATTGTCATTCGGGTGAAAGTACAGAACATTCTCATGAGAGTGAAATGCCGGTGCATGAACATGATAGTACAAATGGTGACGAAACCTGTGTCCTGAAACAAATCATTGCTGTTCCCCCGAATCAGTTCAGAATTAATGCAGGGGAAGACGGGAGTCTTGATTTCTGCGATCCGGGACTCGCCATTGAATTTGCAGACAACGATGAACCCAACTGCAATTACATCAAATCCGGGCAGTTAATCATCTTTCCTTTCATTCCTTATCTAAATCTACCTTCTTATTGCATTAGCAGTTGTGGACTGCGCGCCCCACCGATGGTTTAAATGAACTTTTCTGAAGTTTATCATTTTTATTCAGGTCATTTAAACAATTTTTACCATGCAAAAGATATTCTTTATCGTTGCAGTTATTATTGTCATAACGCAATCCTGCAGCCATTCTTATGAAGAAGCCGGCAACCATCGGGAGGAAAGAACAAAACTTCAAATAACTGCTTATAATAATGACTTTGAGCTGTTTGCCGAAGCCGATGTACTTGTTAAAGGGACTTCTTCAAATATATTGTCCCATATTTCTGTTTTGCCGGCTTTCGATGCCCTTGAAATTGGAAAGGTTACAGTCATCCTTTCTGTACAGGGAAATCTGGTGACTCAGGTCCTTGAAAGCCCAACCCGGAAAGGGATCTATAGTTTTGATATCACCCCGGAAATTTCCGGAACGGGGAGTTTAACTTTTGATATTGAATCCGGTGATTTAAAATCCCGGATTGCCATCTCTGATGTGAAAGTTTATGAATCTGTTGAGAAAGCCCATCAGGATGTAAGCGGGGAAGTATCCCGGACAAATACCTATGTGTTCACCAAGGAACAATCCTGGAAAGTGGATTTCGCAACGGACATGCCGGATTATGAATCCTTCGGGCAGGTAATAAAAGCCACTGCCCGGGTTCGACCGGCCCCCGGTGATGAGTTCCTGGTTTCAGCCCAAACAAATGGCGTTGTCTCTTTTTCCTCGGAAATAATTGTAGCCGGTAAGGAAACCGGCAGAAATGAAGCATTGTTCAGCATTTCCGGACAGGGCCTGGCCTCGGGCAATTTATCGGTGCAATATGCCGAAGCCAGGAATAATTTTGAAAAGGCAAAAAGTGATTTTGAGAGGGTTTCAGCTCTTGCTGCAGATAAGATCGTTTCTGAAAAAGACTTCCTCGATGCCCAAAACAGGTATGAGAATGCAAAAGCTGTTTTTGACAATCTGCAAAAGAACTTCAACCCGGGCGGCCAGACTGTCAAAAGCCCGGTTGACGGTTTTATCAGCCAGGTTTTCGTCACTAATGGCCAATATGTGGAAGCGGGTCAATCCCTGGTCAGGATTGCACAAAACAATAACATGCTGTTAAGTGCAGAAGTTCAACAGAAATATGCCCCTGTTTTGAGTTCGGTCACAGATGCCAATATACGCACCTTACCTGATGGTAAAACCTTCAGTCTCGAAGAGTTGAATGGAAAAATATTGTCATATGGACGTAACGCAAATTCAGACAATTATCTGCTTCCGGTCAATCTGTTGATAGAAAATAAGGGCGGATTTGTAACAGGCGGATTTGCAGAAGTTTATCTAAAAACTGCGAATGTAAATCAAGCGATAACTGTACCCAATACTGCACTTCTCGAAGAGCAGGGAACTTTTTTCGTGTTTGTGCAGGTACATCCTGAACTTTTCGAAAGGAGGGAAGTGAAACCAGGTGCTACGGATGGGATCAGAACCGAGATTAAAGAAGGATTAAAAGTACAGGAAAGGATTGTCACCAAAGGTGCAATTTTTATCAAACTGGCACAGGCAACCGGAACTTTGGATGCACATTCAGGTCATGTACATTAAATCCGGGAAGCCATGCTGAACAATATAATTAAGTTCTCGCTGAACAATAAATATTTCATCCTGCTTTGTTCAGTGTTATTGCTGGTTTTCGGAATGAGGACGGCAGTAAAGATGGATGTGGATGTGTTTCCTGACCTGACTGCTCCAACCGTCGTGGTAATGACCGATGCCCATGGCATGGCCTCGGAAGAAGTTGAACGACTGGTTACTTTACCGATTGAATCCGCTGTAAATGGTGCGACTGACGTACGTAGGGTCAGATCATCCTCTTCACAGGGTTTTTCATTTGTCTGGGTAGAATTCGACTGGGGAACGGATATTTTCAAAGCCCGGCAAATCGTGAGTGAAAAGCTGATCGGTGTTGCTTCCCGGATGCCGCTGGGTGTGGGACAGCCTGTCCTGGCGCCTCAATCAAGTGTGATGGGTGAGATTTTCTTCATTGGTATGACAGCCGACAGCACGGATTTGATGGAGTTGCGCACAATCGCCGAATGGAATGTGAAACCCGTTATCCTGGCCACGGGAGGGGTTTCGCAGGTCACAATTATCGGGGGCGATTACAAACAATTCCAGGTTTTAGCTGATCCGGTGAAAATGAATTACTATGGTGTTTCGTTGAATGAAATTACCCTGGCTTGCCGGGGGATTAGTCAGAACTCCACAGGCGGTATAGTCAGGCAATTTGACAATGAATACGTGGTCAGGGGAATAGCACGGACCTCCGATCCTGAAGTTTTGGGTTATTCCTTCATCAAATCGGTGAATGGGAAGCCAGTCAGGATTAATGATGTGGCAGAGGTAATCATCGGCAGCGCCGTTAAAATGGGTTATGCCTCAGAGGATGCCAAACCGGCGGTCATCATTTCAATATCGAAACAGCCAAATACCAATACGCTGGATGTTACCCGCCGCATAGAAGAGAATATTGAGGGGCTGATAAAAACATTCCCTCCGGATGTCAGATTAAATACGAAGATCTTTCGCCAGGCCGATTTTATTGAAACTTCGGTAAAGAACGTGCTGAATGCCCTGATCGAAGGCGGATTTTTTGTCATTCTCGTACTGCTTGTCTTCCTGGGAAGTTTCCGAACTACCCTCATCTCACTGGTCGCTATCCCATTATCATTACTGGGGGCAGTCCTTGTTTTAAAACTCCTCGGCTTGAACATCAATACGATGAGTCTTGGCGGCATGGCGATTGCCATCGGATCGCTGGTTGACGATGCCATCATCGACGTGGAGAATGTTTACAAGCGTTTGAGGCAAAACCGCCAAAAACCCGAAAGCGAAAAACAATCCTCTTTCACAGTAGTTTTTGAGGCTTCCAGGGAAATCCGCGCATCGATCTTCAATGCGACACTAATCATTATGGTTGCCTTTTTACCCTTGTTCTTTCTTACCGGAATGGAGGGAAGGATGCTGAAGCCATTGGGGATATCCTTTATTGTTTCTTTATTTGTTTCACTGGTGGTTGCCATGACCCTTACTCCTTTAATGGCCAGGATGATGCTTACCAATGAAGGATATCTTGCAAGGAATGAAAAGGAAAAATGGCTGGTACGAAAACTGACCTTCTGGTATGATAAATCATTGAGATGGGCACTGCTTCATAAACGGATTATTATTTATTCCACCATCGGGCTGTTTATCATTTCAATAGTTGCATTTTCCACTATGGGCAGGAGTTTTCTTCCTGAATTTAATGAAGGGTCGCTTACCCTGTCAGTGGTTACAAAACCCGGGACTTCCCTTGAGATCAGCAACAGCCTTGGAAACCTTGTCGAAACAGAGCTGCTGGGCTTGCCTGAAGTGACCAGTACAGCCCGGAGAACCGGCCGGGGGGAACTGGATGAACATTCCCAGACCACAAACAGCGCTGAGATAGATGTAAATTTTATTATGAAAGACCGGCCACGGGAAGAATTCCTTGCAGATGTCAGGCAAACACTGGCCAGGATCCCGGGAATTGCAGCCACGGTTGGTCAACCGTTAGGGCACCGGATTGATCACATGCTGTCGGGCACCCGGGCAAATATCGCCGTGAAAATATTCGGAACCGACCTGAATAGAATGTTTGCGCTGGGCAATGAAGTCAAAAGCGCAATGCAAGGTATCGAAGGGTTGGTGGATGTTAATGTGGATCAGCAAATCGAAATTCCACAGATCCAGATCAGGGCTAACCGGGAAATGCTGTCATCTTATGGGATAAGCATCAACGAATTCAATGAGTTCATTGATGTCGCCTTTGCTGGAGAGAAACTTGCCGATATTTACGAAGGCCAGAAACGTTTTGACCTGGTGCTGCGGCTTAACACGGATTATACACAATCCGTAGAGGGGATCCGTTCAGCCCTTATCGATACCTATGACGGGAAAAAAGTACCCCTTGAACAGGTGGCTGACGTAGTTTCGGTAACTGGCCCAAGTACGATAAGCCGGGAAAATGTTCAGCGAAAGATCGTAGTATCAGCCAACGTGGCCGGACGGGACCTGCACAGCGTTGTGCAGGATATTCAGAAGAATGTGAGCGGGCAGGTTAAATTGCCGGAAGGTTACCGGATAGAATACGGGGGACAGTTTGAAAGCGAAGCTGCAGCATCAAGGACATTATTGCTGACCTCCATTCTGGCGATCATGATCATTTTCCTATTGCTTTACCAGGAGTTTAAAAACTTTAAACTTGCCGGGATCATCCTGTTGAATCTGCCGCTGGCATTGATCGGTGGTGTATTTACGATCTTTTTTACCTCTGGTGTCCTCAGTATACCGGCCATCATCGGATTCATTACCCTATTCGGGATTGCAACCCGGAATGGTATTTTGTTGATTTCACACTACCAGCACATGCGTGAGAAGGGTTTTTCCGGTGAGGAAATCATCTTCAGGGGATCTGCCGACAGGTTAAATCCAATCCTTATGACCGCTTTATGTGCCGCACTTGCACTAATACCTATGGCTTTGCAGGGAAGTCTTCCCGGGAATGAAATTCAAAGCCCGATGGCCAAAGTGATCCTGGGGGGATTGCTAACCTCTACATTGTTAAATATTTATATTGTGCCAATCATGTATAGTCTTTTACACACTTCTAACACACAGCCACATGAATAAACACATTAAGCTTTGGTATATTCTCTTCTTTTTGCCATTCACGCTGTTTGCACAGAATGATGTCGACAGTGTTTTGGTGCTGGTTGAAAAGAATAATACCACGCTGTCAGCCATGCGAAAAAGCGTTGATGCAGAGAAAATCGGCAATAAAACCGGTCTGTACCTTAAAAATCCTGAGGTGGGTTTTAATTATCTCTGGAGCGATCCGGCTTCTGTCGGTAACCGGACGGATATCAATGTCAGGCAATCATTCGATTTCCCGACGGCCTATGGTATTCGAAGGCAGATTTCCGAATTCAGGAATATACAGGCCGAAATCGACTACCAGAAGCAACGGAAAAATGTATTACTGGATGCCCGGCTTTTATGCGCTGAGATCATTTATATAAATGCCAGGATTGAAGAAATACAGAATCGGCTGATACATGCTCAGCAGCTTGCTGATGCCTACCGGCTGATGTTTGAAAAGGGAGAGGTCAGTATACTTGAACACAACAAAGCACAACTTAATCTCCTGAACATAAAAAAGGAGCTGGAAGCTTTAAAAGTTGAACTGGATACCAGCCTGAAACAACTTTCTGCATTAAATGGCGGTCAACCTGTTACATTTACAGGCAGCAAATTGTCGTTGCCAATGCTGCCTGCCGATTTTGATCAATGGTATACCCAGGTTGAACAATCCAATCCCGGGCTACTCTGGTTGAACGAAGAAATCGAGATCAGCCGGCAGGAGACCAGGCTGAACAGGGCTTTATCACTCCCTAAGGCTTCTGCCGGCTACATGAGCGAGAACCGGACAGGTGAACAGTTCCAGGGTATTACAGCAGGAATTTCAATTCCATTATGGGAGAATAAAAACATGGTTAAATATACTGAAGCAAAAACTTTGGCGCTAAGCAGTGTGGTTTCAGATTATAAACTCCAGTTTTATAACCAGTTAAGAATCCAATATGAGAGGGCGGTAAGCCTTCAATTTACGGTATCCGAATACAGGCAATCCCTTCAGTTGTATCAGAATACGGATCTATTGAAGAAAGCTCTTGACAAAGGGGAAATATCACTGCTGAATTATCTGATGGAAATTTCATTGGCTTATTCGACCGTTGATAAATTCCTGAAGGCTGAGAGTGAATTAAATAAAGCAGTTTTACTTTTGTACCAGTATCAGGATTAATTTTGATAAATAGTGATATTAAAGCGATTTAATATATAAAAAGATGTATCTTTGCAATTCTAAAATAAATCTGATATGACGGAGAATTGCAAAACCAAGGATAAACCAAAAACCGTTAAGGAATTTTTCACCTCCTCCTTTTTCTGGAAACCCTTCGCAGGCGTGATGATCGGCGCAACGGGCGGGTTCCTTTACTACTATTTTATCGGCTGCACATCCGGCTCCTGCGCAATCACCAGCAGCCCGTACATATCGACTATGATGGGTGGCTTGTTCGGCTTTTTCCTGGTCAGCAGCCCTTGCGGGAGAAAGTGTTGAGTTTTGAGTTTTGAGTGCTGAGTTTGGAGTGTTGAGTTATAGAGTTATTTGTTATTTACAATTTTGTGTATGGAAAGTAGAAACAGTAAAGTCGTCCTGCTTAATAAGAGGGATTTCAAAGAAAAAATATATAATTATTCAGTTAGTAAAGATTGGAATTACAAGGGTGAAATGCCTGCTGTAATTGATTTCTATGCCGACTGGTGCATGCCCTGTAAAATGGTTGCGCCCTTGCTGAACCAGCTTTCGTTGGAATATGACGGTAAAGTGAAGTTCTATAAAGTCAATACTGAAAAAGACCCTGAAGTGGCAAAAGTATTCGGTATTTCAAGCATACCAACCTTACTCTTTATTGCGCCCACAGGCAGCCCGACTGTTGTACGAGGCGCCCAGCCGATCGGTTCGCTTCGTAGAAATATTGAAAGGCTGCTGCCAGGCGAGAAAGCAGATAAAGGATTCCTGAAGGGGCTCTTTTCCTTTGCCAGGAAAGATTGATTTGTCGCAATTAATTAGCTACAAGCGCAGGTTTACAGAATCATAGACCCCGAATACACTCAGTAGCCATAATATGACGACAATAACAACCACAATGTTAAGTATTGTTTTTATTACTGAGGCCATTGGGATATAGGCATTGATAAGCCATAAGGCCACACCTACAACGATCAGGACGATTACTACAGTTATTAGTGACATATTTTTCCCCCTTTAATTTGAACCGATATTACCATGACAAATGATATTGTCTAAATGTATTGCCGTTTGATAGACGTCAATATAACCGTCATAAACAAGCCAGTTATCATAACTAATGGCAACACCACTATTCAGGCTCCGGATGTTTGTATAACTTTTTCCGGTTGTTCCATCGACATCAACCAATGTTTTCACAACCGGACCGCCTCCAACTGATTCGATTGACCCAAGATTGATTGTAGCAGGATAATCCTCTCCGGCAATAACTCCTGTCAGGCTAATCGTTACAAGGGTATTTCCATTAACTCTTTTTTCAAATAATGCAGTCCCTGATACACCAAAACCAGCTACGGTAAGGAGTGTATAGGTTTTATTCGTCGAAGTGATCACATTTCCGCCAATATCGCCAATTGCTATAATTGTTCCTGGTTCGCTGCTGCTTTGATGAACCACGATATATCCATCGTAATTAATAAGCTGGTCGTAAGTTATGGAAGTGACTTTTGTAGAGCTGGTTCCGTTTACATCAACAGGGGTAAGTGATATTATAACCGTGCCCCCTTCAACTGCTGAATTCATGCACAGTTCAGCCGGATGGGTCCCCGATGTGGCACCGGTAAGAGTTATATCAATTGTAGTCAAAGTGGCGGTGGTCTCGTTGAAAACGGCAGTACCTGATACACCGAGCACATCTTTACTCTTCAGGTTATAGGAGGCCTGCCTGCCGTTGAAATCATCCTTGGTGCATCCACCGGCGGCAATCAGTAAAACCAGGAGCGTATATAGAGTCATCGATGAAAATTTTCTTTTTGTATTGATCATTTTATTTGATTGTATAGATTTCCGCTGCTGGCGGATCAGTTGTGAAGGGTTTTTCACACTACAAAGATCAACCCTATACTGGCCTAAAGCGTTACACTTTTATTGAAAAGAATTACATCATTCACACATTTCAATTCGCAATTCACATAGTTTAAGCCTTCATTGCTGGACTCCTGCAAATGAATTTATTGCCTTATATTTGCAATTATTGTGCTTATTAATAATATAATGCAATTTGGCCGGCACCTCAGTGAAGTAATAATACTTTCATTTATTATTATCACTGTTTCACCGGTGCATGCGCAGAATAGCGCCTCCTATGACAGCCTCACCAGGGAACTGATCACTGCCTCCGAACCTGAGGATAAAATTTCCGCTATGCTGGCTTTATCTCAGGAGCTTGAGGGAATCAACCCGCAGAAAAGCATTAAGTATGCCCAGGATGCATATAATTTATCAGTAAACCACGGACTGATCAGGGAAAATGTCCGGTGCTTGATACAGCTTGGGTTCAGTTATGTCCGTGTTGGCAATTATCAAATGGCTTTCGAAAGTGCGGAAAGTGCCATCGAACTGGCCTATGATCCAGATTCAGGATATGAGTTAGCCAAAGCAAAAAGCATTATGGCACTGATATATTATGAATTAGGCGATTATGAAAGCAGTGCCAGATATGATTTTGAAAACTTAGCCTATTATGAACAGATCAACGACCAGAAGCAGGTTGGCTTGACTTTGGGTAATATCGGGATAGATTTTATCAGCCAGAACAATTATGAAAAAGGATTGGATTATTTGAAAGAATCGTTTGAGATTGCAAAAAAGAATAACGACCTGCACGGAATGGCATATCAGTATAACAATATTGCGGGGGTATATTCAGAATATTTTAAGGATAATGAGTTAGCCATCGATTATTACGAGGAAGCTTTAAAAATCAATAAAGACCTTGCAGATACCAGGCAGGAAGGTATTTACCTTATGAATATAGGTAATTGCTTTTCGAAATTAGATAATAATGACAGCAGCCTGGCATATTATAATAAGGCCAACGAAATATTTAAAAAGATAAGTAATCAATCACTTTATTCTGAATGCCAGATCCTTCTTGGCAATTACTACCTGAAAAACAATGAGTACCAAAAGAGCCTGGAGTATGCCGACACGGCATTGAATATCAGCCTTCAGAATGATTTCAGGGAAATGATCAAAGATGCATCGGGCTTGTGTCATAAAATCTATTTACGCCTTAATGACACAATCGAAGCTTATAAATATGCCGTTATAGAAAATCAATATAAGGACAGCCTATTTCTGGAGCAAAATCAGCAGGAAATATATAAGCTTGAATTCCAGTATAATTTTGAAAAGCTTGACAAAGCACGGCAAATAGCAAGGCAAAAGAAGGAAAACCTGTTGATTATTACGATATTGAGTTTAATTTCAGGGATTATAATACTGGTACTGATCATTTCCAGGTACAGGATAAAATCAAAGAATATTACTCTTGAGAAGCAGGCGGTTGAGACAGAGCTTGTTTTTAAAAATAAGGAGCTGACCATTAACCTTTTATCGCTCATCAAAAAAAATGAGATGCTTTCGGATATTTCCAGGAACCTTGCAGAAATAGGAAAAGGATCAAAGAGCGATGAAACGAAAGCCACCATTAACAGGCTTAACCGCACAATCAGAAGCAATGCGGATGATAAGATCCTGAAAGAGTTTACTGTCAGGTTCCAGGAAATTCATTCAGGTTTTTATGAATCGCTGCTGACCAGGTTTCCTGATCTTACCAAAAATGAATTAAAACTTTGCGCTTTCCTCCGACTGAACATGTCGAGCAAAGAGATTTCAGACCTTACAGGCCAGAGAATCCCTACTATCGATCATGCCAGGTATCGCCTCAGAAAAAAACTTGGCATTTCAAATTCCGAGGTCAATATTACAGGTTTCCTTTCCCAATTTTAGATCCATAGAGTACAGCTCTTGCTTCCCGCAATCCATTTTGGTCGTAATGGGGTGATATACAATTTTATAACAAAAAATGTAAATAAAATGTAGGGGTACTTAATTTGAGTTGTGTTTAAAAAGTAGGGGTCAATAATTTTTTCCCTTTTAAATTCCGAAAGACATTTGTTCCGAATTCAAAGCAATAAGAAATGCGAAAGAAAAGTAAAGCAGGAACGAAGCAGGAAAAATCAGAACCTGTTGTAAATGAGGAACCAAATGATACCACGGATGAAACGGATAAACTCCTTACCCGATTGGCCATCCAACGGAAATTACTGGAACATTTTATTGATCCGGAAGTTCTAAGAACGATTAAATCATCAGATAATGGATCACCTAAAGTAATTCACAAAAATCCCTCAACAAATAATTAAAAATGTAAAAAGATGATAAAGAAAACTACTAACACATCGTTGATTGTGAGCATCATATTACTATTATGCTTCAATTTACCCCTTCATTCAGCCGTCTTCACTTCAACACAATCGGGTTATTTTTCAGCAGGTACCACCTGGGTGGGTGGTCTGGCACCTGGTCCGGGAGATGATATCATCATCGCGTCAGGGCATACGGTTACATTAGATGCTGCTGCTGCCCCATATGGTTTTGTGCAGGTATTCAATATTACCATTCAGAATGGGGCAATCCTGGATAATGATATTATTCCTCTGAAAATTGACAGGATCACAATCGGGAATCCCGTTTACACAAACAACGGTGTGCATAATGGTACCGGTAACCTTATTTTATACGATAACGGGAATACGATAATTGACGGAAATGGGGTAACCAATTGTGATATTGAAGTCGAATCATTTGGATTGCAAATTTTAAATAGCTGTAATCTCACGGTGAATGCCAATATTCAGCATTCAGTGCCTGGCAATTCAGGCATGAGTGGAAAATACCTGATTGAATGCACCCAGGTAGGCAGCAACCTTATTATTAATGGGAATATTGTCACTGATGATCAGTATAATGTTGCCATAACAATAGTTGCCGGTTCTGTGATAACTGTAAATGGTAATGTCAGCTTGCCCGGCGGACTGGAATCCGGTTCCGGGTCTTTAATTGAAAACGCAGGGACATTCAATATTTCCGGTAACCTGGTTTTAGGCCCCTACTCGGGATTTTGCCAGAATTCCGGGAATATGGTCATCGGTGGTAACCTTAACGGGGCCTTCGATACCTATTTCATCCAGGAGATCAATGCCAGTGTTAAATTTGGCGGCAGCGTATTTTCAGCCGGCGACGGGTACCTTTTTGCTTCATTAAGCCCATTATTAGGACCTTCCGAGCCAAACACCATTGAATATAACGGAAACAGTATTGCACAAAGCATTACAGTACCGGCTGATGCAGCATATTCCAATTTAGTTATCGGTAATTCAACAGCCACAGCTACGATCAGTACAGGAATAACCGTTAACGGCAGCCTTACTATAAATCCCGGTTCCGCACTTACTGTCGATAATGATGGAACACTTACCGTTTACGGAACACTGACCCTCCTCAGCGATGCAACCGGAACCGGTTCGCTGATACAAAATGCCAGCGGGACTACTGGATTTATCCAGCGATATATCCCGGGTCATAATGGCGCTGATTACGATGGATGGCATTTTCTGAGCTCACCGGTCGCTTCGCAGGCAATCAGTGCTTTTCACACAGCCGGCTCAGGTAATGATTTTTATAAGTGGGACGAGCCAACAGATACATGGATAAACAGGACTGCCGAAGGAGGGGCGCTTAACGGAGATTTCGAGACCGCTTTCATTGCCGGTACCGGTTACCTTATTGCGAATATCGCTACGGATGTTAAGGAATTCACTGGTGTTTTTAATATTTCGAACATCGGAATAAGCAATCTCACCTATACAGTCCCAAGCACCCACACAGGCTGGCATTTGCTTGGGAACCCCTTCAGCAGCGCGTTGACCTGGAATGACGGCAACTGGTCCCTGAATAATGTAGACTCACATTGCCAGATCTGGAGTGAAGTAAATGCTTCGTACACAGTAATCTCAAATAACGGTATTATTCCTTCTATGAACGGCTTTATGGTTCATGCGGCCGTGGCGAACGGATCGCTGACTATTCCGGCTGCTTCGCGTGTTCACAACAATGCAGCATGGTATAAAAATGAACCGTCGCAGGACAGGATACTGCTCACAGCGATCGACCCGGAAAGAGGGACTGCACAGCCCAGCATAATCTGCTTCAATCCCAATGCCAGTGAAGGTTACGACAGCGAGTACGACAGCTATTTCCTTGCAGGATTTGCCCCGCAATTTTATTCCCGGAACGGATCATCGGATTATGCCCTGAACACATTGCCGGCCCTCTCGGATGAACTGACCATTCCCATCTCATTTATTAAAAATAACAGCAACTACTTTATCATAGAACTCACGGAAAACATCCCGGGTGAAGAAATTTACCTGGTAGATATCAAGACAAATCAGACCCAAAAATTAAATGATGGGAATTATGAATTCATTTCGGAGGAAGGAGATGATCCTGACCGTTTTATCCTGCATTTTGGCTACCTGGGAATTGATGACGTTCCGGGAGTTAAAAATCCAAAGATCTGGTATAGCAATGGGCATGTATACATTTCAAATGAAGGAATGACAGGCGATGTTACCATTAATGATTTGCAAGGAAGGCCGGTAATGAACAGGAGAATCGGATCCGGCGGTTTGATAAACCTTCCGGTAAACCTGCCAGCAGGCATGTATATCGTTACCATAAAGGATCTATCGCATAGTAGTTCACAGAAAATATTTGTTCAATAACCTAATACCGTAACAGCCATGAAAAAGATATTTATAAAAATAGCCTTGATCAGCTTTCTTGTAATTGCAAGCCAGAATATTTTCTCTCAACCGCCTGATCCGCCGGGGAACGGTCATGGTCAGAACGGCGACCAGCCTGCCGGGGGGAATGCCCCTGTTGGAAGCGGCATGGTAATTCTCATGTCGATGGCCGTTGCTTATGGAAGCAGGAAGTATTATAACGTGCGTCATCAGAAAAACAAATAATTACTTTAATATTCTAATAATTTCTACACTATTCTACCTATTCCCATGAAAAACAAAGCAATTTTCAATACCATAATTTTAATGCTTGTCTTGTTTAATTTCAACATTAACAGGCTTATAGCCCAATGGATTTCATCAGGTCCTGCAGGAGGTTATACACGGTGTATAGCCCAATCAGGTGCAACCATGTATGCAGTGACCGGACAATTTACAACCGGCACTTCCTTCTATACTTCTGTTGATGGTGGCAATAGCTGGACACTTGTTGCCGGCACTACACTTCCGGGTGATGTCAGGGCAATGGAAATTTCAGGCAGTTCGGTTTTCCTGGGAACAGGGTCAGGTTTATACCGTTCCGATGATAATGGATTGACATGGGTAGAAAAAACAAACGGGTTTCCGTCAGGGCCAAAATGGATTAATCATCTGGCAGTCAGTGGTACGACAATTTTTGCTGCAGGCACAAATGAAGGCCTTCTCAGGTCAATGGACAATGGCGAAAATTGGACAGTTGTGAACAATGGCCTTTCCGACACTTACCTGTATTCTCTTACTGCAAATTCATCTGCAATATTTGCTGGCACCGGCGACCAGATGTTAGGGGTCTTCCGGTCTACGGATAATGGTAATTCATGGCAACTTGCCAGTAATGGAATGGAGTACTATGACAGCGGCATCTGGTATTCAGGTTATGCCCCGGTAATAACAGCCATGAAATTCGCTGGCACCGTTTTATATGCCGGAACCGGCGAATCGCAGGGAATCTGGAAGTCGGCTGACAATGGTGATAACTGGGTGTTTACTGGCATGGAAACTATGGATTACAGCCAGATTACCGCAATTAACGGTAATGAATCAGTCGTTTTTGCCGGGACATTGATGGGGGGAGGAATTATACGGTCTTCCGATAATGGACAGACCTGGTTTGAGTCGAATACCGGCATAAGCAACTATGGGCAGGTTACTACACTTTTATCGTCTGGCGGATCTTTTTTTGCAGCCACACAGGGTGGGATATTTAAAACGATGAATGATGGGAACAGCTGGTCTGATTCAGGTAGTGGGATAAAGGCCCAGAATGCAGTAAGCCCGGGATTGGCTAAAATCGGGACGGAAATTTTTACAGGAACAGAAAACGGTGGAATTTTCAGGTCATCTGATCAGGGGGGCACATGGGAGCCGGTAAATAATGGCCTTCCGATCAATGTATGGAGCCTCAATGCGTTGTATTCGAATAATTCTGCGTTATTTGCCTGGGACCGCGTTTCGCTCGATAATGGTGAAACCTGGGAGATGGCGAATTCATATTCCCCCGGGGCGACTGACAGTGAATTCAATGGACCCCGCTGGCTTGAGCACGGAGATGGATGGTTTGCTATTAATAATTACAGCAATCCCGGGGTTCATCGTTCAATGGACGAAGGGGATACCTGGATCCCGGTAAATAATGGACTACCGGATCCTTCATCCATAATTTTCCTCACAATAGAATCAAATGGTACAAATTTGTTTTTAGGGACATCTGCAGGTATTTATTATTCAATGAATAATGGGGATACATGGAATCAAGGATCATTCCCGGGATTTAATTCCTGGGCATTTTATAGTTCTACTTTTATTGCATCGGATTTTTCTGACCTGTTTGGGTTAAATGGCGGAGGAGGTCTGACAGGTATATACCGCTCTATCGACAATGGGGCTAACTGGGTACAGGTCCATGATCTTTCTGTCAAAAAATTCGTAAGGAGCGGAATATACATATATGCATCCGGGACGGTACTGGAGATTATTAACGGGCAGGAGGTCATTGTGCCGGGAATATATTTATCGGAAGATGACGGGTTGAACTGGACTAAAGTTTCACCGTTCAACGACCTGTCTACCCCAACATTGGCTGTCGATAGCATGAAAATTTTTATCTCCAGGTATTCCCCGACTGACAATAGTGTTTATTGTTCAATTGATAACGGGGATTCATGGGTAAATATAACCGATGGAATGGATCCAAAAACTTTTGTCGCCACCTTAACTATTATCGGGGATAAAATTTTTGCCGGTACCAACGGGAAATCTGTCTGGTCGAGAAATATGGCGGAATTTGGCCCGCCGGCACAGCCAGCCACCATTAACGGCCCCGTTGAACCATGTATTGGATCGACCGTGGTTTACAGCGTGACTGATGTTCCGGGGACATCTTATACCTGGCAATTCCCGGAAGGCTGGACTGTGATTGATGGTGAAAATACAAGTTCCGTAACGGTAATTGTTGACAGCACTTCCGGCATAGTCCTGGTTACGCCGTCTAATCCTTTTGGTACCGGGCCCTCACAGTTTCTTATTGTAAACCCGTCACCCTATCTTGATGTTAGTGTAACCATTTATGCCGATCAGAATAATGTGTGCGAAGGAACCATAATTACATTTACCTCAGATCCTGTTAACGGCGGGGATCAGCCTGGTTACGACTGGCAGGTAAATAGCCAGAGTATCGGGGTCTATGAGCCTGTATTACTTTATGGTCCAGGCAACGGAGATGTTATTTCTTTAATAATGACCTCAAGCAAACCCTGTACAAATCAAAATCCCGTTGAATCCAATTCTATTGTTGCCCTGATTACACCAAAGCCTGTGGTGGAATGGAATTTCTTTGACCCCGATACAATTTGCGATGTATGGTCGCCCGTTGCTCTTGTAGGAGGTACACCGGAAGGAGGAGAATATTCAGGAAATGGTGTGGTGAATAATACATTTTATCCTGGTGAAGCTGGATTGGGAAACCATATGATTACCTATACCTATACCGACGAAAATGATTGTACAAACCAGGATTCACTGGGACTTTTTGTTGATATCTGCGGAGGTCTGCCCGAAAGGAATGACAGCTATAGTTTTTATCCGAACCCGGTTTCAGATAAATTATTTGTCATATTGAATGAAGACCTGAAGATTGAAAAAATTTCCCTGTTTAACATTATGGGACAGCAGGTTTACGAAAGCAATCATATGGATGGAACGGGAAAAATCCTGATAGATATTAAAGATTTCCCGTCCGGATATTATTTTCTCAGGATAACAGGCAGGCTGGAAACATTCGGGGAGTCAATAATTATTGAATAGAAATTAGCCCAGATACTCTGGTGACCGCCGACCGCCGACTGCCGACTGCCGACCGCCGACTGCCGACCGCCGACTGCCGACTGCCGACTGACGACTGACGA
>CAYJNJ010000011.1:0-58160 GCA_964371595.1 uncultured Bacteroidales bacterium | reverse complement strand
ACTGCTACATGGTAAGCGCAGTATGGGAAAGCGAAACTGACCAGTGCGAAAGCGCGTTCTCTAACGAATACTGTACTATCTGGACAAGTATCACTGATCCGGATGCCGGTAACGGCAGCTTCAGCATGTACCCGAACCCAGCCGATGACCATGTGTTCATCACCACCTCGGGCGACCTGAAGAGGGTAACAGTTTACAATGCCATAGGCCAGCTGGTGATTGATGAGATCACCACCGGCAAGCAGTATGAGCTGTCCACTGCCAGCTACACCATTGGTGTTTATATGGTAAAGGTGGAAACTGTGGAAGGTATTACTACCCGTACGCTTACTGTACAGAGATAATCTGAAAATCAACAGATAATACAAGGCCGGTTACCCCAGGTAGCCGGCCTTTTTTATGTCAAATTTTTCCCGCCATGCAACCAAATGCTACACTTTTATGTCTTATAGATATTATTAAATGTATTATTGCTCTTATCAGATAGGCAAATCACATGGGTAGAGTTTTTTCGTCAGGCTTATTGATAATGATGCTGCTTATTATCCCTCTCCGGATGAATTCACAGGTAAGGGATAATAATGGTGTTATTGCTCCCGGCAATATCACCGGATACGTTACTAATTATTACGGACTGGCCATTTCCGGAGCAACTGTCGGGGTTCAGGATGGCCCCATAACCACTTCAGGTCCTGATGGTTCTTACCTGCTTGAAGCTGTCGATTCCGGGGAACGTACCGTCGGTTGCGGCAAAACAGGCTATAACCCTTCCATCATTACTTTAACAATTATTCCGGGTGATACCCTGGTGCAGCATTTCATCCTGACCCAGCCCAACATGGTGATTAATCCTCTGAATATTGATGAGACTGTTAATCCCGGAGAATATGCTTCAAAATCATTGAATGTCCTGAACAACGGGTCCGGGACGCTGGAATGGCAGGCAGAGATTAATTTCGAATCCATGCCTGTGATCCCCTGTTCATACTCCATTGCGCTTTATGATACATGGGGAGATGGCTGGAATGGATGCTCCATCGATGTCCTGGTCAACGACAGCGTTGTACTTGATAATATTACACTTAATGCCGGTTCAGGGCCAGGCACCTTTAATTTCCCCGTGAATTCAGGGGATCAGATCACTACTGACTTTTCACCGGGGCCATTCGTAACTGAACCCTATTATTTTATTTATGATTCAGAGGGTGATCAGGTCTGGTTTTCACCTGCGGGAACCAACGGGCCCCCTGATCTCCTGCCAGGTCAGCTCCTGGCAAGTTGTTCCGGGGGGCAATGGCTTTCCCTGGACGATTATGAAGGAACAGTTGAGCCTTTCGGAGGTGTGGATAATGTAATTACGCATCTTGATGCTGCCGGGACAAATTCGGGCGAGATTTACCAGGCTGAAATTGTCTTTACTTCAAATCCATTTATCGGACAAATCACAATTCCTGTGACCATGACGGTGCAGGGCGCCGAAATTATTGCCCCTGAAAACCTTATCGTTGAACTGGATGACGCAGTTACAGGTAAAGTTGCCGTATCCTGGGATTGGAACGGCGAGGCTTTCCAGTTTTTCCTTGTCAAACGGGATGGTTCTATCATTGCTACTACTACCAGCCAGACTTATACTGATCTTTTACCTGATAATGGTTATTATTGTTATACAGTCCAGGCCGTTTATAATGAGGGGCTTACGTCTCCCGAGGGCCCGGAATGTGTCGAATGGCCTGATCCGGTTCTGAGAGTCAATCCTGACGAACTTGAGGGTTGGGTCTGGACAGATTATTCTGTGGATGTATTCACTACAGTATCTAATGTAGGGGAGGGGACACTCTCATACTCATTTCCGGAATTTGCTGCCGTGCACCTGTTAAAAGATCCTTTAATTGAGCAGAATAGATTGGGCGCACCGTCCGGATTGCCGGATGCAGTAATTCAAAAAGGTGATAATACGCTGGACGGGGCAGGCTATCCTGTCGTTTTGGGCGCCGGTGGCCCGGATGATTTTGGCTATATCTGGATCGACAGCGATGAAGACGGCGGTCCCTCCTTTAGCTTTACCGATATTTCCACAACAGGGAACCCGGTTTTCGGGCTTACGGATGATAATAACGCCGGACCATATAATATTGGATTTGAGTTTTATTATTATGGCGAAGTGAAAACCCAGTTCTGGGTAAATGACAACGGTTGCGTCGGATTTACATCTTTCGAAATCACGAATCAAAATACCACTTTCCCGACTAATAGCTCTGTATACAGGGATTTCTTAGGTTGGATGTGGGATGACCTTGTCTTTAAACCAGGGAACAGCCAGGTGTTTTATCAGAGTGATGATGATAAACTCATCATACAGTTTAAAAATTATGAGCAATTTCAAGGGAATGGTAATTTGATCAATGCTGAAATAATCCTGTATAAAAACGGAAGGATAAAATTCATTTATGATGATTTTACTCCCGGCATTACTCTTACCAGCTGTTCAATAGGCTTGCAATCTTCTGATCCGGAAATCGGTTTGCAGGTCGTCTATAATTCAACTTACCTGCATGATGACATGGCCATCCTGTTCAGTAACCCGGCTGATTATATTACAGACGTGCAACCTTTTACAGGAACTGTGCCCCAAAACGGCTCTGAAAATATTACCATTACCTATAGTGCTGAAAACTTTAATCCCGGTACGTATCATCACGACCTGCTGATGGAAACCAATGACCAGGACAAGCTGGAATACATGGTCAATAATACGATGTATGTGTATTTGCCGGCAATTTTCAGCGGAACGGTCCTTGACCATGATGATGATGTACCGCTGAACGGAGTGCATGTCACTGCAGGGCCATACCAGGCAACTACCGGTGAAAACGGGGAATACAGCCTGTTTGTGGATGAAGGCAGCTATAATATTGAATTCACTAAGCTAGGATATAAACCAATTGCTGTGCATGATACCACTTCATTGCAGGGATTGGTGACCCCGCTTGATGTTTCCCTGTGGGATATGAATTATGCCCCGGGTTCCGTCCATGCTGAAGTCATGGATGATGATACCTGGTGCGAGGTTACCTGGACTTTGCCTGATGGTCCTTACGAGATTATCATGGACGACGGTGAAGCTGAAGACTTTTTTGTATTTGCCCATGCCGGAAGCTGGCACGCAGTAAAGTTCACGCCTGCGGGATACCCGGCCACAGTGATCGGGGGTTCCTTTCATGTAGGTGATGGTAGTTTCCCCGGGCCTTTCCTGGGTACAAATTTTGGAGTCGCTGTTTTTGATGATGACGGGGTGAACGGTCTCCCGGGTACGATGCTCGATTCCACCGGCATCACAGTTAATAACTCAGGATGGGTAAACCTCGACGTGCTGTCTGCTGAAATTACCGAAGGCAGTTTTTACCTGGCCATGTACCAGGCAGGAAACGCCCCAAATGCAGCCCCAATCGGCGTCGATGACCAGGTCCCCGTTCATTATAAGAGTTACACTAAATTCCTTGATAATGAATGGACGCTTTCCCCCTTCCAGGATTTCATGATCCGTGCCTGGGTCAATGGGCCGGAAAGCGACGATAAGAGCAGTAACCCTGTGAAACAATGGAGATCAGTCCCCAGGATACCGGCGAACTGGTCAAATTTTGCAAGTACTTTAAGTGGCAATGCACCGCAGCTTTCAGCCGGTTATGAACTGGATGAAGCCAGGTACCAGGGCGTAAATATGATGTCAAACCGCGATGTGGTCAGTTACATAGTGGCCCGGTATTTAAATTTTGATCCGGATGATCCGTTAGCAGGAGGGACATTCTCTGATATGGCCTCAACAATGAATTTGTATTATAATGATTATGCCTTTCCTGGAAACGGGCAGGGTTGGTATGCATATGGTGTCAGGGCCCATTATACCAGTGGCGAAAATTCCAGTTACACACTGTCGAATATTGTGGGTCATAATATGGATGTTAATGTTGAAGTAACATCAACACTTACAACAGGGGAGGAGCCGTCGGATATCGAAGTCACGTTGCAGGGTCTTGATTATCCCCGCGAGCTTTTCACCCTGGTGACCGGAGCCGATGGAATTGCCTCCTTTGATATGGTCTGGAAAGGCACCTATAATATCAGGATATATAAAGTTGGTTTTGATGCCTATTTGATAGATTCTGTAGAAATCAATGAAGATGAGGCCTTTACGGTTATTCTTAGCGAGAAAAAATATGCGCCGAGGAACCTGTTTGTAGACCCCGTTTCGGCTGTGGCAAGCTGGGATCCGCCCTTAAGGACTGCAGTGCATGAAGGATTTGAAGGCCTGGTTTTTCCACCCGCTGGCTGGCAAAGCCAAACCGCAGATCCGGGCTATGGCTGGTTCCGGAGTAAAAATGCAAGCAGCAGCGGTTTCATTATCCCGCCTTGGGATGGCTATTACGCAGTGGTAAATAATGATACCGCCGGATCAGAAAATAACGGTTGTTGTGATTACCTGATCACCCCTCCTGTCGACCTGCGTGAAAGTGATGGATATGTGCTTGATTTTGACAGTTTCTATAACGGTGCATTCGGACAGCTTGCCTTTGTTGAGTATTCCACCGACGCCGGCGCCACATGGGAGGTCCTGTACCAGGTTACGCCGGATACAAGCTGGGCCAGTTTAGAAGTTGATTTATCAGCATTCAGCGGATCAGGAGGCCCTCCTCAGCTCTGGATCGCATTTCATGCTGATAATAATGAGCAATATGCTTCGGGCTGGGCTTTAGATAATGTTTCTGTCCTGGTGCCTGATCCAGCCGCCGATTATATAGATTTCTCCTTATTCCTGGATGATGTCTATATCGGTTCTACCGCCAACCTTGAATGGGACCTGGCCCCCCTGCCTTATGGCCAGACCTATACCGTGAGCGTTGCTGCTCATTACACCAGCGGGCTTTCCCCTGAAGTCTATTATACTTTTACTTCTGAATATCTCTTCCCGCCCCAAAACCTGGTGGGAAATGCCCCCGACGATGCAGCCATCATTACCTGGAACCCTCCCGGAACGAGTGTGCCAATTAATTTGCTCGGGTACAATGTGTATCGAAACAATATCTTTATTATAAACCTGGAGCATAACGGTAACTGGCAGATGCAGAGCTATGTAGACCTCAATATGGATCCCGGAATATATAGTTATACCGTAACAGGGGTTTACGATATTACTCCCTATGGCTTTCCCGGGGAAACCGCTGAATCCATGGAAGCAGGCCCGGCAGTAGTGACTGTTGATTATTGCCATGAGCTGGAATTCCTGGAAACCTGGGATAACCCGGGCTTTCAGCCAAATGAATGGATCGCCGAAGGACTTAACTGGACAATCAATACCCAGGCCGGCAATCCGCCGCCGGTAGCTGAATTCACTTTCTCTCCGGTGCAAGCCGACTATGAATATGCACTTGAAAGCTATCCTTTGTGCGCCGTTGGATTGACCGAAGGCCAGATCTGGCTTGATTTTGACCTGGAATTGTATTCCCTGCAATCAACAGGGGAGGAATTCCTGCTCATCCAGGGATGGAACTGGATTACGCAGGAATGGGTGACAGTTTCTGAATTCTCCAATACTTTTGGAAACATTCCCGTCACAAAAGAACATGTCAATATCTCCAGTCTTGCAATGAATTCGGTATTTAAGGTCCGCTTCCTTGCTAAAGGTGCGAATTCCGCAAATATCAGGGGCTGGTTCATCGATAATATCCATATCTACCGCCATTGTATCGGCCCAACGAACCTTGAAGTTGATCCTTACTATTACGAGGGCATCCGGCTGACATGGGACCTCAACCAGAAAAGTAAAAACGAAGGTGGAAATGGCACAAGGGAATTAATGGGATACAATATTTTCCGAAGTGAAAATGGCGGTGATTATGAATTGTTAATCTCCTCTTTCCCGGGCATGCCCTTCATCGAATCTGACACCAATCTGGTGCCCGGCACCTTCTACTGCTATGTGGTCACTGCTATGTGGGAAGGTGAAACGGACCAGTGCGAAAGTGAGGTCTCCAATGAGGCCTGTGTTTTATGGACCGGGATTGATGAATCTACCGGGCCCGGGCAGCCTGATTTCAGTATTTATCCTAACCCGGCCACCGATCATGTCTTTATCTCTTCCGTAATTAAGTTAAAAAGGATTTCGATTTATTCTTTGCAGGGGACAATCGTTTACGAGCAAATCCTGGATGATACACAATTAGAAATCAACGTGGAAGGTCTTTCTGCAGGTACTTATATCATCCGTGCCGAAACCACGACCGGAATGCTTGCCCGCCTTTTGACTGTTCAGAGGTAAGGACAAATTCCCTACTTTTGCGCTCTGACCGGTTTCCTTCATGTTTTCAATACAAAATATATCAGTCCATTTCGGCGGAACGCCCCTGTTCCGGAATGTCAGCTTCATTATTAACCAGAAAGACCGGGTCGGCCTTGCTGGGAAGAATGGGAGTGGAAAGACAACTTTATTGAGGATAATCACCGGCCTGCAGGGTGCAGATGAGGGCGAAGTCGTAATTCCAAATGATAAAACCCTGGGTTACCTTCCCCAGGAGCTTCATCTTCATAATACAAAACCGGTCATGGAAGAAACCATGTCGGCATTCAAGGAAATAAAAGAACTGGAACAACGTATCCATGAAATTTCCCACGAGATCACCACGCGCGAAGATTACGATTCAAAATCATATCATAAGCTGGTCGACAAGCTGACCGAGCTGAACGAAAAGCACCGCATTCTCGGTGGACATACAATGTCGGAAGATGTGGAAAAAGTGCTGACAGGGCTGGGTTTTCGCCGGGAAGAATTTCACCGGCCGCTTAACCAGTTCAGCTATGGCTGGCAGATGCGCGTGGAAATTGCAAAAATCCTGCTTAAAAGACCCGACCTGGTGCTGCTCGATGAGCCTACCAACCACCTGGATATAGAAGCCATCCAATGGCTTGAAAATTTCCTCTCCGATTATCCCGGTGCTGTCATCCTGGTATCTCACGACCGGGCCTTCCTCGACAATGTGACCACCCGCACCATCGAAATAGAAATGGGGAAGATCTATGATTATAAAGCTTCATACTCAGAGTACGTGCGCCAGAGGGAAGTCCGCCTGGAAGGGCAGCTTGCTGCTTTCAACAACCAGCAGCAGCAAGTCAGGCAGATAGAACGCTTTGTAGAGAGGTTCCGGTATAAAAACACCAAATCCAGGCAGGTGCAATCAAGGATCAAGCAGCTTGAAAAGATGGAAGAAATAGAAATCGACCAGCTTGATACATCCTCTATTCATTTCCGGTTCCCGCTGGCGCCTCCATCGGGAAAAGTCGTGATAGAAGCTGAAGAACTTTCGAAAAGCTATGGCCCTAAATTAGTCCTTGAAGATAATCACTTTGCCGTCATTAAAGGCGACCGCATTGCATTCGTCGGCCGCAACGGGGAAGGCAAAACCACCCTTGCAAAAATGATCATGGGGACGCTGGAATTTGACGGGAAACTGCGCATCGGTTATAATGTTTTGATGGGCTATTATGCCCAGAATCCCGCGGAAATGCTGGATGCGGATATGACGATCTTTGATACCATCGACAGGGTGGCAGTGGGGGATATTAGGACAAAGATCCGTTCACTGCTTGGCGGTTTTTTATTCGGGGAAGAAGAGATCGATAAAAAGGTGAAAGTCCTGTCGGGAGGGGAAAAAGCAAGGCTTGCGCTGGCTAAGCTGCTGCTCACCCCGGCAAATCTCCTGGTCCTCGATGAGCCAACCAATCACCTCGACATGCAATCGAAGGATATCCTTAAAAATGCACTCCTGCAGTATGAAGGCACCCTCATCCTTGTTTCGCACGACCGGGATTTCCTGCAGGGCCTGACAAATAAAGTTTATGAATTCAAAGACAGGAAGATAAGGGAATACATTGGCGACATTTATGATTTCCTGGAATCAAGGAAGCTTCGCACATTGAAGGAGCTGGAGCAAGCCACCGGGAAACCCGCCCTGGCCTCCCAGGTTTCAGACACTTCCGACAATAAGCAGTCCTATGAACGGAAAAAGCAGCTTGAACGTGATATCAGAAAGATTGCCGGGCAGATCGAAAAAGCGGAAAACGGCATCCATCACCTGGAACATATCGTTAAAAGCCTGAATGAGAAACTTTCAAACCCTGCTAAACTTGAGAAAGGGGAATCTATCGACCAGGTTTACCAGAAATATACCCTTGTTCAGAAAGACCTTGAGACGGAAATATCGAATTGGGAAAAGCTGAACCTGGAACTGGAAGGGCTCCGGGAAATGCGAAATTAATTTTCTTGATGCCGGATCAGAAATTTCTGCCCATTAAACGCCGGGTGTAATTACTGAGCAATTCCTTTTTATCAGAAGGGATATCCAACGATTTAAAAGCCATGGTTGCCATATCATAATGCTCCTGGATCCTGTCTTCCGTATGTTTTTTCACCCCGGCTTCATCAAAATACTTCATTACTTTTTTCACCTTAACCGCAGGATCGCCGGTGGTGTTGGCGTATAACTCCCCGAATCGTCTCTGTTCCCTGCCGGTGAGGTGTTCAAGCGCCTTCAGGTATAGGTAGGTCTTTTTATTTGTGATGATGTCGCCATATTGTTTTTTGCCGAATATTTCCGCATCTCCGTAAGCATCCAGCAAGTCATCCCTGAGCTGGAAAAGCAGACCCGTATGGATACCGAATTCGAACAATTTCCGCTGGTCCGATTCCGGTGCGCCGGCAACCAGGCTGCCAAGCCTGAAAGCGGCCCCGATCAGTACAGCGGTCTTCAGCCTGATCATTTCCAGGTATTCGGATATCGTCACATCATTTCTTTCCTCGAAATTCATGTCCAGTTGCTGCCCTTCGCAAACGCCCGTAGCCGTGAGGTTGAATACAGCCAGCGCCGGTTTTGTTAAAGGATCCGGCAATTTCAGGAACTGTTCATAAGCCTTCACAAGCATGGTATCACCCGACAGGATGGCGGTATTGGCATTCCACTTCTCATGGACCGTCATTTTTCCCCGCCGGAGTGGGGCGCGGTCCATAATATCATCATGGACCAGCGAGAAATTGTGAAAAATTTCCAGGCCCAGGGCTGCAGGTATAGCCTGTTGGATATCACCGTCATACATATCGACGGTCATAAGCATCATGACAGGCCGGATACGCTTTCCCCCGAGGGTTAAAATATAGGTGATGGGTTCGTAAAGTTCCTTTGGCTCCCTCAGGAAATTCTCCTTTTCAAGGGCTTCATTTACGAATTGTAATAATTCTTCCGATGAATGCATTTGTAAGAACGATTTGCTGCTTGCTATTTTCTTTCGATCAGGCTGAGTAAATACTGGCCATACCCGCTTTTGAGCAGGGGCTCGGCTACCTGGGCGAGCTGATCGGCGTTTATGAAGCCCATCTGGTAAGCGATCTCTTCAATACAGCCGATTTTTAACCCCTGCCGTTGCTCAATGACTTCAACATAATGGGAGGCCTGGAGAAGTGAACTGAACGTCCCCGTATCAAGCCAGGCGGTTCCCCTGTCAAGGATTCCCACCTTCAGCTTTCCCCTTTCAAGATAATATTTGTTGACATCGGTTATTTCATATTCGCCCCTTGGACTGGGTTTCATGGTTTTCGCCACTTCAACTACGGAATTGTCATAAAAATACAGGCCCGGGACAGCATAATTGGATTTGGGCTGTTTGGGCTTTTCTTCTATTGAAATCGCTTTTTTATGCTCATTAAACTCTACAACGCCATACCGTTCCGGGTCGGAAACGTGGTAAGCGAACACCACACCGCCTTCCGGGTCGTTATTCTCGAGTAAAAGTTTCTGAAGGCCTGTTCCGTAAAAAATATTATCACCCAGGATCAAAGCGGCTTTATCATGGCCGATGAACTTCTCACCAATGACAAAGGCCTGTGCAAGCCCGTTTGGAACAACCTGTTCTTCATAACTGAAACGGCACCCGATCTGGCTGCCGTCGCCAAGCAACTTCTCAAAATTAGGCAGGTCGAATGGCGTTGAAATGATAAGTATCTCACGGATATTCGCCTGCATGAGAACGGATAATGGATAGTAAATCATTGGCTTATCGTAGATGGGCATCAGTTGCTTGCTGATCGCCATCGTTATCGGGTAAAGTCTTGTCCCCGATCCTCCCGCGAGGATAATTCCTTTCATACTGTTTTGTTTTCTTTATTATTCCAGTTTAAGCTTTTCCTTTTGCTCTATTTCCAGTTCTTCCAGTTCAATATCAAGTTCTTCGTCGAAAAGATCAAGCAGTGGCTCCTTAAACCTTTTGGTGGTAAGGTGCTTATCGAGGCTAAGAAGGAAGGATGGAAGGATGAAAAGGTTACATAGAAGGGCCATCAGCAGGGTGAATGAGATCAGGTACCCTACAGCCGAAGTGCCGCCGAAGGAGGAGAATATGAAGATGGCGAAACCGAAGAAAAGCACGCTGGAGGAATAAATGATGCTGAATCCTGTTTCCCGTAAAGCGGAAATGACCGAAGGTTTTATCTTCCATTTGTTATAGATCAGGAAGAGCCTGTAGCGGCCAAGGTACTGGATTGCATTGTCTACCGAAATACCCAGAGCGATGCTGAAAATGATGATCGTGGAGGGCTTGATGGTAATTCCGACAAATCCCATCATGCCGGCCGTCATAATCAGTGGAATGAGGTTAGGGATTAATGAGATGATGATCATCCGGGCAGAACTGAACAGCATTGCCATCAGTGCTGAGATCAGGATAATCGCCAGGATAAGGCTCATCAGCAGGTGTTTCATCAGGTATTTTGATCCCTCAAGGTACACAACGCTGTTTCCTGTGAGCAGTACTTTATAGTCTGATGCGGGGAAGATGGAATCCACACGTGGTTTTATATCATCTTTGATGCGCTGGATATCATAGGTGTAAATATTGCCAAGCTGTGATGTGATGCGGGTCACCTGCATGTTTGTATCAAGGAAGGAGTTCAGGATAGTGCGTTTTCCTTCGCCCATTTTTGGGAGGTACCTTAGCATGAAGTTGAGCTCCTGGGTGTTGGGCATGCCGTAATAACTGGTATCACCATTGTAGAACGCCTGCCTTGCAAATTTGACAACATCTACAATCGACAATGATTTGGATATTTCGGGATATTCTGCAAGTACCTGCTGCAGTTCATCGATCTTTTCGATCGTGGAATATTTCATCACCCCTCTTTTCTTTTTGGTATCCACTGAAATTTCAAAAGGCATTACACCTTTAAAATTCTCCTCAATAAAAGCAAGGTCTTTGTAAATGGGATCCCTGCGGGAAATGTCGTCAACGATCTTACCGGCCGATTTTAGACGCGTAACCCCTGCAATTCCTACAATAACTATGATCGAAGTAATGATATAGATCACCGTTCTTTTGGTGCTGACAATCTTAACTACCTTGTTAATGATACGGAGCACCAAGCCGGATTCGAGGTGCCGGATATGGCGCTGCTCCGGGGCCGGCAGGTAACTGAAAATGATGGGTACCAGGACAAGGGTAAGCACATATGCCACCAGGATACTGAGTGAAGCCAGGATGCCGAATTCGGTCAGGATCTTGTTGCCGGTAATGATGAAAGTCGCAAAACCCGCAGCCGTGGCGGCATTGGTTAGCAGGTTGGTAGTCCCGAGACGCATGATCATCCGCGAAAGGGCCTTGATCTTGTTGCCATGCAGCCTGAACTCATGGTGGAACTTGGTCAGCATAAAAATACAGTTCTCCACCACGATGACTATCAGCAAAGGAGGTAGCAGGGCAGTAAGTATCGTCAGCTTGTATCCTAAAATTACATTCAGGCCAAAGATCCACGCAACATTGATAATGACGATCAGTAAAGTGATGACAGCAATCTTGAATGAGCGGAAAAATGCCAGTATGATCAATAAGGTTAGGATCAGTGCGGCTGCTATAAAGATGACCTGCTCCTTCTGCAGTTTTTCAGCGATTTTGATCCTGATATAGGGCATACCTGAGTAATGGACCTTGATATTGTTATTTTCACCGAATTTATTAGTGAGATCAACAATATCCCTTACAAGTTTGACCCGGTTTTTATTTTTAAGTTCCTTCTGATTAAGGGTCACCATCATCATAGTGGCGCCGGTGGCTTTATTGATCAGGAAACCCTCGTAAAACGGAATGGAAAGTACAACATTTCTTAGGCTGTCGAGTTCAGCCTGGCTCCGGGGCTTATTTTTGAATACCAGGTCGAAATTGAGCTTCCGGAGACTGTCATCCTTTTGTAGCTGGTAAATCCTGCCAAGTGAAACCACCTCTTCGACCCCTTCCATCGCTTTAATAGAATAGGTAAGGTCCCACCAGTCATTGAATTTATCAAGCTCAAACAATTCATCGCTTTTAATGCCGATAAACATCACCGAGCCATCTTCTCCAAACACTTCCTTAAAATGATGGTATTCGATACTGATCGAATCCGAATAGGGAAGCATCTGCTGGAAGTCGTAGGAAATTTTGATGCCGGTGGCCATGAAAGCCATATAACCGGTGAGTATGAGGATGATAATCAGGTTGACAAGCCTGTTACGAAGGATAAGGCGGACCAGGAACTGCGACATGAAAAAATATTAGTTTGACTTTGTTATAGTTTTGCACAAAATTTGGTGCAAAGTACCAGTTCCCATCAAAATGGGATTCAAAGTTAATTTTTTATAGTTAATTGCAGTAAAATTATTTAACTATGTTAAAGCTAAAATACCTGTGGGTTATCGTGTTGGCTTCTTGCTTTTTATCAATTCCGGGAATGGCCCAGGATACCGGATCGGCCGATGATGAAATAGCAAAGCTTGTCCGTAAAGTGAAGCAATATCCCGGCAGGGACAAAGTCGTGGACGAATTGCTGCAGGCTTACAATATAGCCAACACTGAAAGCCAGGAGAAAATTAAGGCCCTCCTCAAAACAGGCCAGCCTGATATCTGGTACGACATCTACATGACTTACCTCCAGCTTGATAACCGTCAGAAGTTGGTTATGCAATTGCCTGAAAAATCGATCAGCGGGGCAGGCCTTGTGTTTACGGATTACAAGAACAGCCTTGGCGAATCGCAGCGTAAAGCCCTGGCCTATCTGTATGCCCATGGGGAAAGGCTCCTTCAAACGGATAACCCGGAGAATGCCCGGCAGGCTTACCTGGAATTTATGAAAGCAGCCAGTCTTGACGCAGCCTATAAAAACATTGATAAAGATATCCGGCTTTCCATCCTGAAAGGCGCCACCAATATGGAATTTGAACTTCAAAACCGGACCGGCCAGGGTATAAGCCCTTCCATGGTCGACCACCTTACGATAATTGTCCAGGAATTTAACAAAGCCAGGGAAGGGCAGGTTAAGCCCGACTCAACAGCCCGGCCCTTCGTCTTTGTATTAAGGGTTGTCCTGGAGGAACTCGAGATCGGCCCCGACCAGGTCAGGGAACTTGAATACCAGGAAGAACGGGATATTTTGCAGGGAGATGTTGTGGTAGATACCATCAAATGCCTTGTCCATGAAAACCGGCAGCTCAAAAGGGCAAAGCTTAATGGCAGCCTTGAATATGTCGATAAGCAAAACGGCCGTGTCGTGAACCGGATCCCGATAAAGGTTGAGACCATCTTTTCCAATGCTTATGCAAGCATACAGGGAAACCCGGATGCGGCAGGGGAGGAGACAGTAAACCTTCTGAAATCCGGCAAGGCGGAATACCCCGGCAGCGAGCAGATGACGCGCGATGTTACACAGGAATTTACAAAAAGGGCCAGGGAAATTATCCTGGGTAAGTGATCCTTACCAGTTCAGGATTTTGTTGAAATTGTAATTTTCAGGGTCTTTCACATACGATTTTGCAGCCTCATTATCTTCATCAGTCAGAAACTGCATATTGTGGTCGTAAACCATCATCACCTTCTGGGAATTGATATTTACCATCCGGGGCTTGACCTTGCCCTGTTCATCCGCTACATCTTTCAGGAACAAGGGAAAGATGTCCCCGACCGGATCGGAAGTGACCATGCAGGCGGTGAGGCCCTGGTCGAATAATTTCTTTACGCCGATACCCAGCAGCGAACAGTACATCAGGTCGAAAGCGCTGGGATTGACACATCGCAGCTCGTAGCCCAGCTCTTCCGGACGGCTTTTGACCGAAATGCCCAGCTCTTTCAGCCTGCGTTGCAGCAGGAGGTTGAAAATGTGGGCTTTGCTGACATTCCCCAATTCGGGGTGACCGTGATCGTCGTAGGTAAAGTTTATTTCTGTGGATTTAATCTCTTCATCGGTCATAAAATGAAAAACGCCTTCGCTGATAATAGCGACGCCATAATCAATACCCAGGATTTTTCTTTTAATGATGGAAGAAATGATCATCCTTGTGATCTTATCGAAAGAAATGGTGGTTTTGTTGAACATTTCCGGGATGATGATCATGGGAAGATGACAGGCGCCGCCGATCCCGAATGCCAGGTGACCGGCTTCCCTGCCCATGGCCGAGATGATGAACCAGTTCCCGCTGGTCCGTGCATCTTCATAAATGGTCGTCGCAATCCGTACCCCTTCTTCCTTGGCCGACTGGTACCCGAAAGTGGGCTGGCCTTCCGGCAGGGGAAGGTCATTGTCGATCGTCTTGGGGACATGGATGTTCTGGACCTTGACACTGTGCTTGTTAAGATAGTTGGAAATCCGCGTGGCTGTAGAGGCTGTGTCATCTCCACCAATAGTGACCAACAACTTGACATTGTTCTGAATGAAGAAATCGGTATTGAATTCATCGTCCTTTGGCTTATGACGGCTCATCACCAGCGCTGATCCGCCCTGGTTCTTGATCTTGTCGGCAATTTCAAAATCGAATTCCTGCGTTTTTGGATTTTTCGTAAATAAAGTCTTGTAACCTTCATGCATCCCAATGACCCGGTAACCGTCCTTAAGGAAAACCTTTGCAATTGAGCTGATTACGGTGTTAATACCCGGTGCGGGACCTCCTCCGGCAAGAATAACGATAGCCTCTTTCATTGAAAATTGGATTATTAGGTTCGAGGGTGCAAAAATAGAAAGAATTGGCGGAAAAATCCGGTTACCTTACCACATATTGCACAACCGTCCGGTTATGCTGCTCAAGGAGGATCTCTTTGCCCTGCAGAACGAGTTCTGCGGCTTTTTCATTGAAATGCCTGATGGTGATGAGCTCAAGGCCTTCATTGTACCTCAGCGTGTAAATTTCCTTCAAGCCGCCCAGCAGGCCGGGCAGGTCAGCATGGTTATCAACACAAAATGAGAGTGTTAAAGCTGAATTCTGGATTATGTTCATGTGGATCGTAAAGCGGGCAAGCAATGAAAAGACATCATTGAATACCTTTTCGTTGATGAAGGAAAGATCGCGTGTGGAAACCGAGATCAAGACCTGGTCGAATTTGAAGATAAAGCTCGGTATCGTGGAATCGGTTTCAGCGCCCGCATGGATCAGGGTCCCCGGGATCTCCGGCTCGAGGAATGACCTTACCTGTAGCGGGATACCTTTATTCTGTAATGGTTTTACGGTTTTTGGATGGATGACTTTCGCCCCGTAGTAAGCGAGTTCCGTAGCTTCTGCATAGGAGATCTGGTCGAGCTTGATAGTCTGGCGGAAATGTTTGGGATCAGCATTCAGGATCCCCGGCACATCTTTCCAGGTAATGACTTCAGAGGCGTCAAGCAGGCTGGCGAATACCGAAGCCGTGTAATCAGAGCCTTCACGGCCAAGCGAGGTGCTCTTTCCGCTTGCATCCGAGCCGATAAATCCCTGGATCACGACCAGCGGCGGGTTCGTGCCGGTTTTTTCCAGTAAAGGCCTGATGTGTTTGTCGGCATTGGCCTTGCTGTCCTTCCAGTTTACCGAAGCCTGGCGGAAATTGGAATCGGTCTTCAGGATCGGCCGGATATCCGACCAGCTATTTTTCAATCCCTGTCCTGCCAGGAAATAGCTCACGATTTTGCTGGAGGCCAGTTCGCCAAAGCAGATCAGCTGATCGTAATATTCCGGGTATGAGGAAGATTTTGCAGAAATGACGGCACTGGCTAATTTTTCCCACACAGACTGGGTTTCTGCAAATACGGGATGTTTATCATCCGCAAACAAACCCTTAAGGATCTCCGTATGGTAATCGCTGATCTTCCGGATAAGATCGCTGGTATTTCCTTCGTTTCGGAATCCTGCATCCACCAGTCCTTCAAGGGCATTCGTTGTTTTTCCAAAGGCTGAAATGACGATAATGAGCCCCTCACCGGGGAACCTGCCGAGGATCCCGGGAATTTTTTTCACAGCTTCTGCTGAATGGAGCACCCCTCCGCCGAATTTGAAAACTTTCATGGTTGATGAATTTCAATGCCTCGGGCAAAAATAATACATTTGCGGAACTGTTCGGGTTTAATAGAGAGTGAAAACAGAAGAACTTATCAGGCTTTATGCAGCCACTCCCCAGGTGCTGCAGATGGTAGAAGAACTGAAAAACCAGTCACCCCCCAGGATTTTCCTGAAGGGGCTGGCCGGTTCGTCTCCTGCCCTTATTAAAGCTGCAGTATTTCATCACCTGAACAGGAACCACCTCGTCATCCTCAATGATCCTGAATCGGCCGCATATCTATACAACGACCTGGAAACGCTGTTTGAGGAAAAAGGAGAACCGTACGAGAAAAAGAACACCCTTTTCTTTCCAACAGTTTATAAGCGCCATTTTGAATTCGACCGTCCGGACCGGACGAATATGCTGATGCGTTCAGAGGTGATGAGCCGGCTGGTATCATCTCCCAAAAAGACCCTTATCGTTACCTACGCGGAAGCCCTCATGGAAAAAGTGGTCCGCAAAAAAGTGCTGACAAAGAATACGCTGAAGCTGAAGGTCGGTGAAAAGGTTAGCCTTGATTTCATTGCAGATGTCCTGAACGAGTATGGCTTTGACCGGGAAGACTTCGTCTACGAACCCGGCCAGTTCTCCATCCGCGGCGGCATCCTGGATGTCTTTTCCTTTGCCCACGACCAGCCTTTCCGTATTGAATTCTTCGGTGAGGAGGCAGAATCCATCCGCTCCTTCGATCCTGCTACCCAGCTTTCTATCGATAAGATGGACAGGATCACCATTCTGCCGGATCTTTCCGAACGTCTCGAGGTCGAATCCCGGGAATCTTTCCTTGCTTTCCTGCCGCCCGGGGCAACGATCTGGGTGGAGGACCTGTCGGCTCTCCTTGACCTGGCCGTTATGCATACAGAAAAACTTCAGAAGCTCCTTGATTCCGATGTTTCCGGCATATATCCTGTGAACCTTAAAGAGCATTTCGTTGGAAAAGATGAGATCCTGAAGCAGATTCTGGACCACGCTATCATCGAATCCGGCCACCAGCCTTTCCTGCAGCCCGGTCTCCAGCCTGAATTCTATACAAGTCCCCAGCCATCTTTCAATAAAAATTTCCAGCTTTTAACGGATAAGCTCGAGGAAAACACAAAACAGGGCATTACAAATTTCATCCTCTCAGAAAATCCCCGCCAGATCGAGAGGATCTACACCATTTTTGAAGACCTTTTACACAGCAGCAAGTTGCCGGCGACTTTTGAATTTTCCACCCTTAATATTTCGCTTCATGAGGGCTTCATCGACCATAAGCTGAACCTGGCACTGTACACCGATCACCAGATATTTGAGCGCTATCACAAATACCATCTTAAAGACAGTTACACCAGCCGCGAGGCCATCAGCCTCAAGGAGCTTTACAACCTCAGCCCGGGGGATTTCGTTACGCACATAGACCACGGGGTAGGGCGCTATGATGGCCTCGAGAAGATCGACGTGAACGGAAGGCAGCAGGAAGCCATCCGCATCATCTACAAAAACAACGACCTTCTTTATATCAGCATCCACTCGCTTCACAGGATATCCAAATACGTTGGCAAAGATGGTGTTGAGCCGAAGATGGACCGACTGGGATCCGCCGCCTGGAGCAAGCTGAAAGCCAAAACAAAGAGCCGGGTAAAGGATATAGCGAAAGAGCTGATCCAGCTTTACGCCCAGAGGAAAAGCGCCGAAGGGTTCCGTTTCCTGCCTGATACCTACCTTCAGACCGAGCTGGAGGCTTCATTTATTTACGAAGATACCCCTGACCAGGTGAAAGCTACGGCCGATGTCAAGGCCGATATGGAAAAAACCTTCCCGATGGACCGCTTGATCTGCGGGGATGTAGGGTTTGGAAAAACCGAGATTGCTGTCCGTGCTGCATTCAAGGCCGTTGCCGACAATAAGCAGGTTGCTGTCCTGGTCCCCACGACCATCCTGGCATTACAGCATTACAAAACATTCCGCGACCGGCTGAAGGATTTTCCCTGCTCGGTCGATTACCTCAACCGTTTTAAGAGCCAGAAAAAGCAGAAAGAAACCCTCGAAAGGCTCGCAGAAGGTAAGCTCGACATCCTCATAGGCACACACCGCCTGATCAGCCAGGATGTCAAATTCAAGGACCTTGGCCTGCTCATTATCGACGAGGAGCAGAAATTCGGCGTCGGCGCCAAGGAAAAGCTCAAGCAGATCAGGGTGAATGTAGATACGCTAACCCTCACAGCCACGCCCATTCCCCGTACGCTGCAGTTTTCACTGATGGGGGCGCGCGATCTTTCGAACATCAACACCCCGCCGCCAAACCGCTACCCGATCCAGACCGAAGTCAGGGTTTTCAGCGAAGAGGTGATCCGCGAGGCGATCCATTATGAGGTTTCGCGCGGAGGGCAGGTGTTTTTTGTCCACAACCGGGTGATGAACATCCACGATGTCGAGCACATGCTGAAGAAATTCCTGCCCAATATCACCATTGGCGTGGCGCACGGCCAGATGGACGGGTCACATCTTGAAAGCGTGATGCTCGATTTCATCGACGGTGTTTACGATGTCCTGCTGGCAACATCCATCATCGAATCGGGACTGGATATCCCGAATGCCAACACCATGATCATCAACGACTCCCATCATTTCGGATTGAGCGACCTTCACCAGTTGCGCGGCAGGGTAGGGCGGTCGAACCGGAAAGCTTTCTGCATCCTTTTATCGCCGCCGGTGCCGATGCTGACGGATGAAGCCAGGAAACGGCTCAAGGCCATCGAGGAATTCTCCGATCTTGGCAGCGGGTTTAACATCGCTATGCGCGACCTCGACATCCGCGGCGCCGGTAATATCCTGGGGGCCGAGCAGAGCGGATTTATTTCCGAGATCGGTTTTGATATGTACCATAAGATCCTCGATGAAGCCATCCAGGAATTGAAAGAGACGGAATTCAGCGAGCTTTATAAAGACGAAAAGCCCAGGCCTTTTGTGAAGGAATGCCAGATAGAAACCGATCTTGAGATCCTCATCCCCGGGGATTATATCACCAACACCACAGAAAGGCTGATCATTTACAAGGAGCTTGACGGATTGGAGACTGAAGAGGCCCTCAATGCCTGCCGGAACAGGATCATCGACCGTTTCGGTCCTATCCCGAGGCAGGCGGAAGAGTTGTTCGACACGATCAGGCTCCGCTGGATGGCTAAGAAAGCCGGCTTTGAAAAGATTGTCCTCAAGAATGAGCGATTGATAGGCTATTTCATCAGCAACCAGGAATCCAATTACTACCGGTCGGAAGATTTTGCCGCCATGCTGCGATTTGTGCAGGCCAACCCGGCGATTTGCAGGATGAAGGAGACGGAGAGCCGGTTATCGCTTACTTTCCGCAATGTGAAAACTGTAAAAGCAGCAATCAGGTTGCTAAAGGGGATGGAGGAGTGAAGGGCTGGCATGCATTTTGCATAAAATTATTTGCAATATATATTTCCAAACCAAATCATGAAAATTAAATTAAAATTTCTGATTGTCTTCCTATGCTTATATAGCGGCTTTTCCACGGCCCAGGAAGCCAGACAGTTGTTCTTAGGCATAGAAACGGGCATGACTTTCATGAGTTGCGAGATGAAAAATCTGAATTATGTGAGAGCCGAAATGCCCGAATATCCGATGGATTATTATTCAACCAGCAGTATTTCAAGCCTGATAATTAACAGCTTTGTTGGGGTAAAACCTGAGTTTTTTTTAAAGAATGACAAATTCGGGATTGCTGCCGGGCTGCGTTATACACGTATGAACGCTTCTATCTGGAGGGATCAGCACTCGGAATCCAATGCCAGCTTTTTCTATTTGCTTTACCGTCAGGATGGAATTAATACGGAATACCTGAAAGTGAAAGAAATAGTCCAGAAATCAGATTGCATCGGGATCCCTTTGGAAATCAGGTATTTTATTTATAAGCCCCGTTTATTCCGGCTATATTTCAAATTAGGGGCGGAAGCTGATTTTCGGCTGAGAACCAGGACAGATGTGGTGTTTTACGATAATGCTATGGAACAATACCAGGATGAAGTTTCCGAAATAGTGGGGCAACCTGAATTATTCACCGCTTCAATTTACACCTCCTTCGGACTCAGGATTGGCAGGCAATCTAAACCGACTGCCAGTATTGAGGTATGTGCCCCTGTGATATCCCTTAACCCTGAATCGGCTTCTATGGTGAGCCCGATAGCAGGAGGCGGCTTCCAGGTAAATATTCAGTTACCTTATAAATCCAAAGTTCAATGAAAACAAGGTTAATTATTTTCCTGTCAGTTTTGTTGCTTTTTGCAGCATGTTCAAAAGAAAATGAACTTAAGGACTCAATTATGATCTATGATGAGGAATATCCTGAATTGCCGGTGTATTCCGAATGGGGATATAATACGTTTGGGGCATATTACGACAGGCAGGTTTTTATTTCAAATTACGAAACCGTACCAGCAAAAGTAATCGTGACAAATAATGAGATGTCGTTTTTGCTGGATGGCCAGAATGGATCTTACTATGATTATTATGGCCCTTCGGAAATGTCGATAATTTTGAGAATTCCAGGTTTTACACCGGAAAAGTACAGTGACCTGCTCGTTTTGAATGACACAATTCTTGACTTGACAAACCCTGATTACGAACTTATCGTTTCGATTGATACAAATCATTATACAGCCGATATCCTCAACGGAGGATTTCACTTTAAAAGGGCTCAGAATTTACTTGTCGATGAAAAACAAATTGAAGTCATTCTATCAGGATATTTTGAATTTCAGGCATTGGTTGGCGGTAAACCGATAACAGTTTCTAATGGCAGATTTGATGTGGGGATAGGCACTGATAATTTTTATAATTATGACTGATTTTTAGTACCTTTGTCGAAATTAACTCCTAAACATGGCGAAATCCCAGGTAACAATCATTAAGCAGGAAAAAGAAAAAAAGCGGTTAAAAAAACGGCTTGATAAGCAGCAGAAAAAAGAAGAAAGAAAAGCAAACTCACAGAGCGGCGGGCTCGACAGCATGATCGCTTATGTCGATGAGTTTGGCAACATAACCGATACACCTCCCGATCCGGGAGCAAAAACGAAAATTGATGCAGACACGATTGAGGTCAGCATCCGCAAAAAAGAAAAAGACGACACCCCTTCTGTATTTACCGGAAAAGTTGAATTTTTTGATGAGAGAAAAGGCTTTGGTTTTATAAAAGAAACCATAAGGCAGGATAAATTTTTCGTCCATGCCAATGGCTGCCTTGAAACCATCAAGGAAGGCGACCTGGTATCATTCGAGCTTGAGCGCAGCTTTAAAGGGATGAACTGCATCCAGGTCAAAAAGGTGAAGAATACACCGCCTCCGGCCCCTCCAGCCCCGGCTCCACCGCAGGAACCACAGGTCAGTTAGCCTTCTGATCAATATCTTCATAATTTTCCCAGAGAATTTATTTCTTAAATAACCTGATTGTGACTTTATGAAAAAATTAACGTTAACTCTGGCCGGATTTTTCCTGGTCATTTTTACTTTTGCCCAGACCCAGGGTGCTGACGCCATTATCGGCAAATGGCTGAACGAAGACAAGGATGCCCATGTGCAGATCTATAAAGAAAGTGGCAAGTTTTACGGAAAGATAGTCTGGTTGAATGAGCCGAATGAACCGGCTACCGGCCTTCCCAAGCTGGATGATGAAAATGAGGACGAATCCCTGCGCACCCGGCCGGTCATGGGAATGGTACTGCTTAAGGATTTTGTTTACGATGCGGATGATACGGAATGGGAAGACGGCACCATCTACGACCCGAAAAACGGATCAACTTACGATTGCTACATGAATTTCGATGAAAACGGCATCCTCAAAATAAGAGGTTATGTCGGAATTTCCTGGATCGGCAGAAATACCTACTGGACAAGAGTGGAATAAAATTGTCGATTCGGCATTGTCGATTGTCGATGTGAAGGACCAAAGACCAAAGACTAAAGACTAAAGACTTACCTCACTGCAACCTTCATTACAGCGCTCCGGCCGCCTGCTTCGAGCCTGCAGAGATAAATGCCGGCATTTAACCCGCTAAGGTCAGCAGTTACAAGATGTGTCCCCATGCTTTGTTCGCCTTCAGTGATGATTTTCACTTTTTTTCCTGTCATGTCATATATGGCAAGTGAAACATCTGAAGTTGCCGGGATCGAATAAGTTATGGCCGTTTGCCCGGTAGCAGGATTGGGATAATTCTGCTCCAGCCGGAAAGCCTGTTCCGCCACATCCCCTTCTTCAATACCCACAACCAACGAAGCCTGTTTCAGCACAATCTCATTGGTCAGATCGAAGAACACATTGGTTGGCTGTTTATCAAAAGTGAAGTTGAAAACCTGCTGGTTTACATCGTTCATCACCCTGATCGTTGAATCTGTACCTCCGACAAAATATACGTAAATCTCAACGGGAATGGGGAAAAAGTCAGGCACTGACTGGACCTGGTTCACATAGAAATTTAAGTTCCATGTCCCATTATCGTTGTTTTTGATATTGTATTCATTGGCATAAATGGGGTGGTTGGGCTGTTTTACCCACGATTCGAAAAACCATTCAAGATCCTGCCCGGTCGATTCTTCGAAGCTCGCCTGGAAATCGTCGGTGATGGCGGTTTTATACTTGAAATCCGCAGTATCGGTGGCATAATTGTAGAGGGCGGGGAAGAAAAGATCATCACCCAGTGTATACCTCAGCAGGTGAACCATGCAGGAAGCCTTGCAATAGGTAATTGCATAATTAAACAGGGTGTTGTTCGGCGGGGTTTCTATGGCCCATTCGGGTACATAAACCGCCCAGCCGGGGTTTGACGACATATAATAAGAGGCATTGTACTCGATTTCGTCTTTATATGCGTTATAACCACCATAATTCTCATACCAGAGTGCTTCAGACCAGGTGGCAAATCCTTCATTGAGCCAGATATCGGCCCAGGTGCCAGGGCTGATCATGTCACCGAACCACTGGTGCGCAAACTCATGGCAGATCAGGCTTTCGTACCAGCAGCCAGGGCAGATGCTGGTAAGGGTCTGGTTTTCCATCCCGCCCCAGGCAAATTCATCGTTTAATGAAGCAAATCCGTCTTTTTCAAACGGATGCTCCCCGTAATTATCAGAGAAATAATCAGCCATTGAAGGGATGATCTGCTCCATGTCGTAAGGAAATTCGCCATCGTTATAATAAAAACGGAAAGGCATCGGGTCGCCGGGAGTGGAAGGCCTGTCCCAGTAAACTATATCCAGGTTCCAGTTGGCTTTTGCGGAAATTACTGTAAGATAGGTTGCAACCGGGTCGCGGCTGACCCAATGATAATATATTGCGCCACCGATAGCGGTTGAATCCTCGAGCCGCCCGTTTGAGCCTAGCAGGACGTTATCGGGAACTTTTGCGGTGATATCGACCGTAGCTTTATCTGAAGGCCGGTCGTAGCAGGGAAACCATTTCCTGGCACCCTCCGGTTCATTATCCGTAAATAAAAATCCGCCATTTACATAAAAATTACCGTCTTCAACATTTTTATGCTGATAATCAATATAAACCTCCACCACTTCCCCTGGATTATACACCCTGTCGAGGGTAATGGCCAGGGTATCGTTATTATGGGTGAAAGAGGAGGCATCAGCACTGACTGAATTGATTTGCAGGGAATTATTGACTGCATTGAGTTTGATCATATTCAGGGCTGTATCCACTCTCAATGTGATGGTTTGATTGGCTGTAAATGTCTGTGGAAAGGGGCTTTGAAAATTATCCATGAAATCGAATTCCAAAGTGTAGTTAAGCACGTCGAAAGTATGCCGCGGGGAATTCTCGCCGTAAAGTTCCCGTTGCGGATTTTGAGATGATGCTTTCCTGTGGGAGCAATACTGTGCGCCTTTTTCGTATTGCGTAATTTGCCCGAAACCGGTGAGGATAAATACAAATAATGCCAGGATGGTAAAGATATTTTTCATGAATGTAACAGATTAAATTTTCAGGGCTAAAGATACCTGAAATATAGAAAAGGCGAAGAAAAAATCAGGAAAAGGGTAGAAAAGTCAAGTTAAAGGAGGAGTACAGGCTTAATCCAACCCGGTGACCATTACATCACGGCCTATGCTCACCTTGCCGGTAGGTTTGGAAACTACGATCTTGTAAAAAGTATCCATTTCCGGGACAATAGGTGGTGAAAACCTGTAATTTACCAGTGGCCAGTTGTTTTCACTTTTGAGGATAGCAAGGATAATATTTGTAGAATTCTGCGTGGCTTCAATAAAATGCCCTGCTCCGCCAATGCCATCTTTAATACCGATGGACGCACTTTCCAGGGAATTATGGGTGCCTGGGATAACGCTGCCATATAAAAACTCGATGACATTGCTTGTTTCATATAATTTAACCTGGAAATTCAGGCGTACCGAAGCCCCGGAAGAATATGCGAGGACATTGCTCCATTCAGCAGTGAATACTTTATTGGGAGAGCTGCCTTCAGTAAGGTAGCTGATGGTGCTGCCCGCATCCGCCACCAGGTCATCCCACCAGGGAGAAATCGCCATCGAAGGTGCCGAAGCATTAAACAGTTGGGTGTTGTCTGATGAAGTAGCATCAGTCCCGGAGAGGTTAAGGGAGAGCCAGCCGTTCGTATTGACCCTGGCCTGTGAATAGCTGTTGCCCAGGTATGTAAAATTGAATCCCAGGTTAATATCGCTATGGGCATTATCCCCGGTCGGACCGGCAATCCCACCGCTTATCTGCGTATACCCGGAAGAAAAACCGGAAAGGACATAAGCTGCAACGTAATTACCCGGGGGTACACCTTCATCGATAATTACATCGTTGGTGCCAGTAAATTCTACTGTCCCGGTGCCGGGAACAAATATTCCGGAATTTATCCAGTCGCCGTTTACCTGGATTGTACCTGAGCCGATATTCAGGATATGCCCCGGGCTGATTACCAGGTCGCCGTTGATCATTAATTGTGCAGCCCCGTTAAGGGTAAGGTTTTTGCAATCCTCGCCCAGTATAAAATCGCCTTCAAAGGTTGGCCAGAACGAAGGATCGGAAGCCGGGTCAAGGGTGACGTTGGTGAATTGATCGGGGAGGGTATTGTTGGGCCAGTTTTCTTCAGCGTTCCAGTCTTCCGAATTATCTCCGCCCCATACGAAAACCGAATTCGTTATATTGCCATTCAGGTAAAAGGTGCCCTGCGGCGCATCCATAAGAGGATCGGTTAACTGCATATGGAAATACTGGCATGAAGAGCCATCATCAAACCATGTCATTGGGGTTGATCCCCCCAGATATTCAAAGGTGACAAACATCAGTTCCGAACCATCTGCAAGCGAAGTATCCGCACCGGTAAAGCTCATTTCCAGGCTGCCCGGCACTGAAGCGTCCACTGCAAAGGTATCGGCTATGGCCACATTCGGCAGGACTTCCTCAAATAAAAGTACCTGGGGATCATAATTCAGTTTAAGCGACCCGGAGTGAATATTATTAAAGTCCCAGGTACGTATAGTGAAAGTGGCTAAGTCACCTGCAAGGGCTACGGCAGAATCAATCTTGGTAATCGGGGCAAGACTTGAAATTATACCACCATCAATAAAATAATCAGGATAAGGCTGGTCGCATTTGAGCACATTATTCGGGCCGTAATAAACACAGCCACTGGAAGTTGTCCTCCATTCCAGGCAAGTTTCCCCGCCGATATAGTTGAAATTCAGCGTTGCCAGCACCGAGCTTTGAGGCAGTGAGATAATATTGTTGCCGTTAAAAACCAGCGTTATTTTCCTCATGCCACTTGCGGCAGAGGCATCGGTAATCGATAGCAGCCCGTTACCGGAATTGAAGATCGGGTTGGAAGTGCCGCTTACGTAAGTAATGGCAGTAGGGTAATATTTAATGATAAGGGAAAATGATTTGATGCTGGTGAAATCATCGACGGTTATCGGTACGCTGATCGGCCCGGGGGCACTGAATCCCAAAAATGGCAAGGTGCTTTTTGGAGCATAGGTGCTTAATGTTGAAACACAATAAGTTTCAATAGGGTTACCGAAAGGAATGCCCGGGACGCCGTCATACTGCCAGTTGAATTGCTGGACATTTTCGGTACTTGAATAGGTAAGGTTCGGATAAGCTTTAACTAAAGTGATTACAACACCGCCGCCTTCACCGATAAAGCCGCCCTGTGAAGGATCTTCTTCAAGGTCCCACAGGACACTCGGGCAGAAGGTGGAATCTTTCATGGAATCAGGATCATCCACATGAAAATTAATATTGAAAAGTTTTAACCAGCCTGATGTAGGAAGGTAGGTGGTAATCATTCCGCTTGTTTTCTTGATAGCCCCGTTGATATATTCCTGCGGGCCGGAAAAGCCGAAATAGTTCATCCCTTCGGTTGCCGTTCCTGTTGTTACAATAGGTGGATTGGGTGATGTCGCCGCATACCCGGCAATAAATTCCCCGAAAGAGGTAAACTCAAGAATGTTATCGTTGTAATAAAACCGCACATTCATACCATGCAACTGCATGTTGGCAGTATTGCACTGGAATTCTACATCAAGACTGTAACTTTGGGTGGCGCAAACATACTCTGGATTTGCATAGCGTACCGTCACAATCGTATCGGTGGCACCGGCCACAAATACTGAGAATGAAAAATAAACAAGAGCCGGAATTAAAAATATCTTAAATCGTACTTTTATTGCCTTAGCCAAAACGTTTGAAAATAATGCTTCTGCTTTCATGTGATAGTAGTTTAAGGTCTCTGGCAGAAAATAGATTCGTAATCGTTTGGTAAAATTTTCAACAGTTAAAATGGATACTTTGTTTTGTTAATGGTCTAATTAATCTTCAAATTGTCAAATGGTTATTCATTTCAAATAAAAAAACTTGAATTTAAATAAATGAATACGTAATTTCCAGTTTCTGCCTGTTAAAACTGCATATTTTTCGAAATTTCCACAGCTCTTATACGGACAAAGCAGAAAGAGGTTCTAAGTATTTGAAAATAATCATGATAATCAGACGAAATCCCGATCTAAAGATCGCCTGATCCTTTAGAAGAATATAACTTTAACCAAACAGCGGATAGCTCTCCATCATCCGGTTAACCCTGTCCCTGACGGAGAGGATGGTTTGTTCATCATCGATCTTATGCAGTACTTCATCGATCAGGTCGACGATCAAAGTCATATGCTCTTCTTTGAGCCCGCGGGTAGTCACGGCAGGCGTGCCAATGCGGAGGCCTGAGGTCTGGAACGGCGAACGGCTGTCGAACGGCACCATGTTCTTATTTACGGTAATATCTGCCCTTACCAGCGTGTTTTCAACCACTTTGCCGGTTAATTCGGGGAAGTTTTTCCTGAGGTCGATGAGCATGAGGTGATTGTCGGTACCGCCGGAGATTACATGGTATCCTTTGTCAACAAAGGCTTTCGCCATCACGGTAGCATTTTTCTTTACCTGCAGGATGTATTCGAAATATTCATCCGAAAGGGCTTCTCCGAAGGCGACGGCTTTGGAGGCTATGACATGTTCCAGCGGTCCCCCCTGGATCCCCGGGAAAACGGCTGAATTAATGAGTTGCGACATCATTTTGATTTCACCCTTTGGCGTTGCCCATCCCCAGGGATTTTCAAAATCCTTGCCCATCAGGATCATCCCGCCGCGCGGCCCGCGAAGGGTTTTGTGTGTGGTGGTGGTCACAATATGGCAATACGGCATCGGGTCGTTCAGCAAGCCGCGTGCAATGAGACCGGCCGGGTGCGAAATATCGGCCATCAGCAAGGCGCCAACCTGGTCGGCAATGCTTCTCATCCGTGCATAATCCCAGTCACGGGAATAGGCTGATGCACCGGCAATGATCAGTTTTGGCTTCTCCCGCAAGGCGATCTCTTCCATCTTATCATAATCCACAGTGCCGGTTTCTTCCTTTACTCCATAAGCCACTGGATGATATAATATTCCTGAACTGTTTACCGGTGAGCCGTGCGAAAGATGTCCGCCGTGCGAAAGGTCAAGTCCCATGAAAGTATCGCCGGGTTTCAGGAAAGCCAGGAAAATAGCCATATTGGCCTGCGCCCCCGAATGTGGCTGAACATTGGCGAACTCGCAGTTGAATAATTCCTTTGCGCGGTCAATGGCTAACTGTTCTGTTTCATCTACAAACTGGCATCCCCCGTAATATCTCTTTCCAGGGTACCCTTCAGCATATTTATTGGTCATTACCGAACCCATAGCCCTTAAAACCTGGTCGCTTACAAAATTCTCAGAAGCAATCAGCTCAAGCCCGTGTAACTGTCTTTTCTTTTCTTTGGAGATAATACGAAAAACCTCATTGTCGCGTTTCATAGTCATTGGTTTAGAATAATAATGTAAGATATTTCAGTGTGCAAAAGTAATGATTTCGCAAGAATCAAACAGCGTCCAATAGCCTTCCTTATAAATAATTGTAAATTTGCGGCAATGCCCGGTTCAATGCGATTTAAGCTTCCATTTATTATATTGGTTTTCCTGTCCGGATTTCATTTCAATGCTGATGGCCAGGGGGTCAGCCTGAAATGTGCGGAGGTCCTTCCGGGCGGAAATGTGCAGTTGACATGGAAGCCGCTGCTTATCGGCACAGGTTTTTACAATTATACGATTTATACTTCGGCTGCCCTGTCAGGCCCGTATTCTGAACTTGTTATCATCAATGTTATTTCCCAGGACAACTACATTCACGCCGGGGCCGGGGCAAACACGGCTTCGGTGTATTACTACCTCGTGACCAATAAAGATTCAGGGCCGTCACCGCCTTCCGATACGCTGGCAACCATGCTATTATCATCATCTACCATTGATTTTGAAATCATTGACTTTTCCTGGACGCCTCTTCATTATCAGCCTGATTTCCTTCCTGATATGCACCCCTGGTACCTGCTTTACAGGGAATATCCTCCCGGCAATTGGGCAGTAGTTGATTCGACCCAGGAAGAAAATATCAGCCACCATTTCTGGAATTGTAACGGGAACAGTGATACGGTGAGGTTCCGCATTGGGGTCCGTGATACCGATATTGGCTGTATTTCTTTCTCAAATCAGCAGGGGGAAGTGCTTAATAACCTTTCGAACCGTTACCCCCCGGTCATGGACTCGGTAAGCATCGACGATGCTGGCCATGCAATTATCGGCTGGCAGGCGGGTATCGAGCCGGATATTGTCGGGTACAAGATCTTCAAAGTGACATCGACCAACGATTCTATCGATTATGTTGACGGGAAAAATACCACTTTTTACACCCACCTTGATTCTGATCCCTGCAGTGAAGCGCTGACTTACATAATCCTTTCGGTCGATTCCTGCGGAAATGAAAGCCCTTTTCCTTATGATACCGCGACCTTGCTGGACAAACCACACACCACCATTAACCTCGGGGAAATTCAATACGATCCCTGTCTTATGACCAATTTATTGGTGTGGAACGAATATGGCAGTTTTGATCCGGATCTGGATTTTACGAATATTTTTTACAGCATCGGTGGCGGCAGTTATGAATTGCTCGAAACAGTTCCACCCGGGCAAACGGCCTTCACTCATGAAAACCTTCTTCCGAATACGGACTATTCTTATTATATCAGGGCATACAGCCAGGACCAACTGAAATCATCGACCAGTTGCCGGAAAGGGGTGACTACCTATAATTCCCCGCGGCCCATGTTCATGTATACCCGTTATGTTTCTGTTGAAGGAAATGACAGGGTGGAATTGCTTTTTTATACCGATACCAATGCCCATGTGCAGTATTACCGGATATTACGCAGTGAACTTGCCGGCGGGCCTTATACTGAAGCAGGGATAGTGCCGGAAACCGGCGCTGAATACGTCTCATTCACCGATCCGGATGCCGATATTAATGCATCAAGCTATTATTACGAGGTTGAAGTCGTTGATAGCTGCGGGATGGCATCAGTCATTGCCAATCGCTCACGGACGATCTTTTTGCAGTCGGAAGCCCTCCCTGACCTGAGTAATTTGCTGACCTGGAATGCCTACGAATCCTGGAGCGGAAGGGTGCTTGGCTACAGGGTTTACCGCCGCCTCGACGACTCACCGCCGGAGCTTCTTGCCGAACTTGATTCGCTGACGTTATCCTATGCCGACAATGTTTCAGGCCTGACAGGCAGTGTCAGCCGGATCACCTATTATGTTGAGGCTTTCGAAGGGAATGCCAATCCAATGGGTTTCAGTGAGATCAGCCGGTCAAACGAAGTTTTATCGGAACAGGAACCGGTAGCCTATCTGCCCAATGGCTTCCTGCCAATGGGGGTTACACCATTGTTCAAGCCGGTCAATGTCTTTATCGGCAGCGAGGGATATGATTTTGTCATTTATAACCGATGGGGACAGCTCATTTTTCAGACGAAAGATCCCTCGGAAGGATGGGATGGCAAATACAACGGGCAGTATGTACCCATGGATGTTTATGTTTACCTGCTCAGGTTCCGCAATGCACTGGATCAACCAAGGCAGATAAAAGGAAACGTAGCGGTTATTTACTGATCGCTTCTGTTCTTACTCCTGCGGGCTATTGCCGTTAACATTTTTTAAGAGATAATAAAGGCTTTTTTCATACATTTGCACATTAAAATTTTTAGCTCATGCCACTGGACAACAATAAATTTCTGGGAGAAGCCCTTACCTACGACGATGTTTTGCTGGTACCGGCCTACTCCGAAGTATTGCCCCGGGAAGTAGATATATGTTCCTTCTTTTCAAGAAACATCCATTTGAATATCCCGATTGTCTCGGCTGCCATGGATACTGTGACGGAAGCCATGATGGCGATTGCTATTGCCCAGGAAGGCGGTATCGGGGTTATTCATAAAAATATGTCGATCCATGACCAGGCTAACCAGGTCAGGAAAGTAAAACGGGCCGAAAACGGCATGATACTCGATCCTGTGACGCTTACCATTGATGCTAAAGTCAAAGACGCACTCAACCTGATGAAGGAGTATGGCATCGGCGGTATTCCGGTAGTGAAGGGCAACAAGGAACTCGTCGGAATTGTCACTCACCGTGACCTTCGATTTGAGCGCGTTCTGGACAGGCCTATTGCGGAGGTGATGACCAGGGACAACCTGATCACGACCAGTGAATTCATTTCATTTGAGAAAGCGGCTGAAATCCTTCAGAAACACAGGATCGAAAAGCTCCCGGTTGTCGATGACCACAACAGGCTGGTTGGACTGATCACGTATAAAGATATTATCAAGATCCAGGCCCATCCCAATGCCTACAAGGACGGGCAGGGGAGGCTACGGGTCGCGGCAGCGGTAGGGATTGCACCCGACACGCTGAGGCGTGTAGAGGCATTAGTTGAAGCCAATGTGGATGCCATCGTTGTTGACACTGCACATGGTCATACTATTGGGGTCCTGGAGATTGCAAAGAAGATTAAAAAGCAGTACCCGCAAATCGACCTCGTTGTCGGAAATATTGGAACTGCAGAAGCCGCGTTAGCCCTCGCAGAGACAGGTGTAGATGCTGTGAAAGTTGGCATCGGGCCGGGCTCGATATGCACTACCAGGGTAATTGCCGGTGTCGGCGTACCCCAGTTATCGGCAGTCTATAACGTAAGCCAGGCGCTGAAAGGAAGCGGGATCCCGGTGATAGCCGACGGCGGCATCCGTTATTCGGGCGACATCGCCAAAGCCATTGCTGCCGGTGCAGATACGATCATGGCCGGGTCGCTTTTTGCCGGTGTGGATGAATCACCCGGGGATACGATCATTTATGACGGAAGGAAATATAAGAATTACCGTGGGATGGGATCGATCGAGGCCATGCAGAAAGGCTCGAAAGACCGTTATTTTCAGGATATGGAGGATGATATCAAGAAATTAGTACCGGAGGGGATAGTCGGTCGGGTGCCTTTTAAAGGGACCCTGTCGGAAGTGATCCTCCAGCTGGTCGGTGGGCTGAGGGCGGGAATGGGATATGTCGGCGCAAAGAACATCGAAGCGCTTAAACAGGCACAGTTCATCAAGATCACTTCAGCCGGCGTCACGGAAAGCCATCCGCACGATGTTTCCATTACCAGTGAAGCCCCTAACTATAGCCGATTATAAATATTAACTATACAGAGATTTATTAACTAATATATTAGAAATAGACCATGAGAAAATTTGGGTTCAGTGTGACTTTATTAGCTATTCTGATCTTTAATTCCAGCCTGTTGTTTTCACAGCAAACTGATGATAGGATATTGCTTACAATTGCCGGGGAAGAAATTTCTGCCGGAGATTTCATGTATGTTTATAACAAGAATAACCTGAACAGGGAGCAGCAGGGGCCTGAAGCCATCAAGGAATACCTTGACCTTTACATCAACTTCAGGCTGAAAGTAAAGCAAGCCGAGGATCTTGGCATGGATACCCTGGAAACGTTCAGGAAAGAGCTGGCAGGTTATAGGAAACAACTGGCACAGCCTTATTTCATTGACGGATCGGTGAGTGATCACCTGCTGAAGGAGGCTTACGAGCGTAAGCTTGTCGACATCAGGGCAAGCCATATCCTCTTCCGCGTTGAAAGGACCGCTTCACCGGATGATACGCTGGCTGCTTATAATAAGGCATTTGCCGCGTACAAAAGGATACAGGCCGGCGAAGATTTCGGGAAAATTGCCGCCGAGCTCTCTGAAGATCCTTCAGCCCGTGATACCGAATCCAGCCAGTACAGGCCGGCAAGAAAAGGAAACCTCGGCGACCTTGGCTACTTCACCGTATTTGATATGGTCTATCCTTTTGAATCAGGTGCCTATAACACAACCCTCGGAACGGTTTCATTACCGGTCAGGACCGATTATGGTTATCACCTGATAAAAGTTACGGATAAGCAGCCGGCCCTGGGCCAGGTGCAGGTACAGCACATTTTTGCCGCGATCCCCCCGAATGCCAATGCACAGGATTCGACCCTCAAAAAAGCCAAGATCAATGCAGCGTATGATAAGGTCCTGTCGGGTACTCCTTTTGAAGACGTAGTTAAAGAATATTCGGAAGATAAGGCTTCAGCCGCTAATGGCGGGAAACTGGCCTGGTTCGGATGCAACCGTATGGTCCCTGAATTTATCATTGCAACACGCAACCTTAAAGATTCAGGCGATGTCAGCGCCCCGTTCAGCACACCGTTCGGCTATCATATCATCAAGCTGGCCGGACATAAGCCGGTCGGCAGCTTTGCCGAAGAGGAAACAGGCCTGAAGACAAGGCTCGAAAAGGATGTCAGGAATAAATTAAGCGAAGAGGCCGTCATCAACAGGATAAAGGCCGACTATGGATTTAAGGAATTCCCAAAGGCAAAGGAAGCGGTGCTGGCAACTCTTGATACCACGCTGGCCAAAGGGGAGTGGGACGTTTCGAAAGCCCAGGGGCTTGAAAAAACCGTGTTTTCCCTCGGAGATGATAAATATACCCAGCAGGACCTTGCACAATACATTGCAGCAAAACAGACCAAGAGGACGACAGATATCCCTCTATTCTTCAATGATACCTATAAAGCTTTCGTAAACGAAAAATGCTTTGCCTATGAAGATCAGCGGCTTGAGAAGAAATACCCTGATTTTCGGCTCCTTGTCCAGGAATACCACGATGGGATCCTGCTGTTCGACCTGACCGATAAGAATGTCTGGTCGAAAGCCGTTAAGGATACCTCTGGGCTGGCTGCCTTCTATTCGGAGCATCCGGGTAAGTATATGTGGGAAAAGCGTTTCCATGCTACTGTAGTGACTGTGCTTAACCCCGGTAATGTCAATACCGATGAGATCAGGGATATGTTTTCCCACGGAAAAACAGCAGAGGAAGTTGTAAGTGTGGTTAATACCGACACTACGCTCAATATCCTCGTTGAAACGGCTAAGTTCTCAGCAGGGGATTCCCCGGTTGTCGACAAAGTAAAATGGAAAACCGGCCTTTCCCCGATGGTCGATTCGCCATCCGGCCCTTCATTTGTTTTTGGATACGAAATCCTTGAACCTGAACCAAAAGCTTTGCAGGAGGCGAAAGGCCTGGTAACTGCAGATTACCAGACTTACCTTGAAGAAAAGTGGATCAGTGAATTACGAACAAAATATTCCATTGTTGTCAATGAAGAGGTGTTAAAGACCTTAAAATAACTGTAAATCAATTTGAAGAAAATATTCTTTCTGCTCCTGGTAATTTTAAGCGCCTGTTCTGAAATTTTTCATTCGGATGATGATGACCGTGTTGTAGCCCGTGCCAATGATAAAGAGCTTCATATCTCTGAATTGGCCGCGCGTATCCCTGACGGTCTTTCAGAAAGGGACAGCATTACGCTTGCCGAAAATTACATTGCCAAATGGATACAGAATGAAATCCTCACACAGAAGGCAAAAGAGAGCCTGCAATCAGAAGACCAGGACTTTACCAGGCAGCTTGATGAATACCGTAACTCCCTTCTGCTCTATGCCCTTGAGCAAAAACTGGTTCAGCAGTACCTTGATACTGTTGTAAGTCCGGCGCAGATTGAGGCTTATTTTATGCAGAACAGGGGCCAGTTTGAATTAAAAGGCAATATTGTCAAATTCGATTTTATCAAGATAACGAAAAGATCGAGGAATGTCCGGGAATTCAGGAACCTTCTCAAGTCTGAAAATGGCGATAACAGGGACAGGCTCGCGGCTTATGCTGAAAAGAATGCTACCGATTACTGGTTTGCAAAAGAGTGGGTGGCATTTAACGATTTACTCGATGAGATGCCGCTTGAAGTGGATAACCAGGCGCTCTTCCTGCGACGGAACACTTTTGCCGAAACCGATGATGAAATGTATTATTATATGGTCAGGATCAATGATTACAAGACAGCTGACAGCATATCACCATTGGAGTTTGAACGCGAAAAGATCAGGAATATCATTTTAAATTCCAGGAAAAACGAACTCATCGAAAAGAAAAGGCAGGAGTTTATCGACCAGGCATTTAAAGATGATAATGCCAGGATCTATTAATCACATTTCAAACAATAAAATTGCGTTTCCTTGGTTTTTACTTTTAACGGGAATTTTATGACAGCTAAGAAATTACCAGGTATTTTAAATACAACCCTTTTACTGATTGTTCTGCTAAGCTCCCTGAACCAGACATTTGCCCAGGAAGTGGTGGTCGACAGGATCATTGCGATTGTGGGCAAGAACATGATCCTTGAATCGGAGGTAGAAGCCCAGTATCTGCAGGATAAAATGCAGGGGGGTATTGAAGGATCAGCAAGGAATGCCCGTTGCCTCATCCTTCAGAAAATGCTTAGCGATAATCTATTGCTGAACCAGGCTGAGCTCGATAGCGTCGTCGTTTCTGAATCTGAAGTTGACAGGTCGCTTGATCAGCGTCTTCGCTATTTCATCTCACAGTTTGGCTCGCAGGAGAAGCTCGAAGAATATTACGGGAAATCAATTATCGAGATTAAAGAAGAATTCAGGGAGATGGTCAAAAACTACATGCTTATCGAGCAGGTGGTAAATACCATTACTGAAAATGTGATTGTCACTCCAAGCGAAGTTAAAGAGTATTACCGCATGATCCCGACAGACAGCATCCCGCTGATCAGTGCCAGGGTGGAAATGACCCAGATCATTAAAATCCCGCCCGTCAGCCTTGAGCAGAAGGTGATCATTAAAGAGAAGTTAAGGGACCTGAGGCGCAGGATCATAGCCGGTGAGAATTTTGCCACCATGGCTATACTTTATTCCGAAGACCCTGGTTCGGCAGCTAAAGGCGGTGAGATCGGCTTTTTCGGAAGAGGGGAGCTCTATCCGGAATACGAAGCCGCTGCTTTCAAGCTTGAACAGGGAGAGATTTCTGAAATCGTCGAATCCAAAGCAGGTTTCCATATTATCCAGCTCATCGAAAGAAAGGGCGAATACATCAATACAAGGCATATCCTCCTGCAAACCAAAGCATCCCCGCTCGACCTTGAGAATGCCAGGCTTGAGCTCGACACAATTCAGATGAAGATCAATGCCGGTGAAATTACTTTTGAAGATGCCGTATTGAAATATTCGCACGATCCGGGAAAAGCGGGGGGGGGCTATATGATCAACCCTTATACCGGCACCACATGGTATGAGATGGAACAACTTGAGCCCCAGGTTTCTTTCGTTATTAACAAGCTGGATGTAGGCCAGGTCTCTTCACCCGTTCCTACCCAGACGGAAGAAGGCGAGGAAGCATTCAGGCTGGTCAAGCTGAAAGCCAGGGTGGAACCGCACAGGGCCAACCTTGTCGATGATTACAGCCTTCTTACCGGTATGACTATGGAATATAAAAAGGAGCAGAAATTGATTGAATGGGTGAACAACCATGTCGAAAATGCATACATCATGATCATTGATGATTATAAAAGCTGTGAATTCGACTATGATTGGTTTCCCGAAGAAAATTAATCTGTGATCTTTAATAAAATTATAATTAATCAGGAATAAGCAAATCTTCATGATATCATACAAATCAGACGTTGAAGCGGTAGATGCTTTTGTCGAAAAATATAATACACTCAAGACGGAAATTGCCAAAGTGATTGTCGGACAGGACGATGTGGTTGAGCGGGTCCTGATCTCTATTTTCAGCCGTGGCCATGGCCTTCTCGTTGGCGTACCCGGTCTGGCAAAAACCCTGATGGTGAACACCGTTGCAAAAGCCCTCGGGCTTAGCTACAGCAGGATCCAGTTTACGCCAGACCTTATGCCGTCGGACATTATCGGGACCGAGATCCTTGATGAAGAACGTAAGTTTAAATTTATCCGGGGCCCTGTTTTTGCCAACATCATCCTCGCGGACGAGATCAACCGTACCCCACCCAAAACCCAGTCGGCTTTGCTCGAAGCCATGCAGGAAAAAGCGATCACAGTTGCCGGGAAAAATTATAAACTGCAGGAGCCGTTTTTTGTCCTTGCAACCCAGAACCCGATTGAGCAGGAAGGTACTTACCCCTTGCCCGAAGCCCAGCTCGACCGCTTTATGTTCAATATCTGGCTCGATTATCCTTCTTTTGACCAGGAAATTGAGGTCGTCAAAAGTACGACCCAGGATAAACCGGTTGATATAAAGGTAATTCTGGATGCAGAGGAGATCATCTTTTTCCAGGGATTGATCCGCCGTATCCCCGTACCTGATAATGTCTACAAGTATGCTGTCGCCCTTTCTGCTAAAACAAGGCCTGGCACAGCCTCTGCCCATGCGCTCGCCAATGAATTCGTCACGTGGGGCGCCGGTCCCAGGGCATCCCAGTACCTGGTCATCGGGGCAAAATGCCATGCAGCCATACACGGGAAGTATTCCCCCGACATTGAAGATGTCAAAGCGATTGCTTCTTCTATCCTTCGTCACCGTATAGTCAGGAATTATAAAGCTGAAGCCGAAGGATATACTATAGATAAAATCATCCAGGAATTCCTGAAATAGTATAAACATCCATTTTCGGCCTTTATGAAAAAAAGTAAGGTTTATCTTATCAGTCTGGCCGCTTTATTATTGATAGTCATTATCTGGATCGTCACCGGGAGCGGCCCGGAAACAGAAGCGACGGTCGAGGTCCCCGTTAAATCAGGCAAATTTGATATCATGGTCACCACGACCGGTGAACTTGAAGCTAAAAGCTCGGAAAAGATCATGGGGCCTGTTAACCTGCGTGATTTCCGTATCTGGCAGGTCAAGATCGAGGACATCATTCCCGATGGAACGGTGGTAGACTCCGGGGATTATGTGGCTACGCTCGACCGGACAGAGCTGGTGAATAAAATGAAGGACCAGGAACTGGAGATCGAAAAGCTGGAAACGCAGTATACCAAGACCCAGCTGGATACCACGCTGGAATTGCGCTCTACAAGGGATAACCTGGTGAACCTGAAATATGCACTGGAGGAAAAGCAGATCGTTGTCGACCAGTCGATTTACGAACCGCCTGCCACCCAGCGCCAGGCAAAGATCGAGCTGGAAAGGGCGCAGCGGAATTATGAGCAGGCTGTAGAGAATTATTCGGTCAAGCTCCGGAAAGCCGAAGCTGATATGCAGGAGATCAATACATCCATGAAAAAAGTCCGCTCGGATTATTCCAAGATGGTGAGCATCCTCAATGAATTCACTATTTATGCCCCCAAGTCGGGGATGGTGATCTATCGCCGTGGCTGGGACGGGCAGAAGCAGGGCATCGGTTCGCAGATCAGCGTCTGGGAACCTATCGTAGCCGAGCTGCCGAACCTGAAGGAAATGAAATCTAAAACCTACATCAATGAGATCGATATCAGCAAAATAAAGGTCAACCAGGAGGTACGGCTCGGTGTAGATGCGTTTCCTGATAAAAAATTCACGGGCAAGGTGATCGAAGTGGCCAATATCGGCCAGCAGCTTCCCAACTCAAATGCAAAAGTATTTGAGGTCGGCATTGAAGTGAACGAATTCGATTCCATTCTTCGCCCTGCCATGACTACCAAAAACGAGATCCTGACATCGAGCCTCGATAGTGTCCTTTTTATTCCCCTTGATTGTGTCCAGTCGAACGACAGCCTTTCCTATGTTTATGCGGGAAATTACCGGAAGCAGGTCATCCTGGGCCTTTCCAATGAAAATGAAGTGATCATAAAGGCCGGATTGAAGGAAGGGGAGGAGGTTTACCTTGTTCCTCCTGCCGATGCGGAGGACAATAAACTGATCAGGCTGGACGCAGAGGTGCTGGAAAAAATCGGGCAGAAAAATGCGGTCACGGATAATGTGCTGACAAAGCCATGAACAAGTCGGAAATCCGGAAGAAGGCCTACCAGCGTTATATCCATACTTTGAATATCGCTGTGGAAGCTGTGATTGCAAACCGGTTCAGGTCGATGCTCACAGCGCTGGGAATCATTTTCGGTGTTGCCGCCGTCATTTCCATGATGGCCATTGGCAATGGCGCCAAAAAAGAGATCCTCGACCAGATCAAGCTCGTAGGGGTCAACAATATCGTGGTCACACCGATACTTGAGCAAAGCGGAAACAGTGGCGGTAATTCTGAAGAAGAAGGTGCAGGTCAGAAAATGCAGAAGAAATTTTCTCCGGGCCTTTCACTTGAAGATGCTGAAAGCATAAAGCAGATCATCCCTTCCGTTACCCGTGTCAGTGCCGAAGTAGTCTATGAATCATTTGTCCTGAAAGGAGGAAAGCGTTCAGCGGCCAAGCTCATCGGGGTAACCAATGATTTTTTTGAAGTTTACAACCTCAGGCTGGCCAGTGGCCAGTTTTTCCAGGAACAGCAGATGGTATCCGGCAGCCCGGTCTGCATCATCGGTCCCAGCGTTAAATCCCGCTTCTTTTCACAAGAAGACCCGCTTGGAAAATCAATCAAATGCGGCGGAATCTGGCTGACGGTCATCGGTGTCCTTGAAAATCGCACTTTCCAAGTGGACGAATCCAAGGATATCGGAGTCAGCGATTATAGCGACCATCTCTATGCCCCCATCCACACTGTATTACTCAGGTATAAAAACCGGTCGTATGTGAATGAAGCCTCGTTGAGGGAAGGAGGAAGTTCGATGACATTTTTCGACGGCGGTATGGCTTCCTTTTCCAGCAGTTCGTCAGGTGAAATGGATGATAATTACAACCAGCTCGACAAGATCGTGGTGCAGGTAAGTGACAGCAGATACCTGGAAGCCACGACTAAAGCATTGAACAAAATGCTGAAACGCCGCCACCAGCAGGTAGAGGATTTCCAGGTCAGCGTACCGGAAATCCTCCTGAAACAGGAGCAGAGGACCAAAGACATTTTTAATATCGTGCTGGGTGTAATTGCGGGGATTTCCCTCGTGGTGGGAGGAATTGGCATCATGAACATTATGCTGGCTTCCGTGATGGAAAGGACGAAGGAAATAGGCATCAGGCGGGCCAGCGGGGCTACGAAAAAGGATGTGATTTTCCAGTTCCTGTCGGAAGCCACCATTATCAGTATTTCCGGAGGTGTGATCGGAATCGTCCTGGGAGTGGTCTTTGCCGTCATGATCCAGCGGACAACAAGCATTTTAACCATAGTCACCCCGGTTTCGATCATCGTGTCCTTCGGGGTGTCGGCCTTTATCGGGATCATGTTTGGTTATATGCCCGCAAAAAGGGCTGCCGACCAGGATCCGGTTGAATCCTTACGCTATGAATAGAAAAAATCATTTGTCATTATGAGGTTAAAAACTATTCTCCTTATACCGGGCTTCCTCTTTATTGGCCTTTTATCTTCCTTTTCACAGGAAAAACCTGTTTATCTGACCCTGGAAGAGGCCATCATGATTGCAAAAGCCCAGTCTGCCGATGCTATGATCGCCAAGCACAAGTTCAGGATGAATTACTGGCAGTACAGGTCTTACAAAGCCGATTACCTTCCCTCGGTCAATCTCCAGGCAAATCTTCCCTCTTTATCAGGGTCTTATGAAAATGTTCAGCAGCCAGATGGTACTTATCAATTCCAGTATGTTACGAGCGGGGACTATTCTGCTGCCATGTCGATAAATCAAAAAGTGGGCTTTTCGGGTGGTTCAGTATATGTAAGATCCGATATCTGGCGTCATGACGATATTTTCCAGGATAGTAACTTCAGCACTTACCGGACCACTCCCATTGTAATTGGCTATACCCAGCCGATATTCCAGTTTAACAGCTACCGCTGGGCCCGGCAGGTCGAACCGCTCAGGTATGAAAAAGCGAAACGCCAGTATCTTGAAGACGTTGAACAGGTTTCGATCACAACGATCAATCATTTTTTCAACTTATTGCTCGCCCAGATTGAACAGGCAATTGCAGAAAAGAACCTGAATAGCTACGATACACTTTTTAAGATTGCAAAAGGCCGGTACCAGCTCGGGAAAATTGCCGAGAACGATCTTTTGCAACTGGAGTTGAACTATCTGAGGGCAAAGGCATCGGTCGACAATGCCAGCCTGAACTTCGAGAATATGCTATTCCGGCTCAAATCCTATCTGAGGATTAAGGAAGCCACAGTCATTCATCTCATTCCTCCTGCAGAAACCTGGCACGGTTTGGTGGTCTCAGCAGAAGCAATGGAACAGGCAAAGAAAAATACCACCACATCGCTGGAATTCCAGGAGCGCATTCTTACCGCTGAAAGTGAACTTATAAGAGCTAAAATGGATGGACGTTTTGATGCCGATTTATCCCTGCAATATGGCCTTACCGGGTATGCCTATGATTGGAAAGATGCTTACAAAGACCCAAAAGACCAGCAACAGTTAGACCTCACGCTAAGTGTCCCTATCCTCGATTGGGGCAAAGCAAAAGGCCAGATCAATCTGAAAGAATCAAGCCTGGAGCTGGAGCAAACCTCTGTTGAGCAGGAACTCCTCGATTTTGAACAGAATGTCTTTTTGAACGTCATGGAATTCAACATGCAGAAAGACCAGCTTTTTATTGCAGCAAAAGCCGATACCGTAGCCCAGAAACGATACGATGTTACCCAGAAGCGATATATGATCGGCATGGTGAATGATGTGCTCGAGCTTAATATGGCACAGATCGATAACGATAGCGCCAAAAAAGGGTATTATTCCGCCTTGCGTAACTACTGGATAAATTATTTCCAGCTTCGTAAAATGACCCTATATGATTTCAAGGATAAAAGGATGTTAATCTTTGATATCCGTGAGATCATGTAAGTTGTTGTATATTTGCAGCGAAGAAGACAGAAGACAGAAGTCATTAGTCATTAGTCATTAGTCATTCAACATTCAAAATTCAACATTCAAAATTATTTTATTATGTCTGTTTTAGTAGGAAAGAAGGCCCCTTTATTTGAAGCCGATGCCGTCATCAATGGCGGAGAATTTGTTGAGAAGTTTTCCCTTGCACAGTTTATCGGGAAAAAATATGTTATCTTTTTCTTTTACCCATTGGATTTCACCTTTGTTTGCCCGACGGAAATATTAGCTTTCCAGGATAAACTTACTGAATTCGAGCAGAGGAACGTTGCAGTTATCGGATGTTCGGTCGACAGCAAATATTCACACTGGGCATGGCTGAATACAGAGCAGAAAAATGGCGGTATCAAAGGGGTAACTTTCCCGCTGGTTTCAGATCTCGCTAAAACGATCTCTGAAAACTACGATGTCCTTGCCGGTGAATATGAATATAATGAAGACGGTGAGCTGGATTTTGTTGGTGAAGCCAAAGCCTACAGGGGATTGTTCCTGATCGACAAGCAGGGAGTGGTGCGTCACCAGCTGGTGAATGATGCCCCTCTTGGCCGTAACATCGATGAAGCCATCCGCATTGTGGATGCCCTCCAGTTTTTTGAAGAAAACGGTGAAGTTTGCCCGGCAAACTGGCATAAAGGTGATGCAGCGATGAAAGAAACGCCTGCCAGCGTTGCTGATTACCTTGCCCACCGGTAGGACTCAAAACTCAATTAACCTACCATCACCATAAATAGTCGTGGCAATACTCGCCGGGTTTCCGGTGTAGTAAACATTTCCGATATTTCCTATCTCGACTGCAAGGTCGATGCTTGAATAGACAAAGACATCGTTGGAGCTGTAGGATGAAACGTAGGTGAACTTCGAAACCAGGTCCTCGGCATGAAAAGGCCCGAAACCATAGCTGATGATCGTTGTGATCTCTGAATTCCCGCTAAGGTTTATGGCCGTTGTTCCATACTTGACGATGAAATACGACCTGTAAACATCAAGTTTCAGGTCGATCTTTCCTGCGCCTTCAATGATATCGAGGTAGACGGAATAATTCTTCCAGTCATTGGTGCAGGTGATGTTTCCGGCTGCCTGGAATGTGATGGTGTCGAGGAGCGGAAAGGTGAGGTAAACATTTACCGGCACATCAAAACTTCTCAGCCAGTTGCAACTGTTCTCATTCCTGATAACAAGCTTACCACTGTCAATTTCAGTGGTAATGCCGTCAATCAGGTTCTCACCCGCCTCAACCGTGATTTTACTCAGGTATGGGTCCTGGGTTAAAAAGAGGTTTATATTGTCGAAAACCTCGACGGACCGGAATGATTGGGCCTGTCTCTCCTGGCTGATGACTTTTCCTGTCGATGATATACAAACTCCATCATCTTTACTGCAGGTAGTGAGTAATAAAGCCAGGATAGCCAGGGCCGGAAATAGTAAAGTCCTGCTTTTCATCTGTAATATTTTAAATGGAGCCTGTACCCAAGCCCCAGGGTAATGAAATCGGCCTTTCCATAGTTCGCTTTCAGGGTCAGCGCCGTGTAAAGGTTTTCAGTCAGGCCGAAACGCAGGGCCAGCTTTTCATAAACATAGCCATCGCGTGTGTCAAGTCCGGTAAGCTGCCAGCCCAGGTTAAGCATTATGGCCATCCGTGAGAAGGCTAATTCATACGCGGCATTCACCCCGGTTTTAACAAGCTGGATATTATGTTCAGGATACACGCCGCGAAGCTCGAGTGTTTTTTCATCAGAGCCGTCGTATGAAACATCGACCCCGAATCCAAGCCGGCTTTTATAACCGGCCGACCAGAGCATATTTCCCCAGACAGCCGTTACCAGGTACTGGTTTCCCCTTCCCAGCATCGATTGCATGTCTTTCATGCCAAATGCAATATCCAGGTCGAGGTTCAAATATTTTCTACCGTCAAATTCAAAAGTATACAGGATGGGAAGAAGTTTTTTTCTCTCGTAAGGATTTTCGCGGGCGAGCCGGTAGGCGAGGGCGCAATTAGCACTGGGGATATTCAGTCCGTAATTTGGTTGCCTTATGCCTCCGTTCGAAAAGTGGACGAGTGACAGCCCGGCGGATGCGACAAACCGCCTGCTTAGCTGCATCCTGGCTTCAAACAGCAGGTTCACATTACCGTTAAAATGTGACCCGATCGCCAGGTTCTCGTAATTCTCATAACGGTCATACTTTTTGGTGAGATAACCTAGCCCGACGCCAAGCCTGAAGTAAATATTGAAACCTTTCTTTTTAAGCAGCGGAAAATTTATGTATGGAAAGATAGCATGGGCTTCCCCCAGCGGTTTGGTCTTTCCCAGGTCGGAATACCAGTAGGAAATGCCGATGAGTGGGTAATTATACATGTATTCCCATCGGGTATTGCCATGGGTTGCCTTCTGAAAACTTAACTCGTAAGCAGCATAATGTCTTTTGTAAGGAGTGATTTCAATGTGATGGTCAAGCGTCCAGCCATAATAAACGCGGCCTTCCAGGACGATATTCGGGCTACGGAAGGAATGGGTGAATGGCTTTTGGGCAAGGGCCTGCCCGGAAAACAGCACCACAAGTATCAATCCTGCAATCCATCCCGCTGATTTTCCGGCAGCATTTGCGTCGATCAGCATTCGGACAGATGGGATTTTCATGTTTAACCCGGTTTTTAGCAGGTATCGGCAAATTTACTAAAATACCGGCCTGTTGCAGGTATCCATGACCATCAATTAGGCTTACTTTTGTAGAAAATTTTTTCTTATGGATCCTGCAATACCGGCTTTCGGAAAGTTACTGGAAATAATGGACGAGCTCAGGGAAAAATGTCCCTGGGACCGCGTACAGACGCTTGACAGCCTTCGCCACCTGACGCTTGAGGAAACGTATGAACTTTCCGATATGATCATGGAGAAAGACCTGGACGGCATTAAAAAGGAACTTGGCGACCTGATGCTCCATATCGTTTTTTATTCGAAGATCGCCAGCGAGCTGAAAGCATTCAATATGAAGGATGTCCTGGATTCAATCACGGAAAAGCTGATCAGGAGGCATCCGCATATTTACGGTGACGTAGTCGTAAAAGATGCAGGGGAAGTGCGCGACAACTGGGAAAAAATAAAGCTTACCGAAGGACGTGAATCTGTCCTGGGCGGGGTCCCAAATTCCCTGCCCGCGCTGGTAAAAGCTTACCGTATACAGGAAAAGGCCAGCGGTGTCGGGTTCGACTGGGATAAGGTTTCCCAGGTATGGGAAAAGGTTGTCGAAGAGATGTATGAATTCAAGGCTGAAGTTGAAGCTGCAGGAGAAGACAGCGATAAAGAGCGGATGGAGCAGGAATTCGGCGACCTGTTGTTTGCCCTGGTCAATTATGCCCGTTTCATCAATATTAACCCCGAAGATGCCCTGGAGCGCACCAACCGTAAGTTCATCCGCCGTTTCCAGTACATTGAGCAAGGCGCAAAAAACAGCGGCAAGGCACTGCACCAGCTTTCACTCGAGGAAATGGATGTCTTCTGGAACGAAGCGAAGAAAGAAGGTCATTAGTCATTGGTCATTAGTCATTAGTCATTGGTCATTGGTCATTGGTTATTAGTCATTGGTTATTAGTCATTGGTCATTAGTTATTGTGGTCCTGTGCGGCGGTGTGCGGTCGTCAGCCTCAAAAGGACTCTGAAGGAGTCAAACATGAATAGCCCCGGGATTCATCCCGGGGAATGATGGCGATTTGCACAAATTTCCCCTCCCTTGGTAATTTTATTTTCTTGCAATGAAATCGGCACGGGAGGGGATTAAGGGGAGGGTGGAGGGATTCATTGAGCATTGAACAGTGAGCATTGAGCATTGCATTGAACATTTATCTATTAAAAGGAAATTATCTCAAATGACCTTCGTGGAATTTCGTGATCCCTTTTGTGGAACTTCGTGTTATCATTCAAAAAATTTCACGAAACCACACGAAGAAGACACGAAGCACCACGAAGGTCTTTTTGAGATGCCATAACGTGTTTTCCTGATAGCATCTACTTTACTAGCAATATCGTCGGAAGTTGGTTCTTAATCCGAGTAAAAAAGCCAGATCAGGCTTTAATGTTCTTATACTTTTCAATAAAAATTCAACCACATTATTTCTAACGATTTTTCTATCTTAGACCTTTCATTCTCCGCCGAATGGAAAATGAAATTCAAAATCGTCCATGCTCAATGTTAGATCGTCCATGAAAGCCCCTTTTGTGGAACTTCGTGTTATCATTCAAAAAATTTCACGAAACCACACGAAGAAGACACGAAGCACCACGAAGATCTTTTTGAGATGCCATAACATGTTTTCCTGATAACATATACTTTACTTGCAATATCCTCGGGAGTTGGTTCTTAATCCGAGTAAAAAAACCAGATCAGACTTTAATGTTCTATACTTTTCAATAAAAATTCAACCACAATATTTCTAACGATTTTCCTATCTTAGACCTTTCATTCTCCGCCGAATGGAAAATGATAATTGAAATGCTAAACCGTCCATGCTCAATGTTAGATCCCGCCGGCAGGTGGGCACGCGTCCATGAAAGCCGTTTCTCCACCATTGGGAGAGGTCGGTTGGGGGACATGAAAGAATTCTGCCTAAATTAGATTTGTGAATTAATGGAACACCTTTATAAAAAAATTACCATATTTATCATTGCAGGCATTGCAACAATAGGATTGTATCTTTCACTTTTCCAACCGTTTGTCCAAATAGTTAAATATAAACACAGGACCGTTTGGGATGACGATCAAAGGTATTTGTGGATGTTAAGTAATGAAGCCAAATTAGATACGACTTTTGGAAATAATCTCAATTTAGCTGTCGTTGGAAATGTTAGAGAAAGTGATAAATATTTCACATATAATCTGGTAGGAAGCACCACTATTCATATTTTGGAATTTACTGAGCTTAAAAACACCAAGATTAGTGAAGTGAATTTCTCCTCAGTCTCGGATTTCAATTCATTCGTCAAGAAAGGGGTTGGAATATTTAATGAAGATCTTGAAGGCTGGCCTGTGATAGCAATTAAATATAAATTGCCTTTTGATAAAACATTAAATGTAAACTTCGATCGATTTGCCCAACTCAATGAAATTAGAAATTCTAACAATTGTAAGGCGTTTTTCGGAAGTATTGCAAATATGTCGCTAGGTAATTCTGAAGGAGAGGAATTGGTCCTGTTTGATTTTACTAAATCGCCTAAAGTCTTGATTTCATTCTTGAATGCCCGGTCAAGGTTTTTCATTGTAATTATAACTTCAGATTCATTAGAGGAAAGTTATATTAATTTGCTGAATTTGAATTAGCGGAGGAAGTGATTTGGATTCTAAACCTAATCTTTATAAAGTATAAAATGGCTCAACCTGCATTCTCCGCCCAATGGAAAATGAAATGCAAAATCGTCCATGCTCAATGTTATATCGTCCATGATGGCCCCTTCGTGGAACTTCGTGTTATCATTCCAAAAAATTTCACGAAGCCACACGAAGAAGACACGAAGCACCACGAAGATCTTTTTGAGATGATCCTACCGTTTTCTAACATTTCAACAAATACTATTATATTTGAATGAAAACATGTCCAGGCAGACTAGACCCGCTTAGTATTAATCGTTATTGAAAAATGGATTATTTATATAAAAGTACTTTTAAAAATAGGCTTAGTCATTTTTCCCCTGCATATCTAATAATAATTGCCTTTGGATTACTTGTTCTTTATATGACTTTCAGGTTCGGAACAGATGATCTTCTGATTTATTGCTATATTGGATTTTGTATTTATGGATTAGGTGGTTTTCTTCCAACATTATATATCCACTTAACTTATTTGATTACAAACTTCAAGGATGAAATGATAATCAATTATGAAAATGAAATTATCAATTACAAACACAAAGAACACAGCGTCTTATTTCATTTTTCTGATATCTGCCAGATTGATGAGTACAAAACTTATGCTTTGTTCAGGAAAACTCCTGGTTGGTTACCTTGGGATACTTATCACTATAATATTTATACATTAAAAAATGGGGAAAAGATAATCATTACGTGTTTTATGGCTAATGAATTAAAACTCCCTATTGACAACGAAAAGATCAAATTGCATAAAATTGTATACCCCTATATTAAATGAGGGATTAAGTGTTTTGGTTCATCGTCCATGAAAGCCACCCGAGGGCTATCAAAACTAATAATTTCACTGCCGAGACGCAAAGGCGCAGAGAAAATAGCATTGAATTTAAATTCTTTGCGTCTCAGCGACCCAGTCGACAATCCTAAAATAACTCTTCAACTCAGAACTCCAAACTCAACACTCAACACTCAAAACTTAAAACTCCTGCCTGTATCTCCGCCACTTCTCCAGCACCGTCGCCAGGTCTTCCGGGGGCTCGCTCCGAAACTCCACCCATTGCTTCGTTGTCGGATGGGTGAATGCCAGCGATTTTGCATGAAGTGCCTGTCGGGGAAGGATCTCGAAGCAGTTATTTACGAATTGCTTGTACTTCGTGAAGGTCGTTCCTTTCAGGATGACGTTGCCACCGTAAGTCTCATCGCCGAATAGCGGGTGCCTGATATACTGAAAATGCACCCGGATCTGGTGCGTACGGCCGGTTTCAAGCTTGCAATCCACCAGTGTCACATAGCCAAGCCTTTCGGTTACAGTGTAATGTGTAACAGCATGTCGTCCCTGGCTGCCATCGGGAAAAACCGTGAATACTTTCCGGTCCCTGATGCTCCGCCCGATATGGCCTGTAATCGTGCCCTTGTCTTCTTCAAAGTCACCCCACACCAGCGCCATGTAATGCCTGTCGATGGTATGGTGAAAGAACTGTGCCGCCAGCTTTGCCTGCGCCAGTTCATTTTTTGCAGCAAGTATGACCCCTGAGGTATCTTTGTCTATCCGATGAACAAGGAAAGGCGTGCGGCCGGCTTCTTTATCGGGAGAAACTTCCCGCAGGTGGTAAGTCAGGGCGTTGACAAGCGTCCCGGTGTAATTGCCGTAAGCAGGGTGCACCACCATCCCGGCTTTTTTGTTCACCACGATCAGGTCCTCATCTTCATATAAAATTTCCAGGGGGATATTCTCTGAAATAATTTCAATTTCCCTGGGAGGATAGGAAAGCACCACTGAAATTACATCGAGTGGCTTGACGCGGTAATTGGGCTTTATCGCCTGTCCGTTCACGAGGATATTGCCGGCATGGGCAGCCTGCTGTATTTTATTCCGTGTGGCATTTTCGATCCTGGTCATCAGGAACTTGTCGATTCGTAACATACTTTGGCCTTTATCGACGGCAAAGCGAAAATGTTCGTAAAGGTCCTGGCTTTCCTCCAGCACCTCCTGGTTTTCATCCATATCCCGGAGGTCGGCAGGCATGGGCTTAATTCCTGATTAGCTTGGAAACTGATATGATCTGCCCGGCTTTATCCCTGATCGTTACAATATAAAGCCCCGGGCTAAGTCTTCCGGGATTGACCTGCCGGCTGAATTCCCCGGCATAAACTTCCTCCCCGGGCAGATTCAGTATAGAGATCTGGAAATCCGCAGTGGTGGAAGGGTCTTCATAAATACCGCTGCACCGGAAACTTATCAGGCTGCCACTCATTGGATTAGGATATGGGGTTATGGTTCCCTGCGAGCTAAATTCCTCATCAACACCCGAAAAATCAAAATACTTGCCCAGCATAGGGCGCATCATCAGTGCTCCCGGGTAAATCGACTGGTACCATTCCCCGGTTGAATTATAGAAAATATGCTGCTGGGCATTATTATAGTTGTCAAAACCCAGGTTCAGGTTGTCGCCAGTCAGCTGTTCCCAGCCGATATAAAAAGTCCCGTTCACCAGGATAGGCTCTTCGAGGAAATAGGTGTGAAAACCGAGCAGTCCTGTGGTATACTCAACTTTTACATTTTCCTGCGAATACATCACATCGCCGGGTTTCCCGTTATTGTCACGCCATACCATCAGGTTGAAATATTTTTCATTGGCATCGTACTGGGTATGGTTAAAGTACATCTGGATTGCCCTGAGCGTGTCTTTAATGTTCAGCGTAAAGCGGTAAGCCAGCTTCGATCCGGCCGGTGTCAGCCCGTAACCCTGCTCAGGTGTTCCGTCATCGTAAGCATAATAATTAAAGAACTTCTGCCGGTAACTGATAGTATCTCCAACGGTATCCGTCGGTGTTATGTCTCCGAGGATTATGTGCCTGATCTCGAATTCGGCACTGTCAGCTGTTGAGAGGGGGAAAGTGAAGTTTACAGGCGGACAGGCGTGTGCTTCGCAGGAGGTGCAGTTCTGGTAACCATTAATGGTGAAAGGGAAAAGGTTACAGTTACCACCCGGGTAGAGGTATTCGAAGGGGCCGTCGACCTGGTAAACAACGTAATAATAGGTAGAATTAAAAATCGTTGAGTCGAGATTAGTAATTACCAGTTCCAGGTTTTCTTTCAACTCATTCCCGGGATTGTTGAAATATTGGTTGAAAGGCATCGACTCATAATTCTTCAGCAATGATGGGGCGCGCTCAACGAAGGTTACATCGCGGTAAACCGTGTCTTTGTATGATCTGTCGATATTGAGGTAAATGTAATCGATATTCCATTGATCACAGTTGCCGCGCCAGCTTGGATTGTTATCACTGGCAAGGCTCGCGTAATTGATGAACCTGAACTGAAAGTCTTTCCTGAAATACTTGAGGCTGTCCTTTACCGGGATTAACACCTGTTTGGATTCAACTCCAAATTGCGCTGAAAATTCTTCGAGCGACATCCCGGCTGAACTCCAGATCCGTTCCCATTTAAATTCGGGAAAAAAGACGGAATCGCAGGGCATCAATATCTGGTCGTTGTAATAATAATATTGTGTTGCAATGACAAATAATCCTTCGGCACATTCCACCGGACTGTAAATAGTGTCGCCGGGATTGACGGTATCATTTTCATGGATATAAATGCTGAGGGGGACATAGACGGAATCGTAGGTATTGGCAAAAACCGAATCGCCGGTATAGTGTCCAAATTGAAGGATCAGTGAATCCAGGCTTTCGGGGGCGAATTTTGCCCTTCCCTGCGGCTGGTAGTAAAAACTCAGGTAAAGCGAATCAGCTATGGTTATTCTTTTCGGTGATGGATAAAACAAAGAATCCAACCGGATTGGCCTTGATGTGAGAGAATCGGCAAGGAAGGGGAACTGGCTGGCATTGGCGTGCAGCACACCCCTGCGGTCGATGGCGTCAAGAGTGGCCACCCCGATGTTGGCAGAATGATATCCGTAACTGTCATTAACAAAAGCTTCTTCATCAACCCAGCGGTTATCATCGGGATAGATCCATGTCTGGTGGAAATCGTCGAAAAAGGGAAGGGTTATGGATTCAGATTCATCATTCACATCCCTGCTTGCATCTTCTGCCATCATCTTCTCAAATCCGGCGCGGATCACGGGATCTTCACTTAAACCCGTAATTATTTCCTGGGCAAAAGGGATGAGCCGGAACCCGGCCAACATAAGGATTATGATAAAAGTTCTCTTCATTAGTCTTCTTCAAGTTCCGTTGAATCAGCCAGGACATCCGGGGGAAGCTCAATAACGACAGCCGTATCCGGGTTATCTGATCTTAAGAGTTCATCAAAATCAAAACTGAGGTCTGACCGGAAATACAGTGTTACGGAATCTCCCGGATTAAGGTTTTGGTTCCATTGCGGGTACTGCCTGTAAACCCTGCTGTGAATGGGATCTGGCTTATCAAGGTAATGTTCCGACCCGGCATTGAACGATGCCATTTGCAGCGTTCCGTGGGCCTCATCATGGGTAAGGCCAACAACAAAAGGCACCCTGGCCGACTGGTTATTGCCAAGCCCTGCAAGCAGATCAATTTCGCTGCCTTCAAGGATTTCAGTCCCAGCCCAGAGGGTATCCCCTTCAAAATATTGCCCTAACACCGAATTACCGGCAAAATGCGGGGTGAAAATGATCCTTCTTATTTTTAATCCGCTGGTTCTTAATGTCGTAACCGCCTGCCTTACCGTCAGGTCCTTTAGCTCGGGCATAAGACTCATCTTGGGTGTTTTAGAAACTACTGTAAGATAGATCATCCGGCCTTCCTTTGCTTTCGAGCCAGGGGAGGGATTTTGCTTTATAATTGAGCCTGGCAGTAAACTGTTATCAAAAACCGAATCTGTTATCATGAACTGGAACACGCTGGCTTCCTTATTCTCATGCAACCTGTCATATTCCATCCCCTCCAGGTCAGGGACAACAAACGCATCCCCATGACGGGTGTAAGCATTCAGCAGACCAATCGTGAGCAACAGCAAGGCAATGGAAAGGAGTATGGAAATCCCCAGGTGGAGGTAAAATTTCTTCTTAAATAAAAATCCAAGGAAACTCATTTTCTTTAATTTTATCCGCTGCAGATATCAACCTGATAATAACGTAAAACTTACCTGTTATTGCGTTTAAAGCGGCAAAGATATGAATTTTAAACAGATCATAATCCTATCCTTACTCCTTAAGCTTGCATACCTGGTTTTTGCAGTTATCATCCTAAGAGAAGCATCATCCTATACCCTGGCAGGCTATTGTGATATGATCCAGCGCAATGATTCGGGATGGTACGAGATCATTGCCACTGACGGGTATCCTGAAATCTCAGAGAAAAGTGAATTGGGATATAATAATGGTGCTGAATTTAAACAAAGCGAATGGGCCTTTTTTCCTTTTTATCCTCTGATGAACAGGGTATTGATGAATATTTCAGGTCTTGGTTTTGCCCTTAGCGGCCTGATCTGGTCGCTGATATTCTCCACGCTCGCCATTATCGGGTTTTATAAATTCGTGCGGTTATATATTGAAGATCAGGATAAAACTTATTATTTCACCCTTCTCTTTTTGTTCTTTCCTTTTCATTATTATTTTTCAATGATGTATACGGAGGCTGTATATTTCACCTTCCTGATTTTTTCATTTCTTTCGATTTATAAAAACAGGCTTCTTTATCTCCCCATATTGATTATTCCGCTGGTCCTTGTCAGGCCGAACGGAATTGTGGGTTTAATCCCGCTATATTTATTCTTCCTTGAAAGAAATAAAATCCTTATTAAGTATTCATTTAACCTGAAAGCACTCTTCCAATGGGGAATCATTCTTAAATCACTGCTTTTTATTACAGGTCCGCTTGCGTTTTTAGGCTTCAGCCTTTATCAAAAGCAGATAACAGGTTATTATTTTGCCTTCAGCATCGCCCAGCAAGGCTGGTACAGGGAATTCATGCTGCCTTTTATGGCATTTTTCAGGAGAGGGGATTTTACCACACAGTTCAATTCGGTTTATACTATCATCTTTATTTTATTTGCCATAATAGGTTGGAAAAAATTTCCGCTTAGCCTGAATGTGCTGATCTGGACCGGCCTGCTTCTTCCCCTGTGTTCCGGTTCTGTAACATCGATGCCAAGGTTTATTTCTGTCATATTTCCTTTTACTATACTAATCGGGACCTGGCTCTATCATTCCAGGTATAAATACTATTGCCTGGGAGGCTTTGCTGTACTGCAATTCTGGGTTTTCTATTACTGGCTTACCGGCCATCCTTTCAGCTGTTGATTTGCCAGTATTCTTTATCTTTGTAAAGAAATGCCTGAATGGCATTTAACTAATATCATTGTATGAAGCGTAATATTGCCATTATTGCCGGCGGGGATTCCGGTGAATATGAGATTTCGATCAAAAGTTCGGAAATAGTGAAGAAACATCTGGACACTTCAAAATTCGATGTGTATAAGGTCATTTTCAAGGGAAAAGAATGGTATTATGAAGATGACCAGGGGAACAGGTTCCCGGTAAACAGGGAAGATTTTACGATTGAACTTCCCGGCAGGAAAGTGGCGTTTGAAGGCATTTTTGTCGCCATCCACGGTACACCGGGCGAAGACGGAAAAGTCCAGGGCTATTTCGATATGCTAGGCTTGCCTTACACTTCCTGCGACCAGGTCACTTCCGCTCTTACTTTCGATAAGTTTTTCTGTAATCATTTTGTGAGCAGCTTCGGGATTAATATTTCAAAGTCGATGGTGCTGAAAAAAGGAGAGAAGTTCAGTGAAGATGATATCCTTTCGAAGATCCGGATCCCTCTTTTTGTCAAGCCGAACAGGGGAGGGTCGAGTGTCGGGACATCCAAGGTGAAGACCAGGGAAGAATTCATGCCTGCCGTCGAAAAAGCTTTCAGGGAAGATAGCCAGGTGATCCTTGAGGAACATATTCCCGGGCGGGAATTGTCCTGCGGAACTATTAACTTACATGGGAATATCATAACCTTGCCAATTACCGAGATCCTCAGCAAGAAAGAGTTCTTTGACTATGAAGCCAAGTACCAGGGGATGTCGGAAGAGGTCACCCCGGCTGATATACCTGTTAATATTGCCCGGGAGGTTAGCGATACATCATTAAAGCTGTATAAATTATTGAATTGCCGTGGGATGGTGCGTTTCGATTATATACTTAATGGCGATAAATTGTTTTTCCTGGAAGTGAATACCGTACCGGGGATGTCGGAACTCAGCATTGTGCCGCAGCAGGCCCTGAAAGCCGGGATCAGCCTGCATGAACTGTTCACCGAAACTATGCTGAATGCATTAAATATTCGATGAGTTTCTGTGTTGCGCGGCCCCTGTGGCTGATCTGATTTTTAATCCCGGCCGGCATTTCCGCGAAACTCATTTCAAAACCGTCCGGTAAAAACACCGGGTCATAGCCAAATCCGCTTGCCCCTCTCTTTTCTTCCAGTATCACCCCTTCGACAATTCCTTCGAACAGTGTCTCTTTTCCATTAATGATCAATGAGATAACCGTTCTGAACCTGGCCTTCCTGTTTTCAGACTCTTTAAGTTCTTCCAAAACCTTACGGATATTATTTTCAGGGTTGCAGTCGTCACCGGCATACCTTGCGGATTTTACCCCCGGCCGGCCTTCCAGGGTATCCACTTCAAGGCCCGTATCGTCCGCGAAACAGTCTTTACCGTATTTATTCCAGATATACCACGACTTAACCGAGGCATTTCCGGGGATAGTTTCAGCATCTTCAACGATTTCCTCGTTGCAGCCAATATCCGCCAGGCTTAAAACCCTGAACCGCACCCCGATTATCGCGTTTATCTCCTTTAATTTATGGGGATTATTAGTAGCAAAAACAAGTTCTCTCATAACTCTACTCCGATTAATCTAATTCTTAAAATTGGCCACTAAAACACCAATTCACCAAATAGCACAAAAGTAAGATAATGAAGCTATGTGCTTTTAGTGAATTTCCGTGTATTAGTGTTTTAGTGGCAAATAAAGGCTTTTCAGAGTGAACTCAGTCTTCACTCTTCACTCTCTGCGCTCCAGTCAATTCCCTTCAATCCCTGTTCAGCCAGTAATTCATTCGTCCTTGAAAAATGCCTGCAACCGAAAAAGCCCCTGGAAGCTGAAAGCGGTGATGGATGTGCTGCTTTCAGGATAAAATGCCTGTTGCTGTCGATCAGCTTTTCTTTTGCCTGGGCATAATTGCCCCAGAGCAGGAAGACCAGGTTTTTTCTTCTCTCAGAAAGGTTCCTGATGACTGCATCCGTAAAAATTTCCCATCCCTTATTCTGGTGCGACGCAGGTTCATTTGCCCTCACGGTAAGTATGGCATTGACAAGCAGGACACCCTGTCCGGCCCAGTGAACCAGGTTGCCATTTTTTGTTGCTGGGATCCCCAGGTCCGATTCAATTTCTTTCAAAATATTCACGAGGCTGGGTGGCTGGGCAATCCCTTCGGGTACGGAAAAGCACAGCCCATGTGCCTGCCCGGGGCCATGATAGGGATCCTGGCCAAGAATGACGACCTTGACCCTGTTGAATGGCGTATGGTTAAATGCCGCAAAGATCTGTGGCCCGGGCGGAAATACCGTATGATTTTTTTTCTCCTCCCGCAGAAATTCAGATAATGCATGAAAATAGGGGGCATTGAACTCATCCTGCAGGACTGTTTTCCAGCTTTCTTCTATCCGGGGATTCACTGATTCCATTGCTTACTACTCTGCCACAAGATATAAAATATGAAGTAAATTTAAGTGAAAGACAATATATTTAATTTCCTGATGTTTACTTTTGGTAAATAAATTTATCTTTGTGTCACTAAAGGTTTGTTGAACCCATTTTTTCGCCCTAAATCTATGAAGAAACTTGTTGTTGCCATCATCGCAATAGGCTTATTTACCCTGGCTTTGACCTCCTGCTCATCGTCGACGGATTGCCCTGCTTATGGTGAAGTACACAAATACCAGATTGAACAAAGATATTAATCCCTTGTTCTGCCTTCTGCTGAAGACCCTGGCATAATCATTGTAATTTTACATGATCTTATGCGGATTTCTTCTTTTAGTATGATTATGAAAACCTTCCCGGTTATATTTGTTATTTGCCTGTTGTTACTGCAGGTAATTTCTTTTTCAGTCTATTCCCAGGAAGAGGACATGGTGGGATATGACAGCATCGCAGAGAGGATCCTGCTGAAAAAGGAGCTGACCGGCGGCCCGACTATACATGTATTGGGCATGGGGGCAAATATCCGGAAAGGGGTCAATAAAACATTTTTCAATTCCCGCATTTTCGAACTCGAATTTGTAAGTTTAAAACACCCCAAGCAGGTGCGGGTGATAAAACCGTATTATTATAATGCCAAAAGCTTTGTTTACGGGAAACTTAATCATGTTTACCTGCTTCGTGCCGGATTTGGATATAAAAAGCTGCTGAACCGCAAGCCTTACTGGGGTGGTGTCGAACTCCGGCTGCTTTATATGGGCGGGCTTACCCTTGCGATTGCAAAACCGGTTTACTTACTATTCAGGGTCCCGGGGCAACTTTATACAATTGAGCAAAAATATGATCCGGATAACCCGCTGCATGGCGAAGAGTTCATTTTCGGCCGTGCCCCTTTCACCAGCGGATTAGGGGAATTGAAGTTTTATCCAGGTGTTTATGCCAAAGCCGGTCTTAATTTCGAATTCGGTACGCTGAATACTAAAATCCGTGCCCTGGAAGCCGGCGGCACATTTGAATATTTTCCTGTGGCAATACCGATCATGGCTTATAACCCTGCCCAGAATTTCGTCTTCACCTTATATATTAATTTCTCCTTCGGAAAGAGGTATAATTAAAAAAGGCTGCGGGGATCATTTCCAGGCAGCCTTTTTGATTCAGGTAAGAATTACTTTACCTCTTTATCACGATCTTCTTCGTATAACTTTCATCTTCACTTGATATCCGGATTAAATACAGGCCCTCCTTTAGGGACGAAACATCTACAGGTATTGTCGGATGATCATTTCCTGCAATAATCTCCTGCTCAGCAACATTGTAACCAAGCACATCGGATATAGTTACCTTCAGGGTTTTGCTTGCTTTCACATCTATATTCACAATGTTTATAGCCGGATTTGGATAAATGCTGAAAAGACTGGAAAATGAAGGTTCGCTGATACCAACCGGAGGTATGGTCGTAAATTTCCAGATAGGGCTCCAGCCTGAAAAATCAAGTCCGTTTTCTGCCCTGACACGCCAGTAATATAATTTATCCTTATCCAGTAATAACGGTACAATGACATTGCTTTGATCTGCCGGGGCGGTGGTGCTAACAACAAGAGTTGTAAAATCTAACCTGTCTGATAGCTCAATATAATAATTGGAAATACCTGTAACTTCTTCCCAGTCAAGCAGGGGAGAGAGATTCACATCTACTGAATTATCAGCAGGGGATGTTAATTCAATTGTATTGACGGTAGTAAAATCCCATACTTCCGACCAATCAGAGATATCGCTTGTATGAAGAGCCCTGGCACGCCAGTAATATTTTACACCGAAATGAAGTTCTTCTGCATCAATAGTATTGTCAAGTGACGATAAGAAGATGGGTGAACTGAAATCATTATTATCATCAATCTCAATTTCATAAGTGACTGCATCGGAATAAATATCCCACCTGAGTTCAACATCAAGGTTCTGGTCAACGGCATGGTTATTTGGCTTATCC